>CAVQPP010000171.1:0-23412 GCA_963714445.1 uncultured Actinomycetota bacterium
TCGACCAGATGAAGGCCGCCACGTCGGCGTCCCAGGTCACGCAGCTGGCCGGCCAGCTCGACGCCGAGGTCATGTCGCAAGCCGTCTACATCCCCTACGGCTACGACACCCTGCTGCTCGCCCGCGGCAAGAACGTGACGAACTACTACATCACCAACGCCTACAACGGCCAGCCCGACATCGCCGCTCTAGGCACTAGTTCCCGGTAATGCCTTAGTCGCCGCCCGCCCGGCCAGGGGTGTTCCCGGGCACGGATCCGCGCTGGGGTCGCGGTCCGAACGGCGACGATGGGGGACGGCATTATCTGGAGTCGCTCCCTGACATGCGACCGCATGTCAGGGAGCGACTGTGTTGTGGAGCCGCCGCCATGCCAGACCTGCCTTCACCACGAACGCGGACGTCAACGTCGCGTTCGTCCAACCGATCCGAGACGGCAGCCAGCGCGAGTAGCGCGAATGCCGTGCTGAGCGGGTCGCACGTTGCGCCGCTTCATCTGCGCGCCCACCGGTGGCGGCGCGCTCCCCCCTTCAGGTCCGCCCGCGCAGTAGACCTAACCGCATAGCCACATAACCGCCCAACCCGGCGCCCTCGACCCAGTCTGGCCGAGGGCGCCGGCGTGACCGCTTATCACGCCAGCCTGGCCGACCGTGGGTACCGTAAGGATGTGAAGATCTTCATCTCCTCCGACATGGAGGGCACGGCCGGCGTGGTCGAGTGGGAGCAATGCCGACCAGGCAACCCCGACTACGACTACTACCGAGGCCTGCTGCAGGCCGAAGTGAACGCGGCGATCGAAGGCGCACAGGCCGCAGGTGCAACAACGTTCCTAGTCAACGACTCGCACGGCCGAATGGCGAACCTGCGGCCTGATGCCCTCGCCGGCCACGCGAGGTACCTGTCCGGCCGACACAAGCCGATGTACATGATGCAGGGCCTTGACGCGAGCTTCGACGCGGCGTTCTTCGTCTCGTACCACGGCTCGATGGGCGCTCCAGCCGCCACGCTCTCGCACACGTACAACCCGCTGGCGATCGCCGAGGTCCGTCTCAACGGCAACCCGGTCGGCGAGTCGGGCATCAATGCCCTGGTAGCGCTAGGCTACGGCGTCCCTATCGTCCTGGTGACCGGCGACGCAACCACCGCCGCGGAACTCGAGCCGATCTGCCCCAGCGTGCGCACGGCAGTCGTCAAGCAGTCGCTGAACCGGTTCGCAGCGGACAGCCTTCACCCCGAGCAAGCCAGGGCACTGATCCGTGCCGAAGCACGCACCGCGATCGAAGAACTCGGCGACCACACCCCACCGCGAATCGCCCTCCCGGCCACACTGTCGGTACGCATGCGCAACCCCGATCTGGCCGAGATGGCGACATGGATCAACGGCGTCATCCTGGACGAGCACGAGCCGACAATCGTGCACCTGACCGACGACGATCCGATTCGCCTCTACCGCACGTTCATCACCACAGTGATCCTCACGCGCGGCATCGCCGAGTAACGAAGGCAGGCCGAAGGCACCGTCCGCTTCCGCGGGCAAGACATCGCAGAACTCGGACACTCCCGTTACCGCAACCGCCACGCCGCCACCGTGTTCCAGTCGCTGAACCTGCTGAACTACCTGACGGCCGTGCAGAACATCACCTCCGCGATGGAGATCACCGGCGTCGCACCGGCCACCGCAAGCGCCGGGCCGAAGAACTCCTGGACCGCCTCGGCATCGAAGAACACGACCGCCACCGCAAGACCCTGCTGCAGCAGCCACCCGGAAAGACTCAGGGATGAATCGCGCGATCAGGGGCACCCGGATGCCAAGGGGGGACCGGACGAATACAGAGGGAGAGCACCGTGAGCACCACGGACAAAGCCAAGAACACCGCTGAGAAAGCGAAGGGAAAGGTCAAGGAGGCGGCCGGTCGCGTGAAGGGCGACAAGTCCCTCAAGGCCAAGGGCAAGGGCGACCAGGTGAAGGGCGACGTCAAGCAGGCCGGCGAGAAGGTGAAGGACGCCGCCAAGGGCGCGAAGAAGCGCTAGAGGCACGATCCGCGGCCCTCGGCGGACTCGCGGGCTCAGGCAGGTCACGTCCGGCTGGACGACGCACCTCGGTGGCGACGCCGTTGAAGCGATCGCCGAAGATCAGGCCGCCGACGTGGGTGAAGAAGCCGGCGAAATGACCCGCGCGACCTTCAACCCGTCTCGCCACCCTCAACCTCCGCTAAGCGAGCATCGCGACTACTTGTGCGGCGAGCCGGTCGCGTCCGCGTTCGTCCCATCCGGCCTCGAAATGCTCGGCCACCGCGGAATCGAGTTCCACGAGCAGGCTGAAGGCGCGATCCTCGGCCGGGATGTGCGTCAGCCCGACGCCGGTCAGCAGGGTGCGCAGATAATCGACGAGGGCCGCGGCTTCGCGGATTGCTCGCGGTGCGCGGCTTTGCGGATCGGCGCCCGCCCCGTAGGGCGCCCCGTATGACATGCGGCGAACAGTTCAGCCACCGCGCGCAGATCCGCCGCGACGTCGCCCTCCCAGCCTCGGCCGGGCACGCGCGCGGCTACGCCGATCTCGACCAGGACGCACGTACCGTCCTTGCCGACGATGACGCGCTCGGTACGGATGGCGTGGTGCGCGACTCCGAGCCGGTGAAGCGCGGCGAGCCCGACGAGTACGTCCCGCGCGATGACGGCGATCGTCCGCACATCCATGCCTCTGGGGCAGCCGGCGAGCATCGTCGCCAGGTCCATGCCCTCGACATAACCGCGCACACTCGCCACGATCCAGCCGCTCGCGGCCACCACGTAGCTGCGGGGACAGGCGATCCGCGCGTCCTCGAGCCCGGCCAGAACCGTGGCCTCCCGCGGGTACGCCTGCTGAAAGCCCATGTCGGCGATCGTGTCGCCGTCGAGAGCGTGCATCACGGCGACAACGCCCGTCTCATCGCGCACGAACACCGGGCGTCCGACCGACGGCGCGTCGAGCGTCGTCCCGTAAGTCATGCATCGCCTCCATCGCGCCGCCGCGCGGTCCGCACGCGGTCGCGGCAGACGGATCCGCGCGGCGGCGGCGTGCACCAGGCTCGTGTGTCTGACGTGCGCCGTCATCCGCCACATGGCGGATTTGGCGCGCTGGAACGAATTGCGGTCTGTACCAGTCCGTACACGCAGAGCGATCTCCGCCATCTGGCGGATGACAACCGTGGCCGGGCTGCTAACGCTGGGGACCGTCGCCGTCCTCGTCACGCAGAGTCAAGACGGCCGAAACGAGACACGCGTTGCGGGACGACGACGGCATGAGCCCTGTCCTGACCCGCACTGGAGCACACAAATCATGCTCGAACCTGCCGACCCGTCCGGGCGGCGACGATGATGCCCGAACCGTCTGATCCCTGGCACCACCAACGCAAGCCGGGGCCGAGCGGCGCGGCGGGAAGCCTCGCCACCACGACCGCACCGCACCCCGGCGATCACATCGAACTGCCCGTACTGCCGGTCGCCGCGGGCTGGGCCCGCCGGCGCGGCGGGGAGATCCTGCACGAATGGGGGCTGGACGCCGACACCGTCGAGACCGTCAGCCTGCTCATCTCCGAACTGGTCACCAACGCCCTGCTGCACGCAGTGCCCGAGGCCGCGCTGGCCGACACCCCCGCGCGCTGCGCCCGGTGCGCCGGCCAGGTCTGCGTGAACATCATGGAGGAGCCCGGCGCCGTCGTCATCGAAGTCTTCGACAGCGGGACCACTGCGCCGCACCGCACCACCGACACACTCGGCATCGACGCGCCCGACACGGGCCTGCCCGCGGACGGTGAGTGTGGCCGTGGCCTGCTGATCGTGGCCAACCTCAGCGAGGAGCAGGGCTATTACCTGCTGCCGGACGGCGGGAAAGTCGTCTGGTGCGTGGTCAAGGCCGGGTCCTGAGCATCCGCTGAGCGCCGCGCCGCGGCCGAATTCTCACGGAATCGTCGCCTCCGGACACGGTCGCGTCATACCTTTGATCCATGACGCGGGCACCGATGACGGGGAGGGAACGCGAGCTCGACCACATTCGTACCCTGATTCAGATGGCCGGCCGAGGCCGAGGCGGCGCCCTCTGGATCGAGGGGGAGCCGGGCATCGGCAAGAGCACGCTGCTGGACGCGTTCGAACAGGAATGCCGGCAGCGGGGCGTGCGGGTCCTGCGAGGCGCCGCGCGGCAGATGGAGACCGGGCTGCCGTTCGCCGCCCTCGGATACTGCCTCGGGCTGGGCCGCCCCGATCCGCCGGCCGCGGTCGCCCGGATAGCCGAGGTGGTGCGCGGCAGCGAGGAGCCGGACGGCTCCGCGGCGTACCGCGAGCTCGCGGTCATCGAGATGATCCTCGACCTGCTGGAGGAGCTGTGCGTCGCCGGACCGGTGGCGCTGCTGCTCGACGACGCCCAGTGGGCGGACCGCCCCAGCCTGCTGGCGCTGCACCGGATCGGCATTTCGACGGCGAACCAGCCGCTCGTCTTCTGCATGACGACCCGCTCGATCCCGCACAACGAGGATCTGGTCCAGCTGATCGACAGCCTGGAAGCGCAGGGCGGCGCGGGGCTGCGGCTCGGTCCGCTGCCCATGGCGCAGGTCGCGGCGCTGATCGAGCGGCAGCTCGGGGCCCGACCGGATCGCGGCCTGGTCGAGCTGGTGGCCGGGGCGGCCGGAAACCCGCTGTACGTGACCGAGCTGGTGGCGGCGCTGAACCGGGATCGCCGGATCACGGTCGCGGACGGCGTCGCGCACTGCGACGCGCTCGACGCCGTCCGCGACCACCTGCCGGAATCGCTGGCCGGGGTGATCATGCGCCGGCTGGACTTCCTGCCCCGCCCCGCCCGCTGGACGCTCCAGGTCGCCGCGGCGCTGGGCGCCGGGCTCGACGTCTCCGAGCTCGCGGTGATCCTCGACAAGTCGCCGGTGGAGCTGTACGGGGTGATCGAGGACGCGGTGGAGGCCGGCCTGCTCGCCGACAGCGGCGGCGAGCTGGTTTTCCGGCACGACCTGATCCGCCAGGCGCTGAGCGAGAGCCTGCCGGCGACGATGCGGGCGGGCCTGCGGACGCAGGCCGCGCACGCGTTGGCCGACTCAGGGGCCGCGGTGGAGCGGGTGGTGCGCTACCTCGCCGACGATGCGGCCTTGGACTCACGGATCATCGACTGGCTGCTCGGGTCGGCCGACGCGCTGGTGGCTCGGGCGCCGCAGGCCGGGGTGGAACTGCTGGAGCGCTCGCTGGCCCGGGTCGAGTCCGCGGACCCGAGGGCCGGGACGCTGCGCCGCGAACTGGTGCGAGCGCTGCTGTGGACCGGCGCGCCGGACCGCGCCGAGCTGGCCGCCCGCGCCGCGCTCGAAGCGCTCCCCGCCGGCGGCGATCGCGGCGAGGAGGTCGCGCTGCGCACCATGCTGACGCACTCCTGCTTCCAGCAGGGCAGACTCGGCCGGGCGATCACCGTGGCGCAGGAGGCGATGCGCACGCCCGGCTTCACCGTGTCCCAGGCCGCCCGGTTCGAGTTCCTGGCCATGCAGTGCCGTTTCACCCTCGGCGCGCTCGATTCCGCGGAGGAGCCGGCCGCGCGGCGGATGATGGCCGTGGACGACGAGGTGGTCCACGCATACGGGCTGACCTACCTATCCTGCCTGCGTTTCATCCAGGGTCGGTACGGCGAGGCGATCGAGTACAACGACCGGGCGCGGGCCGCGCTCACCGACCGAGAGGCGCTGCCCGAGTGGGCCGCGGGCACCGCGCTCAACCGGGCCTTCTGCCTGATCGAGCTGGACCGCCTGGCAGAGGCGGCGGAGGCGTTCGAGACCGGCACCCGCCGGGCCGAGCGGCACGGCAGTTTCTACTGGTCCTGGTACCGGTTGGGCACCGCCGGAGTGCACTGCCTCGCCGGACGCTGGGATGACGCGCTGGCCGAGATCAAGGCGGGACTCGACGCCGTCGAGACCGTGGGACCGCCGCGGGCGTTGGACAGCGGCTGGGGCCTGCGCGGGCAGGCGGCGCTGATCGCGCTGCACCGCGGCGACCTGGACAACGCGGTGACCCTGCTGAACGCCCCCGGCGCCGTCCACCGCGACGCTTTCTACGGCTACCTGCGGCTGTGGGCGGAAGCCCGCGTGCACGAAGCCGAGGGCCGCCCGCGCGAAGCACTCGACCTGCTGTTCGAGGCCTGGGTCAGCGCGGACCAGCTGCGCAGGCACCGTGGTCTGCACTACGTCGCGCCCGACATGGCCCGCCTGGCCACGACGCTCGGCGACGCCGAGCTGGCGCGGCGGCTCGCGAAGGATGTCGCCCTGCTCGCCGGCCCGGACCCGGTGCCGAGCATGCGCGCCACCGCGGCGCTGTGCCGAGCGCTCGCGGACGACGACGCGGATCTGATGCTCAGCGCGGCGCGCGACTACGCCACCGCCGGCCGCCCGTTGTATCAGGCCTATGCCGCGGAGAACGCCGCCGTTCTGCTCGCCCGCGCGGACCGGATCGCCGAGGCGCGCGCCGAGCTGGCGACGGCGACCGATCTCTACGACGCGCTCGAGGCACGCTGGGACTCGAGCCGCGCCGAGCAGCGGCTTCGGCAGGTCGGGGTGCGCCGCGCCGGGCCGAATCCACGCCGCCGCCCGAAGAGCGGCTGGGAGTCGCTGACCGAGACCGAGCGCCGGATCGCCGCGCTGGTCGCCGAGGGCAACTCGAATCCCGCGATCGCGGCCCGGCTGTTCATCTCCCGGCGCACCGTGCAGTCCCACGTCTCGAGCATCCTGGCCAAGCTGAACCTGAGCTCGCGGGTGGAGGTCGCGGTCGTGGCGCACCAGCACGCGGCCGACTAAGCGGCTTGATTCGCTCTGCTGCGCGCCGGTAGGGAGTCCACCGAATCCGCGGATGCCTTACGCGGCCATTACCGCTGCGCTCCAGGACAGTCTGGAGCGCGGGATCCGGCCTATCGTGGACGCGTGAGCGTTGTGCGCCGCGACACATTCCGCAGATGGATCGCCGTCGGGGCCGGGATTGCCGCACTGTGCGCGCTGCCGGGGGTCATCGGGGCGCTGCCGGTCTCCGCGGCTCCGGTCGCCCCGACGGCGCTGAAGGCGCGGATCCTGGCGGCGGCCGATCATCCGTATCAGGGCCTGGTCTCCAGCGCCGGGGCGCTGGACGTGCCCGCGCTGCCGCAGCTCGGCGCGGTCAGTTCGCTGCTCGGCGGCGTCACCACGATCCGCACCTGGTTCGCCGGACCGGACCGGTGGCGCACCGATGTGGTCTCGTTGACCGGCGAGCAGGACATGTACCAGACCCCGCTCGGAACGCAGTCATGGGACTTCGAGGCCGGCCGGATCACGCAGGTCGTGGGCAAACAGTCCATTCGGCTGCCGCGTCCGCAGGACGTCGTGCCCGCACAACTCGGTCTCCGGCTGCTGCGCGCCGCCGGATCCGCCGACCGCCTCTCGGCGCTGGCGCCGGTCAACGTGGCGGGGATCTCGGCGCCCGGCCTGCAGATCCGTCCGTCCTCGGCGGACAGCACGATCGGGCAGATCGACATCTGGGCCGATCCGGCGACCGGCGTGCCGCTCGAGGTCTCGGTCTACGCGCGCGCGGCGGCTCGGGCGGCGCTGACGACCCGGTTTCTCGACGTGCGGCTGACACAGCCGGCCACCTCGGACGTGACCTTCACGCCCGCCCCCGGACTGCCGTTCGCCACGGCCACCACCTCCGACATCACCTCGCTGCTCGACGATCGAGCCCTGATTCCGCTGCCGACGTCGCTGGCCGGGTCGGCGGTGTCGGCTTCGCTGACCGGCTACGGAGCGGCCGTGTCGGGCTACGGCTCCGGATTCGCCACCTTCGCGCTGCTCTACCTCGGCGACCGGCTGGGCGATTCGGCCATCTCCGCGGCCACCGACGCCGGGGCCGCGCCGGTGACCTTCGGCAAGGACGGTATCGGCGCTCCGGGCACCGGCCGATTGATCCAGACACCGCTGTTATCCGTGGTACTTGCCAGAGGGGAGCGGTTCGACCAGGTTTTCCTGCTGGCCGGGTTCACCACGCCGGCCGCGTTGGTGCGAGCCGCCGGCGATCTGCTCACCTACGAACGGGACGCGTTCCGGTACCTGTCGTGCCAGGCACCGGCCCAACTGGCGAACGGCAGCGCTCCCAGTCCGCCACCCGGCCTGCCGCCGCTGACCGCCCGGAGGTGCGCGACAAAGTGATCACCACGCACAAGGTGACCAAGCATTTCGGCGCGATCGTGGCCGTAGACGGCGTCGACCTGGATGTGCGCGAGGGCGACCGATATGGGCTGCTCGGCCCGAACGGCTCGGGCAAGACGACCCTGCTGCGGATGCTGCTGGGTCTGATCTTCGCCACGAGCGGGGAGATCGAGGTCGCGGGCGAGCCCATCCCGCGCCGCGCCGCCCAGGTGCTGCCGCGAATCGGCTCGCTGATCGAAGGCCCCGCGGCTTACGGATATCTATCCGGACGGGCGAACCTGGCGCTGTTGGACGCCGCCGGCCCGGCGGATACGACCGGCGGCCGGCGCACCCGCAAGGCTCGAATAGACGACGCCCTCAGCCGCGTCGGGCTAGGCGGCGTCGACCGCAGGCCGGTGCGCGCGTATTCGCTGGGCATGCGCCAGCGCCTCGGTCTCGCGGCCGCGCTGCTGCGCCGGCCGAAGCTGCTCATTCTGGACGAGCCGACCAACGGCCTGGACCCGCGCGGCATCCGGGAGATCCGCGACCTGCTGATCGAGCTCAATCGCGACGGTGTCACGGTCCTGCTGTCCAGCCATCTGCTCGGGGAGATCGAGCAGTTGTGCACCCGCGTCGGCGTCCTCGACCGCGGGCGGCTGGTCATCCAGGACGAGTTGGATCGGCTCCGGGCGCCGACCGACCGGGTGCTGCTGCGCACTCCCGACGCCGAGCGGGCCGCCGCGCTGCTGGACGGCCGGGTGGACGCACGCGAAGGCGACCGGCTCGTGGTGCGTGCCGCCGACGCGTCGGAACTCAACGCGAAGCTGGTCGGCGCGGGGCTACGCGTCGAGGAGATAGCGCGGGAGCGGCGGTCGCTCGAGGAACTGGTCATGAACGCGACCGGACCGAGCGCGGACCGGATCGACGGTGCCGTGCCGGCTGCCGACTCATGATCCGCGTCGAATTGCTGCGCGTCGCCCGGCGTCCGCGCACCTGGATGGTGCTGACGCTGCTGTGCGGGTTGCCCGTCCTGGTCGCGGTCTTCGTCGCGGTCACGAAGCTGGCCCCGCAGCCGGGTCAGGGTCCTGCGTTCCTGTCCGCGGTGCTCTCGAACGGCTCGCTCTATCCGGCGGCCGGACTGGCGATCGTCCTGCCGGTGTTCCTCCCCGTGTCCGTGGCCGTCCTGTCCGGCGACGCGGTGGCGGGCGAGGCGTCCACCGGGATGCTGCGATACCTGCTGACGCGCCCGGTCTCGCGCACCCGTCTGCTGATCGCCAAGCTGATCGGCACCATGGCGTTCGTCCTGGTCGCGGTGATTCTGGTCGCCGTGACGTCGTACGTCACCGGCGTGCTCGCGTTCGGCAGCAGTGGTTTGAAACCCGTGGCGCCGAACGCGACGTCGGGCTCGATCGCGTCGCCGGTCACTGGCACGTCGATCGGCGGCACGTTCGCCACGTCGCTGTCCGGCACGCCGCTGACCACGGCGCAGCTGCTCGAGCGGGTCGCGTACGGCATCGGGTACATCGCGGTGTCGATGCTGGGCGTCGCGGCGATCGCCCTGTTCCTGTCCACCGTCACCGATTCGGCGTTAGGAGCGGCGCTCGGCGCGCTCGCGGCCCTGGTGACCAGCGAGGTGCTGGCGACCCTCGACGCCGCGGCGGCGATCCGCCCGTATCTGCCCACGAATTACTGGCTCGCCTGGATCGACCTGTTCCGCCAGCCGATCCTGTGGCACGACGTCCAACGGGGATTGGCGATCCAAGGGGTCTATGCCGCGGTGTTCCTCGGCCTGGCGTGGGCCAACTTCTCCTCCAAAGACGTCACCGGCTGAGCGCCAGCAGTGCCGAGCAGTCCGCCGCGCCCGGCGCGACCGCGACCGGCGACGCGGAGTTCAGGTCCCGCAGCACCAGACCTACCACCAGATCATCGGTCGGCAAATCGCCGTGCGCCGCCCGATCGTCAGCGCAGACCGACTGCAACGGCACGTCGACCGCGCCGCCGAGCCGGGCGGAGTCGGGCGGGATCACCGTCTGATCCAGCGTCGTCCACAGCGAGAGCCACGGCGGATGCCCCGCGACCGGCACCCGGTCACCCAATTCACTGAGCACGCTGCTTCCGGGAACGAGCTCCTGGCACGCGACCGGACAGACCGCCGGGTTCAGCGCCACCCCGGCCGAGGCGACGGTGGTGCCGTGGAACGGAGAGCCGAAGGTGACCACCCGGCGCACCCTGCTCGTCCCCTGATACCGCTCGAGCCACGCCAGCGCGATGACGCCCCCGGCCGAGTAGCCGACGATATCGACGGAATCGGCGGACGGCTCGCCGCGCAGCGCGGAGTTGACATATCCGTCCAGAACACCGGCCGCCGCGCCCAAATCGCCGACCCCGCCGTCCGGCAGCGAGACGACCGTCACCTGCCGTCCGGTCGCCCGAAGCCGGCCGGCCAGCACGGTCAGCGAACCCGTGTCGCCCCCGTATCCAGGCACGAGCAGCACGGGACCGGGCCGATCCTGCGCCGGATACCCCGTCGAAGCCGGCCGCTTGTCCGCGAGATCCGCGACGACAGACGGCGCCACCGCGGCGCCCACGGCGGCACCGACCGCCACCAGGCTAAGCGCGACGAACCATCGCCGCCTCGGGCTGAGCGCGCCGAACCGGGGAAAGCGCACGCCGCCACCTCCCTCATCCGCCACGCGGATCCGCCTACCCCTCCAGTGTCCCGGCTGGACACCGTGTTGCGCAGTGTCAGGTGAGCGGCGCGGGGATGCGATGGTTCCCGGTGAGCATCGCCGTGTACGGCAACCTGGTCTACGTCCTCAACGCCGGCGGCGACGGCTCGGTGCAGGCGTTCGTGCCGGCGGACACACCGAACTCTGATCTTTTACGTCGGCGTCACGGTGGATCTTCGGCCGCGCAACATAGGGCGAGCAGGGTATTGCCATGAGCAGGTCGCTGAAGAACCATCACCGGGAACTGATCGAACTGGCCGCGCTGTTCATGGCGGCCGGTCTCACCGACGTGTTCACCAATGTCCTCGGCCACCGGATCGAGGGTCCGAGCATTCTGATCGCGCTGGGCGCGATCGTGGCCGTGGTGTCCTTCGCCCGTCATCGGCCGGTCCGCCGTGGCGGGGCGGCGGTCGCCCCGGCACGGGGAGTGTCCGCGTCGCTTTCCGACCGCGCGGGCGGCTTGACCGGATCGAGTGGTGGTCGGCTCTGGCGGATTCGCGCCATGGTCGAGGACCGGCCCGGCCGGCTCGCCGTGCTCGCGGGCGCGTTCGCCGCCGTGGGAGCGAACATCCTGACGCTCGAGGTCCATCCGGTCGGCGACGAGGTGGTCGACGAGTTCCTGGTCCAGGCCGCGGTCGGCGTCACCCCGCAACAGCTGAGCGCCGCGGTGGCCGCGGCCGGCGGTGGTCAGGTCCATGTGGAGACGGCGGACGTCACCGCCCTTGCCGATGTGCCGACCCGCGCGCTGACCCTGGCGCGCCAGCTGGTCGGTGGCCCGGACCAGCTGGGACGGGTGCTCGCCGAATTGCTCGGCGCGACCGACGTCACCTGGCGTCCATGCGGCGATGCGCCCGCGACGGCGAGTGACGGCGGGAGCGGGACCGAAAGCATCGCGATCGCGGTGGGCGGACCGCAGTCCGGAGTCCTGATGGTCTCGCGCCCGCAGACGCCGTTCACGTTCGTCGAGTTCGCGCGGGCGCAGGCGATGGCCGATCTGGCCCGCGCTCTGCACCCAATCGACGGCGTGGCCGCCAGCATATAAGGATCCGTAGGGCGGTTGACGCCGCCGTAACGTGCGGGGAACGGCCGCGTTACGGCGGTTGCGCAGGATGGCGGGATGGATTCCGCAGCGGATGCGACGCAGGATCCCGTGGAACCGGCGGCGGACTCACCCAGCGAGATCGCCTATCGGCAGTTGCGCGACCGGCTGCTCGCCGGCTCGTTCCCGCTCACCGGCCGGCTCGCCGAGGAACGGCTCGCCACGGTGGTCGGGATGCCCCGGACGCCGGTGCGCAACGCCTTGATCCGGCTGCACGGCGAGGGGTTGATCAGCCGGCACCGGGACGGTGGATACTGCCCAGCGGTGCCGGATCCGAACGACATCGCCGGCCTGTACGAGGCGCGCCGGGTTCTGGAGATCGGCGCGTTGTGGCGCCCGGCCGAGGTCGGCGCCCGGCACGATCAGGCGACGCTCGACCGCCTGCGCGAGGAGTGGGAGGCGCTGCGCCGCGACCAGCGAGCCGCCGACGCGGGTTTCGTGACCGTCGACGAGGACTTCCATATCCGCCTCGTCAGGTCGGCGGGCAACGACATCCTGGTCGACCTGCTCCGCTCGATCAACGCGCGTATCAGGGTCGTGCGCATCCACGACTTCCTGACCGGCGACCGGATCCAGCGGACCATCGCCGAGCATCTGCGGCTGCTCGACGCCGTGCTGGCCGATGATCTGGAGCAGGCCGAGGGCATCTTCCGGGCGCACCTAGCCGAGTCCAAGCAGGTTGCCGAGGACCGCGCGCTGCGTGCCATCGCCCGGATGGCGACACTGGACTGAAATCAACCAGGCGATCGGGCCTCGAGTAGTTGACGACATTGAAACAACCGTGCCCTACGTTCTGGACATGGCGGACGTTTTCGACGCGTACACGCTTTCCGCGGCCTGGGACGAGATGTTCGAGGCGCCGGGGGTCCCGCGGCGTGCCTATGAACCGGTGTTCGCGACCTTGGAGCATCTGGACCCCGCGGAGCTGCGCTTCCGGGTGGACCAGGTGGCGGGGGCGTTCACCGACCGAGGGGTGACCTTCGCGCTCGGCGGCGAGGAGCGCCCCTTCCCGCTGGACCTGGTGCCGCGGGTGATCGCGGCGGCCGAGTGGGACGTGATCGACCGGGGTGTCCGCCAGCGGGTCCGGGTGTTGGAGGCGTTCCTCGCCGACGTGTACGGCGCGGGGACGGCGTTCTCCGAAGGGATCGTGCCGCGCTCGGTGGTGCTGACCGGGGGCGGTTTCCACCGGGCCGCGCACGGGGTCGTGCCGCCGAACGGGGTGCGGGTGCACGTGGCCGGGATCGACCTGGTGCGCGACACCGACGGCCGGTTCCGGGTGCTGGAGGACAACGCGCGAGTGCCGTCCGGGGTCAGCTACGTGATGGAGAACCGGCGGATCATGGCCCGCACGTTCCCCGGCTTGTTCGCCGAGCACCGGGTGCGGCCGGTGGACGATTACCCGGCGCGGCTGCTGGCGGCGCTGCGGGCCGCCGCGCCGGCCGGGGTCGCCGACCCGGTGGTCGTGGTGCTCACCCCGGGCGTGGCGAACTCCGCCTACTTCGAGCACGCGCTGCTGGCCCGGCTGATGGGGGTCGAGCTGGTCGAGGGCAGGGACCTGATCTGCTCGGGCGACCGGGTGCGGATGCGCACCACGGCGGGCGAGCAGCCGGTGCACGTGGTCTACCGCCGGATCGACGACGAATTCCTGGACCCGCTGCACTTCCGGCCGGACTCGGTGATCGGCTGCCCCGGCATCCTCAACGCGGCCCGCGCCGGGCGGGTGACGATCGCCAACGCGGTCGGCTGCGGCGCCGCCGACGACAAACTGATCTACACGTACATGCCGGAGCTGATCGAGTTCTACCTGGGCGAGGACCCGATCCTGGAGAACGTCGAGACACACCGGCTGGACGATCCCGACCGGTTGGCCTGGGTGCTCGACTCGCTCGACACGCTCGTGCTCAAGCCGGTGGACGGGGCCGGCGGCAAGGGCATCGTGATCGGCCCGCAGGCGGACGAGCGGACGCTGAAGAAGCTGCACGCGACGGTGAAGGCCAACCCGCGCGGATGGATCGCGCAACGACCGGTGGCGTTGTCCACCTCGCCGACCTTCGTCGACGAGCGGTTCGCGCCGCGCCACATCGACCTGCGGCCCTTCGCCGTCAACGACGGCAGCGACGTCTGGGTGCTGCCGGGCGGGCTGACCCGGGTGGCGCTGCCCGAAGGGGCGCTGGTGGTGAACTCCAGCCAGGGCGGCGGCTCGAAGGACACCTGGGTGCTGGCGGACCGCCGGCTCGGTCCGCGCGAGGGGCTTCGCCCGCCGCTTTACGGCCTGCCGCCGACGGATGTGCGCGAGTCCGTGGCCGACCGGCAGACCGGTCCCGCGATCGATGGGCAGCAACAGCAGCAGCAGTGACGAGGGGAGGCAACCAGCATGCTCAGCCGGATCGCCGAGGCCCTGTTCTGGCTCGGCCGCTACATCGAGCGCGCGGACGACACCGCGCGCATCCTCGATGCCTATATGCACCGCCTCCTGGACGATCCGACCACGGACGAGGAGGCCGCCTGCCGCACGCTGTTCGCGATCTTGGGCGTCGCCGCGCCGAATCCGCCAGACGGCGCCGTGGACTTCGTGGCCTGCGACGCGCAGACCGTGATGGAGCGGCTCGGCTTCGACGCGGACAACCCCAGTTCGGTGGCCGGAGCCTGGCGGGCCGGGCACGACAACGCGCGCGGCGTGCGCGAGGTGATCTCCACGGAGACCTTCGAGTGCCTGAACGCGACCCGCAACAGTCTTCCAATGCAGCGCCGCGCGGCCGGCCGGGTGGGACCGCACGCCTTCCTCCGGTACGTGCGGGAGCGGGCGGCGCTGTTCTCAGGACTCGCCGACTCCACGATGAGCCGGGACGACGGATGGCTGTTCCTGAACCTCGGCCGCAATCTGGAACGGGTGGACATGACCGCCCGGCTGCTCGCGGTCCGGGTGCTGGCCTCCCAGTACGCGCCGGACTGGCCGACGCTGCTGCGGGCGACCGGCGCCGACGAGCCGTACCGCCGGATGGAGGGCTGGCTCAGCGACCCGGCCGCGTCCGCGGCCCGTTTCCTGGTGCTGGAGCCCGGTTTCCCGCGCTCCATCGTGTTCGCGCTCGGGGCCGCGGAGCAGTGCTTGGTCCAGCTGAGCGGGGCGCCGCAGACGTTCCGCGTGCGCGGCGTGCACGGGCTCACCCCCTCCGCCCGCCGAGTGATCGGCCGAGCCCGCACGATGCTCGAATACGTCGACGCCGAACACCTGGTGGAACAGCTGCCCGGCGTGCTCAGGGAACTCCAGGAGGCGTGCGTGGCGGCGACCGCTCAGATCGCGCAGGAGTACTTCCAGTACGGCGCGCCGGTCGTCTGGCTCAACAAGCAGACGGGCTGAAATCGTGGTCGAGACGAGCTCCTGGCGGCTGGCGATCCAGCACGAGACGGTGGTCGAGTACGACGGCGCCGCGCACGCCTCGTACAACGAATTGCGGATGACGCCGCTGAGCACCGGGGGGCAGACGGCGCTGAACCACCACGTCGAGTTGTACCCGGCGGCGCCCCTGTCGGAGTACACCGACTACTGGGGTACCAGGGTCACCTCGTTCGACCTGCAGGAGCCGCACGCCATCCTGACGATCCGTGCCATGAGCACCGTGGAAACCAGCGGTTCGGAGCGGGCCGCCGACGCGTCGGGTCTCCCGCCGTGCGACTGGTCGACGGTCGCGCAGGCCGCCACCTCGGCAGCGCTCGCCGAGTTCACCGTCACGACCGACCGCACCGCGATCACCGCGGAACTGGAGCGGCTGGCCCGCGAACGCACCCGCGGCGCCGACCCGCACGAGGCCGCGGGCGCGCTCGCGGCCTGGGTGAACGAAAGCGTGGCGTACGTGCCCGGCGCAACCGGCGTGCACACCAACGCGCAGGAGTCCTGGGAGCAGGGCGAAGGGGTCTGCCAGGACTTCTCGCACATGACCGTCGCCCTGATGCGCGCCGTCGGCCTGCCCGCCCGGTACGTTTCCGGCTATCTCTTCCCAGATCCGCACGCGGAGCCGGGGACAAGCGCCGACGGCCAGAGCCACGCCTGGGTGGAGTACTGGGCCGGCGGCTGGCACGGGCTCGACGCGACCAACCGCACGGTGCCCGGCGTGCGGCACGTGGTGGTCGGCCACGGCCGCGACTATGCCGACGTCCTTCCGCACAAAGGTATCTACCACGGCGCCCCCGGCAGCTCGCTGAAGGTCTCAGTACGCTTCACCCGGCTGATCTGACCGAGCCGCGTCCGCGAGGCGCCGCGCTCCTGGCGCACTCGCGCACCGGCGCGCTTGCCAACTGCCACAACATCAGACGAGACAGCCGATCCATCTGGCGGCCGGGTCGACCACATACCGCACGCCCGGTGCCCACCCTCGTATGGTGAGTACCGGGCGTAGCGCTACGTTTCAGTGCTCAGCGTTTCAGTGCTTCAGCGTTTCAGCTGCACGGATTTCCGTTGAGGCTGAAGGCGGTCGGGTTGGTGTCGTTACTGGTCCAGGTGCCCTGGAAGCCGAACTGAACGTTGCCGCCCGGGGCGATCGTGGCGTTGTACGACAAGTTCGTCGCGGACGCCGCCGATCCGGTCTGATTCACGGTCGCGTTCCAGGCGTTGGTGACCTTCTGATCACCCGGGAACGACCACGTCAGCGTCCAGCCGCTGATCGCGGCGGTGCCGGTGTCGGTCACCGTCAGATTCGCGGTGAACCCGCCGCCCCACTCGTTCTTCACATACGAGACCTGACAGCCTCCACCGATCTTCGGGCTGATCGTCCAGGTGAACGACGCCGATCCGGACGCGCCACTCGTATCGGTCACCGTGACCGTCACGTTCGACGTACCCGCCACGGTCGGCGTCCCCGAGATCAGACCCGTCGAAGAGATCGACAACCCGGCCGGAAGACCCGACGCCGTGTACGTCAGCGTTTGTCCCGCCGTCGTATCCGTCGCGTTGATCTGCAACCCGCTCACCTGCGTACCGACGGTCCCCGACTGGCTGCCGGGGTTGGTCACCGTCACCACGTTGCCGACTTCGCTCCAAATCGTCCAGGTAAAGCTCGCCGATCCGGACGCACCGGTCGAGTCGGTCGCCGTGACCGTCACCGTGTACGTCCCGGGTACGTTCGGCATCCCGGTGATCAGACCGGACGAGCTGATCGACAGCCCCGTCGGAAGACCGCTGGCCGTGAAGGAGAGCGTCTCGGCCGGCCGCCGAGTCCGCCGCGTGGATCTGCAGGCCGTTCACCGACTGGCCCTGCGAGCCGGTGATGTTGCCCGGGTTGGTGACCGTGACGGTGTTGCCCGCCGGCAGGCTGTTGCCGCTCAGCCCGATCGTCACGTTGCCCAACGCCCGGTACGAGCGCGCCGCGGTGCCGGTGAGCTGCGCGAAGGGCAGCGAGGTCGTCGGGTTGGCGGGCTGCTCGACCAGGTAGGTCTGGCCGGCGGTGACCGGGACGCTCAGCGTCGCGGCGTTGGTGGCCGCGACCACGACGGCGCCGGTCGAGCCGTTGACCACTTGCGCCTGCTGGCCGGACCAGGGGTTGCGCACGTTGATCGTGCCGCTGCTGCCGGCCTCGATCGCGGCGGTGGCCAGCACGCCGCCCTCGACCTGGACGTCCACCTTCGAGCCGCCCTGGATGTAGATCCGGCCCGAGCCGTCCCAGCCGGAGGGCCAGGCCGGGGCGAAGCGCAGCGTGCCGTCGTAGTCGGTCGCGAACGCCTCGTCCATCGTCGCGGCGACGTTGGAGATCTGCTCGATGTAGGGCTCGTCCACCGAACCCGGATTCCACGCCGCCAAACCGGACGGGTACACCTGGTACGACTTCGCACTCGCCACCAGATCGTTGGCGACCTCCGCCGACATGTCCAGCCGCGCGGCCTGGATCGAGTCGTAGGTCCAGTCCGGGTTGTTGACGTACTGCCGGTGCTGGTAGGTGCGGTCCGCCAGCGCGGTGAGGTTGTCGCCGCTCACGACCGTGTTGTCGCTGATCACGCCGAACGGCCAGACCGGCTCCAGGCCGAGGTTCTCCACGTTGTGCGTCGCCGCGGTCGGCTGGTAGGAGTTGCCGATCACGTCGGTGCCGGAGGAGTCGGCGGACGGGCCGAGCAGTTGGCTGTGGGTGTTCTCGTCGGTGCGTGCGTACGGCTGGATGTGCGTCAGCGCGCTGCGCAGCTGAGAGACCAGCGAGGAGTCGGTGTTCAGCAGCGTCGCGGCGTTCACGGTGGCGGTGAACAGCGCCTGGTCGGCCGCGATGTCAGTGGTCGGGTCCTGCACCTGCCACTGCGTCTCGTGCGCGTTCGCGACCGCGTGCAGGTAGCCGTCCGAGCCGACCGACTGCCACGCGAGCAGGAACGTCGAGGTCTGCTGGAGCAGCGGGTAGTACTTCTGCAGGAAGCTGATGCTGCCGGTGTCCTGGTACTGCTGCCAGGCCCACAGCGCGATCTCCGCGCCGCTGGTGATGGTCTCGGCGTTGAAGCCTGGGCTGGAGGCCACGGCGCACGAGGCGTCGTTGGTGATGCCGCCGCCGTTGTAGTAGCCGTTGCCGTTGAACCGCATCGTCTCCGGCACGCACGCGCCCGGCTTGCCGTTCATCTGCGCGCCGGTCCACGACTCGACCGCGGGCAGATCATTGAGATACATGTCGAAGATCGGGATGTTCTGCGCGAACTCGCCGGAGTCCAGGTTCGCCTGGATCTGGCCGCGCAGGTTCCACAGCCAGTACCCGGCCGGATACCAGGCCTGGTGATCCTGGTTGAAGTTGTACAGGTCGGCCAGGCCCGCCTGACTGCCCGGGTACTGACCCGAGTGCATGATCCCGGCCTCGAAGTAGAGGTACAGCGTGTGCAGGTTCTCCAGGTACTGCGCGGTGCCGTCCGAGGAGTTCGCCTCGATCAGCCCGCTGTTCGCCCAGTAGCCGTTCCACCACGCCGACTGCGTCGCCAGCAGCGAGGATTCACCGGCCGTGGCGTCCGAGCCGATCAGGGTCGAGGCGGTCGCGTTCGGGTCGCCGCCGGTCCACGACGGTGAGGCCACGATCACCCGGAACGTGCCGTCGCTGTTCGGGTTGAAGGCGACCCGCACCTGCGTGCCGTTGCCCACGGAGGCCGACACGTTCGATCCGCCCGCGGTGATCGCGGCCATCGCGCCGAAGGTCTGGTTCGAATGGCCGGTCTGCGAGTTGTCCGACCAGGACTGCGCCAGGCTGGCGATCGCGCCCGAGGCCGAGGCGGTCGGCGTGCGCCCGCTCCAGAGGTTCACGCTCGCAGTCATCCGCGAGCCCGGATTCGCCCCGGTGACGTCGACGACCAGTTCGTCCTTGCCCGCCGGTACCCACGCGGTCATGCTCATCCCGCCGCCGGACTCGTGCAGCGCTCCGTTGTAGAGGTCGAGGTACCCGACGAAGTCCGACGCCGAGGTCATCGCCGACAGGCCCGGGATGTTCAGCTGTCCCGGGGAGAGCCGGTACGGCATCGTGTCGCTGCGGTTGAGCTGAGCGGTGAAGCCGTTCGCCGCCCACGCCGCGACGCCCAGCGAGCCGTTGCCCAGCGGCAGGAACTGGTTTGCCGCGGTGTTCGGCTTGCCGATCACCACGTTGGAGCGCGCGACGATTCCGCCGATGTTCTGCGCGAAGGCACCGTTCTGCCAGGCGGTGGTCGTCGTGGCCGCGAATGCCGGCGTGCCTGGACCGAGTGCCACCGCCAACGGCGGGGCGAGTGAGATCGCGGCTGCCGCGACGGTGAGTCGCAACAGCCTCGGGCGAGCGGACACGAGTCCTCCTCGATGCGTCACAGTGTCATGAAGATGCGGCACGACCCGGGACACACCGGATGGTGTTGTAGCGCAGGCATCACCACCGCGTCCAGGCGTGGCGGCTCATCGACCGACGCGGTCACACATGGGATGTCTATCCGCTGGTGGGACCGCGCGACCAGGGACCGGTCACGAAAGTTTCCTGATTCGCCGTTCTCCTCGATCCGGGCGCCTGCGTCGAAGGACTGTCGAAGTACCGAGGTGGCAGCGGCGAACCGTGAGCCGTGCCCAGGAGTGCGGCCGGCAAGCGAGAAGAGCCCACTTGTCATCTCCGGGGAACCTTGGCAACGTCACCCCTCGATGCGGCATGACGCCGGGCACACACATCCCACGACCGTCCTCGGTGATCACGCCGATTCGCGCAGAACGAGGCGGCACCAGACCGTGGTCAGGCCGGTTTTCGCTGCCTCGGTGTCGATCGCGGCCAGCAGGCGCAGTGCGGCGATGCGGCCGATCTCGCCGAGGTCCATGTCGATGGTGGTCAGCGGCGGCCGGGCGGCGAGCGCCATGGTGTCCCAGTTGTCGTAGCCGACGATCGCGACGTCGTCGGGCACGCGGACTCCGCGTTCCCGCAGCGTGTCGGCGACGCCGCGGGCGATCTGGTCGTTGCCGCAGAAGAACGCGTCGGTGTCGGGGCGCCGGCGCAGCACCGCCTCCGCCGCTCGCCGGCCCCAGGCCTCGCTCCAGTCGCCGAAGTGTGCCCGGCCGGTCGCGGGCGCGAGGCCGGCGCGCTCGAGCAGTTCGAGGGTGCGCGCGGCGCGGTCGCGGGCGGCGGCGTGGTGCGCGGGTCCGGTGATGTGCGCGATGCGGGTGCGGCCGAGCCCGAGCAGGTGCTCGACGGCGAGGCGTCGCGCCGCCGGGGTCGTCCGAGACCACGGAGACGTCCGCGGGTCGGTGGAGGGCGAGAGGGCGTAGACGGTCGGGATCCGGCCGACCCCGGTCAGCGGCGGGCGCGGGTCGGTGCGCCTGCCGGTCACGATGATGCCGTCGACGCGTCGTTCGGTCAGGGTTCGCAGATGGTGCTGCTCGCGGATGGCGTCGCCGCGGGTGTCGCAGAGCAGGACGCTGATCTTGCCGGCGCCGAGCGCGTCCTCGGCTCCCAGCAGCACCGGGGTGCTGAACCGGCCGATGCCGTCGGTCGTCATCAGTCCGACGGTCCAGCTGCGGCCGGAGTGCAGGGACTGCGCGTGCTGGTTCGGGATGAAGCCGAGCGCTTCGGCCGCCTCGAGGACCCGTTCGCGGGTCTCCGGCCGCATCCGGCCTGAGCCGCTGAGCGCCTTGGACGCGGTCCCGACGCTCACCGCGGCACGGGCCGCGACGTCGGTAAGTGTCGCCCTGAGCGAGACGGGCGTAGCTGCGGGGTCCGCCACGGGTTGTTCCCTTCTCCACGTGAGAGCGCCGGTCGGTGCTCATCGTGCCAGGAGCAGGCCCGTTGAGCAAACTTGGGAAAAATGTAACTGGTGCGCAACCCTCTTGACGCATGCGAGCGCGAACCCTAAGTTCTCGCTCGAGAAAAGGTTTTCTCAGATTGCGCAAGGTCGGTGCAGCGCGCCGTCACAGCTCCTATCCTGATCGCGGTCGCCGCCGTAGCATGCCCACCTCAGAACACGCACCTTGGGAGATCCATGTCCGCCATACCCGACATGCTGCCGCGCACCGGCCCGATCCGCCTCGGACCAGGTGCCCGGACCGCGCTGCGTCCGACCGTGGACCCGGCCGTGCGCAGGGATTCTGGGCCGCGCGGCAGCAGGTCAATGCGCGGGTCGGGATCCCGCAGGGGCCGTTTCTGCTGGAGTCGGCGGGGAACCTGGACGAATCTGCGCCTGGCCGCGCGCGGCGCCGCGGCGAGTTTCAGCGGCGACTATCCGTTCATGGACTCGGACGTCTACAAGTGGCTGGAGGCCGCCTCCTGGCAGCTGGCCCGGCTAGCATCCCGACACGCCGGAGGCGGGCGGCTGGCCGACGACGTCGAGCGTGCTGATCGGCCTGGTCGCCGACGCGCAGCGGCCGGACGGCTACATCAATACCTGGTTTCAAGCCGGGAAGGGCGAGGGCCCGTTCACCGATCTGCGCTGGGGCCACGAGCTGTATTGCGCGGGGCATCTGATCCAGGCCGCCGTCGCGCATCATCGCGCGACGGGCCGCACCGTCTGTTGGAGATCGCCCGGCGTTTCGCCGACCACATCGACTCGACGCTTCGGTCCGACCGGCAGCGGCAGGCCGATCGACGGCGTGGACGCGCACCCGGAGGTGGAGACCGCGCTCGTCGAGCTCTACCGGGAGACCGGCCAGCGGCGCTATCTCGATCTGGCCGGCTACTTCGTGGATTGCCGGGGGCACGGGCTGGTCGGCGGCCAGGCGTACTGCCAGGACCGGCTGCCGGTGCGTGAGGCGCGCACCGTCGAGGGCCATGCCGTGCGCCAGCTCTACCTGCTCGCGGCCGTCGCCGATCTGGCCGCCGAGACCGGTGAGCCCGAGCTGCGCGATGCCGGGGAGCGGCTGTGGTCGGCGATGGCCGCGACGAAGACCCATCTGACCGGAGGCGTCGGCGCGCACCACGACAAGGAGGAGTTCGGCGACCCGTACGAGCTGCCGACCGAGCGCGCGTACTGCGAGACGTGCGCGGCGATCGCCTCGATCCAGTACAGCTGGCGGATGGCGCTGCTGACCGGCGAGGCCCGCTACAGCGACCTGGTCGAGCGCACCTTGTTCAACGGGTTGCTTTCCGGCGTCTCGCTCGACGGCGAGACCTGGCTCTACATCAACCCTCTGCAGGTGCGCGACGGCCACGCCGACCAGGGCGGGGACAAGTCCGCCCGGCGCACCGCCTGGTTCCGCTGCGCCTGCTGCCCGCCGAACGTCATGCGGCTGCTCGCCGGCCTGGAGCACTACCTCTCGTCCACCGACGGGCACGGCATCCAGCTGCACCAGTACGCCGACGGCACCTTCCGCGGCGAGGCCTCCGGCGCGCCCGTCGTTGTTAAGCGTCACACCGACTACCCGTGGGACGGGCGGATCACAGTGAGCGTCGACGAGTCCCCGGCGGACATCCCGTGGACGCTCTCGCTGCGCATCCCGCAGTGGTGCACCGGTTCACCGTCCAGAGATACGCGGACCGGAGCCGAGGGACGAGACGACAGCGCCAGCCCGCGGTCGAGGACGGCTGGCTGCGCCTGTCCCGGACCTGGAACACCGGGGAGCGTGTCGTGCTCGAACTCGACATGCAGCCGCGAACCACCTCGGCCGACCCACGCGTGGACGCGGTACGCGGCTGCGTCGGCGATCGAGCGCGGACCGCTCGTCTACTGCCTCGAACAAGTCGACCACCCCGGCGGCGGCCTGGATGACATCATGATCGACACCTCGCGCCCACTGACCGCCAAACACCGCCCCGACCTGCTCGGCGGCGTCACCACCGTCCTCGCCAGCGGATACCGCCAGACCACGACCGCGGCTGGTGGCCGTACCGGCCCGCGGCCCGGCAAGCAACGCGGCCCGCACCGCCGGGGGCGAACCCGGTCGACCTGGTCGCAGTCCCCTACTACGCCTGGGCGAACCGGCAGGACGGCGCGATGCGCGTGTGGTTGCCGACCTCATGACAGCACCCTGCCG
>CAVQPP010000172.1:0-18049 GCA_963714445.1 uncultured Actinomycetota bacterium
AGCAGGCTGTTGACCTTCGGGTCGTTCAGGCGACCGTAGTTCGAGCCGCTGCTGGTCGCGGAGAGCAGGCGACCGTCGGTGATCTGCGAGAAGAAGCCGAAGCGGTCCGGCCAGTCCGGGCCCCAGCCCGCTGCGCCCAGACCCAGGCCCTTGCTCTTCATCACGTCAGGCCGCTGCAGGTTCTGGCTGTAGTACTTCGAGCCCTCGACCTGAGTGATCTGCGTGGTGATGCCGACGCGGGCCAGCGCGGCCTGCAGGGCGGTGGCGAAGCCGGGGCCCTTGCCGGTGTTCACGGTGATGATGCCGGTGGTGAACCCGTTGGGCTGGCCGCACGCGGTCAGTTCCTGCTTGGCCTTTGCGACGTCGCCCTTGTTGTCCGGGCCGGTCGGGTACGGGTTCGCGTCGATGTGACCCGGCACGCCCGGCGGGAGCATGGTGTTGGCTTCCTTGGCACCGGCGACCGAACCGCCACGGGCGTTGATCAGGTCGACCTTGTTCAGCGCGTATGCGACGGCCTTGCGGCAGTCGATGTTGTTGAACGGCGGGACGTCCTGGTCGATCGTCACGTACCGGGTCGCGTTGGCGGCCGGGTTGTCCGTGTACTTCTTCTGGTTCGGGTTGTCGAGGGCCTTGGCCACGTCGGCGGTCTGCAGGCCACCACCGTCGTACTCGGCGTCGACGGTGCCGGCCAGGATGGCGGCGTCCAGCGCGGCCGGGTCCCAGTCCGTCTTGACGGTGATCGTGTCGGGCAGCGCCGGGTCCACCGGGTCGCTCGCCGCGCTCCAGTTCGGGTTACGCACCAGCGTGATGTTCTTGCCCGCCGAGTACGCCGAGATCATGTACGGGCCGGAGGAGACCACGTTCGTGCCGGTGTAGTTCAGGCCGCCGGTCTTCGGGGTCGAGTCCACGTCGATCGGCACCGGCGCGGTCTGCGGCATCGTCAGCACGTACGGGAAGTCACCGTACGGAGCCGTCAGGTGGAACACCAGGGTCGTGTCATCCGGCGTGTCCACACCGGTCAGACCCAGGTGGTCGGCCGCCTTGTCCTTGTACGGGCCCTGGTAGGTGCCGTCGGTGAGGATCGCGGAGAAGTACTCCGGGCCGGCCGGGTTGACCGTGTCGATCGCGTACGAGCGCTCGATGGCGTATTTGACGTCCTTTGAGGTGATGTCCTCGCCATTGGAGAACTTCAGACCCGAGCGGATCTTCACCGTCCAGGTCTTGCCGTCGGACGAGACGGTCGGCGCGGCTTGCGCCAGGCCGGGCACGAGCGTCGTGGACGGCGCGCCCGGCGCGCCGGTCTTGTAGGTCATCAGTGTGCGCGCGTAGTACCGGGAGAAGTTCCAGGAGTACGCGTAGTACTGGTTGACCGGGTCCACCGAGTCGAGGTCCTGGGAGCCACCGAGAACCAGCGTGCCGCCCTTTTGCGTGGACGGGTTCACCACGCCGGTGACGGCGTAGTTGAACTTGATCGTGTCGGCTGGGTTGGCGGCCGTCATGAGCTGCCGCCGCTACTTTTACTGCTGCTACACGCGGTGGCGAACCGACACGGCCAGTGCGGCTATCGCCGCGGTCGCGGCGATCTTGGTTGTACGCTGCATTCCGTGAATGCCCCTTTCAGGACTGCGCAACGGAGGGTGTTCTGTTGGAAACCGGGGGGTGCCGCTTCTAACGGCCGGCCCGGGGATCAAGGGCATCGCGCAAGCCGTCGCCGAAGAGGTTGAAGGCGAGCACGGTGAGGAACACGGCGAGGCCGGGGACGAGCATGTAGGTGGGGTCCACCTGGTAGAAGTCCACGGCGTTGGACAGCGTCTGTCCCCACGAGGAGTACGGCAGCGGGGTGCCGACTCCGAGGAAGGACAGATAGGCCTCGAGCACGATGTTCGCCGGGATGGCCAGCGAGGTGTACACCAGGATCGGGCTGGCGAGGTTGGGGAGGATCTCCCGGAAGATGATCCGGCTCGGGCGGGCGCCGAGCAGCCGGGCGGCGTCCACGAACTCGCGTTCACGCAGCGAGAGAACCAGGCCGCGGATGAGGCGCGCCTGGTAGGCCCAGCTGAAGATGCCGATGACGACGATCATCACCGCCAGGTGCACGCCGTAGGCGCCGAGGCCGAAGGCGCGCGCGGGGATGATCGAGCCGATCGCGATCAGGAAGATCAGGATCGGGAAGGCGAGGAAGATGTCGGTGATCCGGGACAGGACCCCGTCGGTCCAGCCGCCGAAGTAGCCGGCGACCGCGCCAATGATGATCCCGATAATCATTTGAACCGCGGTGGCGGCGAGCGCGACGATAAGGCTGGGTCGCACGCCCTCGACGATGCGGGCGAACAGGTCGCGGCCGTTGACCGGCTCGAGGCCGAAGGGGTGAGCCAGGCTCATCCCGCCGCGCGAGCCGATCGGGAGCAGGGTGCCCCCGTCGATCAGGTTGCCGTTGAACCGGTTGGGGTCCAGCCCCAGGCCGGAGTTGATCACGTCGGCGAAGATCGCGACCAGGATCAACAGCACGATGAAGGCGCCGCTGGCGATGGCGACCTTGTCGCGTTTGAACCGGTCCCAGGCGATCCGGCCCAGGGAACGGCCTTCAATCCGGGTTCCCGGGGTCTCCGGTACACCCACTTCGGCGGCTGCGTCGGCTGCCGTGTTCGGCACAGTCATCGTGGTATGACGTCCTCGTCGTTCGCGGTGGAACCCGTCGGGACCTGTCGGTTCAGCGGCTTGGCTACGTTGGGAATCTACCTGGTGTTCGGCCGTGCTTCAGAATTCGGTGGACCACTGGTGTCTTCACAACCTGCGCTCAGACGAGGTCCGATCGTGTCACGCGGCGCGGTCGATCCCACCGTCGGGTGGCGGGCGGCTGCCTGCCTCGACAGGCAAGTGCGACCTGGTCACAGGTCAAAGGCCCAGTGTCCCGATCGCGGGAATTCCTACCACGCCCCGTCTTGGGAGAACAATCCTCGGAGATCTCAGCAGGCGGAACACCCGCGAGGCAATGTGTGTCCGAACTGTGATCGAACTCGTATCGGTCCGAGTTCGAATTGCGCCGATCTGCTGATCATCGGGCCTTTCCGGCATGGGTGATCGTTAACGCCGGTGTGACAATACCTTCAGCCTCCCGGCCCAGCGACCGCCAGTTTTCGTGGCCGAATCGTTGTTCGACGAGCGCCGAACAATGGCGAAACCGTGCCGCCGGACGGCCGCCCCACGGACTGTGCGGCCAGGCCGCGGAAGGCCCGAATGGCGTACCCGGTTACTCTGTGAACCGTGATCAGTCCTCTCAGCGAACAGCCGGACGAGCGCCGCACGCCAAAAGCGATGCCCGATCTGCCGGCCCTGGACCTGCCGCTATGGGACGTGGCCGTGGTCGGCGCGGGCCCGGCCGGAGCGACCGCCGCACGCGTCGCCGCCGAGCACGGCGCGAAGGTGGCGTTGCTGGAGAAGGCGACACTCCCCCGGTACAAGACCTGCGGCGGCGGCCTGATCGGCCTATCGCGGGCAGCACTGCCGCCAGGCTTCGACCTCCCGGTACGCCAACGGATCGATGCCATCACGTTCACTCAGCAGGGCCGCCGAGCCAAGACGAAGCGCGACCGTGAGGGCGGACTGCTGGCTCTGGTCAACCGCGCCGACTTCGACCACGCATTGGCCAAGGCAGCCGTCGAAGCAGGCGTGCGCCTTTACGAAGGCGCGGCCGTCACCGCCGTTGAACAGGCCAATCAATCAATCCAATCAACGGCCTCTGAAACCCCGGTCGTAATTACTCTCGCCGACGGATCCCGCCTCGCCGCCCGCGCAGTGGTCGGCGCAGACGGCTCAGCAAGCCGCGTCGCGCGGTATGTAGGCGTGACGAGCGGCCAAGTCGACCTCGGCCTGGAAGCAGAGATACAAGTCCCCCAATCAGTCGCCGATCAATGGGCCGGACGAGTGCTGATTGATTGGGGCCCGGTGCGCGGTTCGTACGGATGGGTGTTCCCGAAGGGCGACACGCTCACGGTCGGCGTAATCGCAGCGCGTAGCAGTACTAATAGAGACAGCGGTGCCGGCGAGGCCACCCGCGCGTACTACCGCGAGTTCATCAGCCGCCTTGGGCTATCCGGGTTCCCCGTCGCCACCGACTCCGGGCACTTGACCCGCTGCCGCACCGCGGACTCACCTCTATACCGGGGCCGCGTCCTAGTCGCCGGCGACGCGGCCGGGCTGGTGGAACCGTGGACCCGCGAGGGCATCTCGTACGCCCTACGTTCCGGCCGGCTCGCAGGCGAGGCCGCCGCACGGCTCGCAACCGCAGATGGCACGACGTCAGCCGCCATCACCGACGAGTACCGCGAATGCATCGAAGCAGTGCTCGGCGCCGAGATGGCCGCCGGAGCCCGCCTGCTAACCGCGTTCGAGAAGCGGCCCGGCTTCTTCCACGCGGCCGTCACCACGCTGCCGATGGCCTGGAAGGCCTTCGCAGAGGTCTGCCACGGCCGCACCACCTTCGCCGGGCTGCTTCGGTTCCGCGCAGCGCAGGCGGCTTTGCGCGCGATCTCCTGATCCACTAGGTCCGTACGAGCGCGCGAGCACCTTCTGTTGGCACACTATGAGTACGAGGCCTGTGACACGGCCGCGCCCAGTGAAGTTGACGGGCGCGGTGACGCCGAATGGGCACGGCGAAGTCGATGGGCAACAGCGAAGTCATAGCGCACAGTCGAGATCAAGCACAGTGAGATCAAAAGGCGGAGCGGTCATGCCAACTCGCTCGATGATTGATCCCGTCGCGTCCGACACCGGCTCAGCCGACTCGCGGATCGTGCGGGAGGTCGCGCGGCGGTGCGAAGAACATATAGATGTTCTCGCCGAAGGCGTCATGGCGCAGTGGCAGGCGCACCTGCCCGGCTATCAAGAGCTGCGTGACGCCGAGCATCCGGCGGCGCTGCGCCAGGCGATCCAGTTCTTCCTGCGCACGGCGCAGGGCTTCTCCGCGCACGAAGATCTGCGCATGCTCTTCCGGAGGCGAGCCGCGCGTCGCGCTGAGCAGGGCGTACCGCTCGCCACGTTGCTGCGTATTTACACCATCGCCGCGCCAGCACTGTTCGACGGTCTGCGTCAGACGTTGCGCTCCGATGAGATGGCAGCGCTCGCGGAGATAGCCCGGCTGCTCTTCAACCTGCAGGACGAAGCCATCGCCGAGGTCGCGAGCGCGTACCAAGAAGAGCTGGCAGCATTAGGCGCGATCCGCCGGGACCGCCGCCGCGAGCTAGTCCGAGACCTAGTAGCCGGCCGGACGATCACAGATATCGCCGCGCTCGAAGAGTTCAGACTCGACACCGGCGCCGCCGTACTCGCGATACGCCTGGGCCCCCTCGACCCAACTGCCTCCCCCGGCACCCGCACCGATCCCGGTCTCAGTCCCGAGCCACCGCCAGCTCAACAGCCACGCACCACCGAACCGCACATCACGGCCCCTGACGCCCTCGAACCCGCCTTCTCCGCCATCGAAGTCGCGACCCGCCGCCGCCTGCTACGTATACAACGCGCACTCGACAGCCACTTCGGCCGACCAGTCCCCGCGCTCCTGGAGCAATCAGGCGGCCACGCACTCGTCCCGGGTTCGAACCCAACCGTCTCCGAAGAGCTCTCCCGCCAACTGTCCGAGGTGTGGGAAGACGAGGCCCGCATCGCGGTCGCCGTCGCCGATCGCCCCGAACGACTCGGCTCCGCGGCCACAACAGCGACGGAAGTACTCCGGCTAGCCTGCGCACTCCGTCGGCCACCTGGCGTGTACGCACTCGACGATGTCCTGCTCGAGTACCACCTAACCCGCCAGGACGAGAGCGCCCACCTGCTCACCGCCCTGCTCGATCCACTCTCCTCGCGGCCAGACCTGCTGCACACGGTGCGCGTCTTCCTCGACGAGCAGTACGACCGCCGACGCACCGCGCGGCGCCTCGGCCTACACCCGAACACTGTGGACAACCGCCTCGGCAGAGTGACGGAACTCACCGGACTGGATCCGGCTACGCCGCGCGGCGTAGCGCTGCTGATGACCGCACTGGCGCTACGCGACCTGCAATGACGTTCACCTGCCCGACGCCGTGTCACCGCTTGCGGCGATCAGCATGGTCGGGCACGTTGGACGAGTGACAGCGCACGACAACACCAATACCGCGTCCGATGCGGCGTCCCAGCACGTGGCGCGCGCTGCCGGGCGGCTTCGCGAATACGGGTTCTTCTTCGACTTCGACGGCACGCTCGCCCCCATCCAGGACGACCCCGAATCGGTCGAGCCGGTGCCCGGGGCAGTCGACGCACTCACGGCGCTCGCCGCCCAAGCGGGGCTGGTCGCCGTCGTCTCGGCCCGACCGGTCTCCTTCCTCGGCAGCCGCCTCGGCACCGTCCCCGGCCTCAGCCTGCACGGCCTGTACGGGCTCGAATACTCCTCGGACGGCGGCCGGACCGTGGCCACCGCGCCGGAAGCCGAGCCGTACGCGCCGGTCATCGCCCGCGTCGTCGCCGAGGCACGCGCAGCGTTCCCGAACGCCCTCGTCGAGGACAAGCGACTGTCCTGCGCGCTCCACTTCCGCATGGACCCACCACTCGAACCGGCCATCGAGGCGTGGACCACCGAGCAAGCCGAGGCTCACGGCCTGCGGCAGCAGCACGGCCGTATGGTCGTTGAGCTAAAGCCGCCGCTGGACACCGACAAGGGCGCGATCGTCCTAAACCTCGCGAACGATCTCGCCGGCGCCTGGTACTTCGGCGACGACCTCGGCGACCTACCCGCGTTCGCCGCGCTGGACAAGCTCGCCGCGAGCGATCACACCTTTCACGCGGTGCGCGTCGCGGTCGGCACAGCCGAAGGCCGCGGCGCGGCTCTCGCGTCGCATGCCGACGTGCGTCTGCCTGGTCCAGAGCGCGTCCCCGCGCTGGTGAATTCCTTGCTCTGACACGCGAATTCCCGCCTCTGGCATCGCGGCGAACCCTGGCCACCTGCGCAGTAAGGCCCGCGCGATGCGTGCGTGCCGTGAGAGACTGGGCGGGTGAAGGAGCAGCCCCGCATGCGGCCCATGCCGCTGTTGTACGAGCCCGCCGCCGAGGAGCCGGAAGCCAACCGGTTCTTCGGCCTCGACGAGATCACCGACGCGGCGGAGTTGCTTGAGCGCGCCACCGACCTATACGCGGCGTTTCGCGCGGCCGCCGATCGTGCCGGTGCGTATCAGGCCATCGCGGCGGCGGAGTTGACCGACCCGCGCCGCTTCGACCGCATTACCTACCCCGAACTGGCCGAACGCCTGGGCTGCACGCCCGCGATGGCCGAGACCGTAGCCGAGCGTGGCCGCCAGATCCTCAAGGACGGCAACACCCACGAGCTCTGATCGAGCCCTGATCCGCGCTGTCGTCGATCCACGCGGCAGCTGATCGGTTCGGCTCAGTTTGTCAACGGATTCTCGACAACTCAGCACCAAGCGGAAACTGCCGGTTGCGAGTTGATCTTCAGCTCGCGATAAAGTCCTGCGGGGTACACGCGAGGGTCGGGCCCTGGTGAACGATCTTCGGGCGATCGGAATGGTGAACCGACGATGACTGCTGTCGCGAGCACACCCGCGACCATCGGCGGAGCGGCGCCGCCGACCGGCAGCGCGCGAAGGCGGCCTGGCCGCTGGCCGAACGTCGTGGGCGTAGGCCTCGTCACGTCGCTTTTCGCAGCGTTGTACTCCGCGTATCTGCTGGGCCAGCTCTTCACGCTCAACGCCGAGATGGCCGACGTCGGTGAGTACGACCAGGCGATCTCGGGTTACGCGCACTTCATCGGCCCGCACTCGCCGTTCATCGGAATGAATGGCAATCCGAACAGCGCCGGCGGACTGCAGCTATCCGACCACTTCACCCCGCTGCTCGCGCTGCTCGCGCCGTTCTACTGGATCCACGACGGCCCCCAGACACTGCTGATCGAAACAGGCGTGCTCGCCGCGCTGCCGATGATCCCGCTGTGGATGTTCACCCGGCGCGCGGTCGGCGAGTTCCGGCTGGCCGGATCGATCGCCGCGTACCTGGTGATCATCGCCTACGGCGTCTCCTGGCCGCTGCAGGAAGCGCTGTGGTTCCAGTTCCACGAGGTCTTCCTGGAAATCCCGATCATGGTCTGGATGATCGAGCGCGCACAGGCCGGGAAGCTGCGGCAAGCGGCGCTCGTCAGCCTGCTGCTGCTCGGCGTGAAGGACGATCTCGGGTTCGTCGTCGCGATCTTCGGGGTCTACCTCGCGACCAAGGACAAATCGCTGCTGGCTTGGGCCCGATTCCTGAACCGAATCGCGCACAGACCCCGGGCAGCCCTCGAGGCGCTGCGGCGACGTGACCGGTTGTGGCTGCTCGCGCTGGTGCCAATCGGCCTCGGCATGGTGCTGCTGGTCAACAATGTGTTCCTGCCTTCCTTCGGTGGCAGCCCGGCGCGGAACTTCACCTACACCGAGTTCGGCGCTACGCCATCAGCAGCTATTCATACGATGATCGGCCACCCGCTGGACGTGTATCACACGCTCCTCAACTCACCGATCAAGCACAAGACGCTGCACATGCTGCTGCGTCCGGTCCTGGGCCTGTGCCTGCTCTCACCGATCAGCCTGATGGGGGCGCCGCTGCTGATAGAGCGGTTCCTGTCGGTCAACGAGCTGTACTGGCAGATGCCGTACCACTACAACGCGTTCCTGCTGCCAGTGATCTTCTGCGGCGCGGTGGACGGCGCGGCGAGGCTGGCGAGGTGGGGCACGGACCCGTGGCTGCTCGGTATGTTAGCGCGGGTGCTCAGATGGCTAGCGCGACTACGACCGGTACAGGCGGTCACTGCTCGGCTCGGCACTGTCCGATCCGCGACTAGATTCGGCTGGCTAACCCGTTTGAGGGAATGGTCCGGGCGCCGGTTCGCCGGCGGCCGACTCGGCGGTCCCGGACGTCGCGTGCCGGTGATTCGCGGCTTGCTCCTCGCCGCGTTCGGGTTCTACGTCGCCTTCTACGGCTGGCGGGACGCGCATCTATATCCGCTGCACGACATGACCAGCCCGGCGTTCTGGGATACGTCCAACCGCAGAGTGATCGCCGCGAAGCACGCTGCCGCGAAGGTGCCGGATGACGTCCTTGTCGCCGCAGCCACGCGGGTCGGCCCGCAGCTGCTCAGCCGCGACCGGGTCATTCTGTGGGACTCACCCGGAGACCGTGGCTATCCCGACGCGCCGTGGGTGGTCGCCGACGTCGCGCGCTTCTCGTGGCCGTTCCTCAACGTGCAGGCGCAACAAGCCGACATCGAATACCTGAAGCTCAAGGGATACAAGATCGTCTACCAAGAGGACGGCTACATCGTCCTACACCAGGGCCCGCCGGTTACCGCCGTCCACTGACGCAGCCGTCCATTAACACTGCCGTCCATTGACACTGCCGTGCACTAACGCAGCCGTCTACTGACCCGGTCGTCCACTACCGCAGCAGCCGGCTACGAACACTGCTGCGGTAGGTCACACCACCTGGTGCAGCCAGCGGACCGGTGCGCCGTCGCCGGCGCAGCGGAAGGGCTCGAGTTCGTCATCCCAGGGCTTGCCGAGCAGGGCCTGCAGCTCGGCTTCCAGATCCCCGCCGCGCCCGGCCCGCAGCATCGCGGCGCGCAGCCGGTCCTCGGAGACCATGATGTCGCCGTGCACTCCGGTCACGGCGTGGAACACCCCAAGATCAGGGGTGGAAGAGTAGCGTTCCCCCTCGGCGCCGACTGACGGCTCCTCAGTTACCTCGAAGCGCAGCAGCTGCCAGCCGCGCAGCGCTGAAGCGAGCCGCGTCGCCGTACCGGGGTCGGCTGTCCAGGGCAGCTCGGCCCGCCAGGTGGACGGAGCAGCAGGCTGCCGCGCCCAGTCCAGGCTCACGCGCACTCCGAGGACGCCCGCCACTGCCCACTCGACGTGCGGGCACAGCGCGCGGGGCGCGGAGTGGATGTACAGGACTCCACGAGTAGGCACGGCAGTGTCTCCTTCGGTCGGCGGATCTGTGGACGAGGTGCGCCTTCCCCAGCGGCCTTGTCCGGTGCCGAACCAACGGAGTGGTCACTCCAGTGCTTCGTGAAGCGGTACTTGTCTGTATATGTATTTATCGGGTTGCGCCGCGACCGCAATCGCACGGCCGAACCAACCTTTGAGCTGACACGTGCAGATGCATGATGCATCAGCACGCGTTGTGCACAGTGTTCCCCACAATCCGGCCAGTCTCACATCACGATGTGGATGAACTTTCGACTGAGCCGCATCGATCGCGAAAAGCGTATCGCGATTCGGCGATCAACGCGCGGAACACTGAGAGGGACCCTATTGGACGGATGCCGCGCCTGTCAGGAGCCCGTACGGGTGACAATCTGACGATGGATCATCAATCGGACCAATGAGCCGGTCAGGCGTCAAACCTGCCCGGATTGGATCTTCCGCGGTGTCAGATCGTGCAAGCCGTCTGGTCGAGGGACCGCACACTGCGTCCGTTCGGGCGCACTCTGTTAGAACCCGCATGGGGTCGGATCTTGTGTACACCGAGATCTAGCGCCGAGTCAGATCTAGCGCGGCATCAGTTCTTAGTCAGTTCTTACCGAGAGTGCCGACCAACGCCCAGATGGAGCAGCAGATGCCGGCGGCGAGCATCCCCGCGACTATCCAGCGGGTACGGCGGACCATGGCGGCGCGGCGCAGGATCTTGCGCTCGACGGCGTAGAGGAACGCGAGTTCCTGCGCGAGCCAGGCTTCGATGTCCGAGGCCGGCGGGCGTCCGTGGCGTTCCATCAGCAATCCGCCTCTTCATCCGAGCACCGGCTCGCGCCGGTCGAAGACGTGTCCGCCGGGAGCATTCGGGCAAGCCCGCCGATCTCCCGGCATCTGCGACTCTGTCCCAGAGCCGCCGCCCGGAACAAGACCTGCGCACAAGCGTTACTTAGCCGTGACATTAGGCCGATGTGCAGCTGATCGCACCGACGCGACCTGCGTGGCCACGCTTCTCAGCTAGCAGATATGAGCGGCCGTATGACGAATCGCAAGATCGCGAGCCCGGCTAAAGCGCCGACGCGAGGCCGGAGCGGATCAGTTGCGTCTGTCCGCCCGACGTGGATAAAGGCCGATTTCGCGCGAACGCGAGGCGACAGCACTCCGAACGAGTGGCCACCGCGAGTTCACTGGCGTCTTCACGCGGCAAGGGCAATGCGTAGCGTCCAGCCGTGCCGCAGAGCACTTACCGACACTGTGACTGCATGATCGACACGCCCGGCGGCGATCATCATGCCGCCACACGCCGACGATCCAGCTCCGCAACCTGCTCAGAATGCGGACTATTTCGTCTCGCAGTCCAGGATTGGTCCAAATGACGGTCCGACAATTCAGCTGTGCGGGCGTACCGGCGGCGTCCGCTCGATCGTGAGCAGCGACTCGGGCGCGTGGTCGACCTGAAGCGTGGCGTGCTGGATGCCGTACTTCTCACGCAGCAGGGTCTGCAGCCGTCCGCGAACCTCGTGGCAGTCCTCCCCCGGCTGCACCAGGACGTGCGCGGACAGCGCCGCGAAGCCGGATGTGATGGTCCAGACGTGCAGGTCGTGCACTTCGGCAATCTGCGGATCGGCAGCCATCGCGGCGCCGACCGCCGTCGGGTCGAGGCCTTGCGGCGCGCCCTCGAGGAAGATCCGCCACGAGTCGCGGACCAGCCGGTATCCCGCGCGGGCCATCAGCGCGGCGACGAAGAGCGACGCGATGGCGTCGGCGCGGGCGAATCCAGTCGTTAGCACCACGACACCGGCGGCGGCCGTGGCGAGGAACGCCCAGGCGTCGCTGAGGATGTGCTGGAACGCGCCCTCGACGTTCAGACTGGCCCGGTTCGCCCGGCTGATCAGCCAAGCCGCCACCGCGTTGATCGCGATACCGACCAATGCGGTGCCGGTCACCAGCCCACCGGCGACGGACGGCGGCTGACCAGCCGACGCACCGCTTCGACGGTGAAGAAGACTACGAGCACGAGCAGCGTGATCCCGTTGGCCTGCGCGGAAAGGATTTCCGCGCGGCGCAGGCCGTAGGTCCACGGCCCGCTGGCCGGCCGCGCGGCCAGGCGCATCGCGAACAGCGCGAGGCCGAGCGACGCGGCGTCGGTGAGCATGTGGCCGGCGTCGGAGATCAGCGCGAGCGAGTGGGCAGCGAAGCCGAGCACGACCTCGGCGACCATGAACCCGAGGATCAGGCCCAGCGCGGCGGTCAGGTACCGGACATCGGAGTCCGCCGAGACCGCCGCGCCATGGTCGTGGCCGTGACTTTCCTGGCCGTGCCTGCCATGGCCACGGCTGTCGTCAGGTCGCCGCCGGGCCGTTACGCCCGCGACCGTGGCCTCCGTCATGGCATCAGCATAGCCCAGTAAAACAGGGCATTGAGATATGACAATGACAACGGTTGTCGGCGTCGTCTTCGAGTTCAGCCGTTGAGCTGCCGGGCGACCTCGCCGGCGATGAGCTCCAGGTGGTCGAGGTCGCTCAGGTCCAGGATCTGCAGGTACACGCCGGCTCACGCCGATCTCGGCGTATTGGCCAAGCTCGCTCAACGACTTCGGCCGGCGTGCCGGCGTAGCCGTCCTTACGGACCTGCGCCGCGCTCATGCCGATGGCCTCGGCACGCCGCGACACCTCCGCGTCGTCCTTGCCGACGACGGTCGGCGCTGCGATCGAATAGACCAGCGAGCCCGGGTCGCGACCCGCTGCCGTGGCCGCCGCGCGCATGCGCTCGAACGCAGCAGCCGTCTCCTCGACGTTCCGGAAGCCCGCGTTGAACTCGTTCGCGTACTGCGCGGCCAGACGCGGCGTGCGCTTGTTCCCCCAGCCACCGATGATGATCGGCGGGTGCGGACGCTGCGCCGGCTTGGGCAGCGCGGGCGAGTTCTCGAGCTGGTAGATCTTGCCCGAGTACGAGAAGCTCTCGCCCTCCCGGGTGTTCCACAGCCCGGTGACGATCGCCAACTGCTCCTCGAACATGTCGAACCGGTTGTCCGGGAACGGGATGCCGTACGCCGTGTGCTCGGCGCCGAACCAGCCGGTGCCAAGACCAAGCTCGACACGGCCGCCGGACATCAGGTCGACCTGCGCGACCTGGATCGCCAGCGGACCGGGCGGCCGGAAGGTCACCGGGGACACCAGCGTGCCGAGCCGGATGCGGGAGGTCTCGCGCGCCAGGCCGGCCAGCGTGATCCAGGCGTCGGTCGGGCCGGGCAGGCCGGAGACCGAGCCCATCTTCAGATAGTGGTCAGAACGGAAGTAAGCGTCGAAGCCAAGCTCCTCGGCGGACTTGGCGACCGCGAGCTGGTCGTCATAGCTGGCGCCCAGCTGGGGCTCAGTGAAAATGCGCAGCTGCATGCAGCCATCCTGGCACTTACCGCCGCGCCGAGACTTCCGGCACCCGCTACACGCAAGCGTCGCACGCACGCACGCGCCGTGTAAGCCCCGCCGCACCGCCGCCGGGCGGCTCGTCGCAACCAGTGGGACGGCTGCATCGTCACAAGAGCAAGGGGCGTAGTTCTGCGTGACCAGTTGTGCACGGCTCGCATACACGGCTCGCGTCCTCGCCCCCGCATCCGTCAGGATGTAAGGGATAAATCGGGCAACGAAGGGATGCGGGCGGCAAATGGCTGCGGGCACCACGGACCGCTCAGCCGGCCGGAGCAGCGGCACCGCCCGCGCGACCGGATCCCCAGGACTCTTCGGCGGTCGACTGCGCGGGCCCTCGGCGGCGTATGCAGTCTGGTATCTACGCATCGTCGCGTGGATCAACCTGCTCGGCGCTCTGTTCGTGTCCTTCGGTAACACGGTCCACCGGCACAACGCCGGGGACTTCTTTACGCCGTATCTCCTAACAGCCGGTTACGCGGCAGCGGCGTTCACCGCATTCATGGCCGTGACGATGGGACGACGTAAACGCGCGGCGTGGATCTTCAACCTCGTGTTGCTTACGCCGACCGCGCTGCTCTACGTCTACGCGATGTTCTTCGCGGAGTTCCGCGACCACGTCTTCAACTGGTGCTCGACGGTCGTCACCGTCCTGCTGTGGCTCTCGCTGCTGTTCGGCCGCCGGGAGTACTACGCGAAGGGCGACCGGAACAACCCGAAGCTGGCCGCCGCGGTGCTGCTCGGTGGCGGCGCTATCGCAGTCGCGATCGGCACGCTGCTGGTCACCGCGTTCGGCTCGACCGGCAACTCAAGCATCAGCGACCGGATCCTCTACGCGCTGATGCGCCTCGGCTCGCTGTCCGGCGCAGACGAGGGACCCGATGGTCTGGTCGTCCCGCACTGGATCAGTGTGATCGTCAACCTAATGAGCCTCGCGCTGTTCCTGCTCATCCTCTACGCACTTTTCCGCTCGCCGCGCGGGCGCTGGCTGCACTCAACGCAGGACGAGGAGCAGTTGCGCGCGCTACTGGACAAGAACGGCGAGCGCGACTCCCTCGGCTACTTCGCACTGCGGCGCGACAAGGCGGTCGTGTTCTCGCCGACTGGCAAGGCGGCGATCGCGTACCGCGTCGTCGTCGGCGTGTCGCTGGCTTCCGGCGACCCGCTGGGCGACCCCGAAGCCTGGCCCGGAGCGATCGAAGCGTGGCTCACCGAGGCCTATCAGCACGCGTGGACCCCAGCCGTCGCCGGAGCGAGCGAGGAAGGCGGCAAGGTCTACGAGCGGCACGGCCTAACCGCGCTCGAACTCGGCGACGAAGCAGTCGTCGAAGTCGCGGACTTCACCCTCGAGGGCCGCGCGATGCGAGTAGTCCGACAGGCATACAACCGGGTAAAGCGCGCCGGATACACCGTGCGCATCCGCCGCCACGCCGACATCCCGACCGACGAGTTCGCCGCGCTGATCAAAGCCGCCGACCAATGGCGCTACGGCCAAAGCGAGCGCGGATTCTCCATGGCGCTGGGCCGATTGGGCGATCCCGCCGACGGACAGTGCGTCATGGTCGAGTGCCACGACTTCGAGGGCCGGCTCTGCGCGCTGCTGTCTTACGTCCCGTGGGGAACCAAGGGCCTCTCGCTGGACCTGATGCGCCGCGACAAGGCCTCGGACAACGGCGTGATCGAGTACATGGTGATCGAGCTGATCCAGCGCGCCGGCGAAGTCGGCGTCGAGCGGATGTCGCTCAACTTCGCCATGTTCCGGGCGGTCTTCGAGCGCGGAGCGCGAATCGGGGCCGGTCCGGTGCTCAGGCTGTGGCGCGGCGTGCTGCTGTTCTTCTCTCGCTGGTGGCAGATCGAGTCGCTCTATCGGGCGAACGCGAAATATCGTCCGATTTGGGAGCCACGCTTCGTGCTCTACCAGCGCTCATCTGACCTACCGCGCATCGGCGTCGCCTACGCCAACGCGGAAGGGTTCCTCGGCCTGCCGACGCTCTACCCGCGTAAACGCCAACCGCTGCCCTAACCCACACCCCACAGCTCACGCAGTCGCGGCGCTGCAGCACCGCCTTCTCCACCCGGGCCCCACCCGCAGGTGGATCCAGCCATTGACCGCAGGTAATACCGTGTCGGGCGTGAGCGACTGGACGACGCAATGGTCAAGCCAGCAACTCCGGGTGAATCCGGAACGCCGGATGATCCTCGGACGCCTCGTCGCGCTCGTTTTCATCGTCGCTGCCGTCGCCACCGGACCGCTGCGCTTCTCCTGGGAGGGCCGCGGCCTCGCGGCGGCGATCCTCACGATCATCTGTGCCGCCGGTTGGATCGTATGGTCGGCTGGGATCTACCTCGCACCGGAGCGGATCGGCGAGCCGGCGGTGATCATCGCGCTCGCGACGTTCTGCTTGGCCGGATCGGTATTGACCGGGCTCGACCTGTCGGCGTCAGCGGTGATCTTCCCGGCGGCGGGTGTCCTCTCCTTCGGAATACGGTTCAAGGCCGGCCAAGCGCTGGTGGCGACCGCGGTGTGCGGCGCTGTGATCGTCGGCACCGCGGCACTGTCGCACGGGAACGCGAGAACCGGCGTCGCGTACGTCGCCGTGCTGTCCGGCCTCTTCGGCCTCGGACTTGGCCGTAGAGCCCAGCTCCTGCGCGCGCAAACCGCCGAACGCCTCCTCTCCGAAACGCGCCGCGCCAACAACGAAGAAGCCCACGCCGCCGCACTCGCCGAACGCAGCCGCATCGCACGCGAGATCCACGACGTACTCGCGCACTCGCTCTCCGCGCTAACCGTGCAACTAGAAGCCGCCGACGCACTGCTAACCAGAGGCACCGACCCCGATAAGGCGCACGGATACGTCGTCAAGGCACGCCACATCGCACGCGAAGGGCTAACAGAAACGCGCCGCGCCATCGCCGCGCTACGCGAGGACACGCCTCCACTGCGCTCGATGCTGCACGCCCTAGCCGAGGAGTACGAGGCATACACCGGCTCCCCGGCCACAGTCACCACACGCCCCGAGGACTGCGAACCAACCGGCCTACAGCCTGACGCCGCCCTCGCGCTGTACCGCACCGCACAGGAATCGCTGACGAACGCACGTAAACACGCCCCCGGCGCACCGGTCGAAGTGACGCTGACCTGCGACGAATCAGCCGTCGAACTGACCGTCACCAACCACCCCGCGACCGAGCAAACCACCGCACTCGCCTCATCCGGCGGTGGCTACGGCCTGGCCGGACTCAAGGAGCGAGCCGAACTAGCCGGCGGCACGTTCGACGCCGGCCCCTTCGGCGACGGCTGGCAAGTCCGGCTACGCATTCCCCTGCCACAGCCGGGCGCCCCTACCCTGGAGCGGTGAACGCCAGCGCCACAAAGCCCCCGATCCGCGTAATCGTCGCCGACGACCAGGCGGCAGTGCGCGAAGGCTTGGTAACCCTGCTGGACCTGGACCCGCAGATAACCGTCGTCGCCGAGGCGGGAGACGGCAAGCAAGCCGTCGACGCCGTGGCCGCCGCCGACCCGGACGTAGTCCTGATGGATCTTCACATGCCGGTCATGGACGGCATCGGAGCCACCGCGCAGATCGCCGCCCGACACCCGCGCACGAAGGTCGTCGTCCTGACCACATACGCAGACGATGCGTCGATCTACGGCGCGCTCCAAGCAGGCGCCCTCGGCTACCTAACCAAGGATTCGGGCCGCGAGGACATCACCCGCGCGGTCATCGCCGCCGCCGCAGGTCAAGCAGTACTCGACGGCGAAATCCAACGCAGACTCGTCTCAGCCGTAAGCACCGCACGCCCAAACCCACTCCCCCAGACAGCGGTCCCGCTGCCAGACAACCTGACGACGCGTGAGGTGGAGGTGCTGCGCCTAATCGCGGCCGGCCGATCGAACGCACAGATCGCCGGGGAGCTGTTTCGTCTCGGAGGCCACGGTCAAGACGCACATCAACCACCTGTTCGCCAAGACCGGCGCACGTGACCGCGCCCAAGCCGTCCGTTACGCGTACCGCCACGGCCTAGCTGGCTAGCGGCTAAGCGGGCTAACGCCCTGACGGCCGCTCCTCGTCCTCATCCCGCTCGTCACAACGAGTGGCAGTACGAGTCCGCCGCATTGCCATCCGTCTGAAGCTTCGTCTCATCATCAATCAGTCGTAGTCATGTCACCCGACTTCTGCGCGACCGTGAAGTCGACGCTCAGCGACTTGACGTCGTCGGCCACCGACTGAATCTTCGCGTGCACCTGCGCGTTGTCGGCCTCGCCGGCCGCCGTGTCCAAGTCGGAGTGGATCGAGTTCAGCTCATTCGCCAGCACCGTCAGGTTGCCGCCGGGCGAGGCCTGGATAGCGCTGCAGCCGCGACGCCGAGGAGTCGCGCCCAGACAGCCCGCGTCGAACAGCGGCGCCGTCGTGCCCACGTATGGTCTCCGCACCGCCGAACAGGATCGAAAGCACGATGCCGCCAAGCGCCAACGTGCGCCCCACGCCGCCACGCGTCCTGGACCGCACGAACCCGACCACCGAGAGCACCGAGCCCGACCAGCGGCATGAACGACAGGACCGCGCCGACCATGGCGAGCGGATTGCGCCGCTTTCGCGCCTGGCCGAACTGCGCCGATCCGTCCGGCGGATCTCCTTC
>CAVQPP010000173.1:0-12074 GCA_963714445.1 uncultured Actinomycetota bacterium
CCCTGACCCGGGGCCGCCTGCCGCTTGGTTGCCGGGGTGGCAGGCACCCCTGGTTTCCGCTGGCGATAAGTGACCCCGGCGGCGGATCCGGCCCGGGGTGGCGGATCCGCCGCCGGGGTGGCGGATCCGGCCCGGGGTGGGGGGTCGGCCCGGGCCGGCGGACTTGGCTCTGCCCCACTGGTCCAGCCCGCACCTCCTGCAACACCGCTCACTCATGCATCAGTTCGCTGTTCGTGATCATGACGTAGGTGTCGTTCCAACGACACCTACGTCATGATCACGAGGCGACGGCTCTGCGGGATGGGTTCGCGGTGAGCGCCCAGCCTGGTGAGGTGACCGGTAGACTCGGTGGGCCGCCGCGCGGCCTGCCGCCTTAGCTCAGTCGGTCAGAGCGACGCACTCGTAATGCGTAGGTCATCGGTTCGATTCCGATAGGCGGCTCCAGGTCAGAGGAAATTATTCGAACGAGCCGTTCGAAGTCGTGGAACGGGTCATGGAACGAATGACTGTGGTCCGGGTTATCGTTCCGCCATGGCCAACACCGTCCGCGGCCACATCGAGCAGCTGCCCAGCGGCTCGTTCCGCGTGCACGTCTACGCCGGAACCGACCCAGTCACCGGCCGCCCGCGCCGTCTCAGGGAGACCTGCCCCGACGAGGCGGCCGCCGCCGCGACGCTCGGGCGCCTGCTGAACGAGGCCGACGGCGGCCGGTTCCCCAATCGGGCCGCGACGCTCGAGCCAGGCCCTCGACAAGTACCTGGAAGTCACCGACCTGGAGCTGTCCACCAAGGAGGCGCACCAGGGCTACATCCGCCGCACCATCGGGCCGGTGCTCGGGGACGTGAAGGTCCGCAAGCTCGGCGCCGACTCCCTCGACAGCCTGTACACGGCGCTGAAGAAGTGCTCACGGCTGTGCGGCAGGCTGCCGAAAACCGAGCACCACACCGCAGGCGCGCACGCCTGCGACCAGCGATGCGGGCCGCTGCGGGACCACCGCACCAACCGGCCCCACGCCTGCGACAACCGGTGCCCCCTGCACGTCTGCAAGCCGATGAGCCCGGCGACGATCCTGCGGATCCACTCGATCATCTCCTCCGCCCTGGACCTGGCCGTCCGCTACGAGTGGACGGACCGCAACGTGGCCAAGAACGCCAGGCCGCCGCATCCGCGCAAACGCGAGCCGGACCCGCCCAGCCCGGAACAGGCCGCCCGGCTGCTCAACCTCGTCTGGGCCGAGGACGAAGAGTTCGGCCTGTACCTGTGGACTGCGTTCACTACCGGCGCCCGCCGCGGCGAAGTCACCGCCCTGCGGGAGAACCACTTTGACTTCACCCACCAGCGAGTCCGGGTGTCCGCCAACTACATCGTCAAGCAGGGCACTCGCATTGAGAAATCACCCAAGGCTGGTGATGGGCGCCTACTGTCGCTGGACCTGCTCACCTGTGAGCTGTTCCGCGAGCGTTTCCAGCGCCGCCGTGCCGAGGCCGCCAGCAATGCGGTCGCCGTGCCGCAAGACGCTTACGCGTTCTCCCCCGACCCGGCAGGCCGGACGCCATGGAACCCCGACACGATGACTCACCGGTACCGCCGGTATGCCCGCCGGGGCGGCATTAGCAGCTCGCTGAAGGAGCTGCGGCACTACTCGGCCACCCAGCTCCTTACGGCTGGCACCGACCTGAACACCGTCGCCGGACGCCTCGGGCACGCCGAAGGCTCCACCACGCTCAGGTTCTACGCGCAGTTCACACAGCCAGCGGACCAGATCGCCGCCGCGGTCATTCCGTCACAGCTCGATGGCCTGCGCAAAAAGGAACGGCTCCGCGACCTGTACCGTCAGGCGCTGCCCACTAACGACCTCGGTCGCTTGGCGGATACGCTTGGGCCGCTTGCCGGGCTGGACCACGAAACAGCTCTAAAGCTTCTCGGTGACTTCGCTTCGCAGGCGTAGGAGACGGCTCTCGATGCAATTTGTGGTCCAAGCCGAAGGTACTAAGCGTGCCTTTAGCTCCCTGCTGGGACGAGCAAATTAACCCCGTCGTGCTCCCGGACCGCTGGCACTGCCTGCGGCTGGAATGCGTCAAGAACACGAACCGCATATGCCTCTGACATAAGCGAGCGTGCATCAGCCTCCCGGACCCACCGGAATCCAGTAACTTCAGGATTTTCGGCTAGTTTCCCCCCGATAGCCCGACACCTGAATACAAGCGCGATAATTCCTCGGCTCATGTTCTTGTAAACGCCGGTAAGCGCTACTGGTTCAACGGTCAGCCCTGTCTCTTCTTTGATCTCCCGGAGCAAGCCGTCCGTGACGGTCTCATTTCGCTCAAGCACACCGCCGGGCGGTTCCCAATGAGTATTATCTCGGCGTTGAATGATGAGCGCACGGCCGTCCTCGTCGATCACGACGCCGGCGATGCTTACCGAGTGGCGTGTGTCCTCATCAGTCACCTGCTGACTCCCATCAAGCAGTTCGGTAGGCTTGAGACTACTAGACGTCCGGACAAGTCGGCGGGCGGCGGCCGGGAGGCGCGACATGAGCAGCGTGCTTGACGGCCTGGCGGTGGATCCAGCCAGCGACAGGGCCGTGTTCCGGCAGATCGCTGACCAGCTGCGGGCAACGATCGAGGACGGGCGGCTGCGTGAAGGCGACCGCCTTCCATCCGAGGCCCATCTGATAGATCACTACGGCGTTGCGCGAATGACTGTCCGGAGCGCGCTGCAACTTCTTGAGGCAGAAGGCCTTACTCGTGCTGAGCACGGCCGCGGTGTGTACGTACGGAGAAAGCCTCCTGTGCGCAGGCTAGCCTCGGATCGTTTTGCGCGGCGCCACCGGAAGGAAGGCAAAGCCGCATTTCTTGCCGAGTCAGAACAAGCTGGCGCGATACCTGACGTTGACTTGATTCAGGTTAACGAGATGACGGCCCCCCCTGAAATAGGTAAGCGACTTAACCACTCTGGACCTGTAGTTGTTCGGAGTTCAACGCTACTCCCTTGATGGGACACCGGTTGAAACAGCCACCTCGTATCTTCCAGCCGAAATAGCGCACGGAACTTCGATCGCAGACCCCAACCCCGGGCCCGGGGGAATCTATGCCCGGCTTGAAGAACTCGGACACACTCTGGAGCGGTTCACAGAGGAAGTCACTGCGCGGATGCCTACGGAGGCTGAGGCGCGGATACTGGCGATGGCGCCAGGGGTGCCTGTATTCCGGCTGGTCCGTACCGCGTTCGATACGGACGGCCGGGCAGTCGAAGTCTGCGACACCATCATGTCCGCGGACGCGTATGTCCTTAACTACGAGCTGCCTGCCCACTGAGCGCTCTTCGTTCTAACTGCTTCAGCGCAGGCCCGTCACAAGCTCAACCTCGGCTCGAACTCCAGGCGGACCCTGGCGACGGGGCCTGGCCTGGTACTGCCGATCTTCGCCGCTAGGCGCTGAGCCGCCCGACTCTTTTGTGCTTGCCTCAACTCCTCTATACATGTTACAACTCCTCTAGGCACCTAGAGGAGTTGGAGCGCCCCGGCTGTGCCATCAACGGCACCGCTGCTCTGGGTGCGACTCGGGAGGAGTTCGTTCCTGTGACTGATGAGCGCGTAGAGGTACCGCTGTCGGGGGCTGTGCTCCCGCCGGAGCTGCTGGAGGCGCTGGCGCGGGGAGTGGCGGGGCGTTCGCCCCGCCCGCCCGTGCCGCCAGCGCGGAGGAGGGGCGCGGATTTCTTGACCGCAGGGCAGTTGGCGGCCCGGCTGGGGGTTTCCCGGGAGACGGTCCGTCGGCTGGCTATCGCGGATGTGCTGCCGTGCACGGTGGTGTGCCGGGGGAGCAGGAAGACCACCCGCCGGTATCCGCGGCGGTTCGCCGATGACTTCGCCGCCAGCGGCCAGGACGTGACCGACCTGGCCGAGTTCGCGGCCCGGTGGCGGGCCCGTATGGCCTCCGCCGCGCAGTCCGGTTCGGTCTGAGGCTGGCATGAGCCGGCACGTCGTGTACACGCTGCACCTGTGGCCGCCGTTAGGGCACGCGGCCCACTACACCGGCACCACCGCGGAGCGTCGGCTGGGACAGCGGCTGACCGATCACGCGCTGGGCCGCGGTGCCCGCCTGACCCAGGTGCAGATCGAACGGGGCGGGTTCTGGGTCCTGGCGCAGACCCAGCCGGGCGGCCGAGGGCTGGAACGGCGGCTGAAGCAGCACGGTGCGGCCCGCCGCTGCGAGGTCTGCAAAGCCGTCAACGGCTATCAGGCCGGGGAACTGGCCGCTGAGGACGCGCTGAGCCGCGGCGGGTGGGATCGGTCGAATCCGGTGCAGCGTTCGATGCTGCTGGACATCTTCGGCCTGCCCGAGCCGCCCGCAGCCTTGCACGACCCCGCCCCCGCGGTCTCCACCGCGCCGGAGCCGCAGGCCTGGCACTCCCTCATCCCGGCCCCGCGGCCGCGTGGCGAGCCCGAGCCGTGGCTGTGGGGCAAGCCGGAACCGGCGGATCCCGTGCTGGAAGCCGCGGTGGCCGAGCTGGAACGGGGCTGGCGGGTCCCGCAGCTGACCGCGCGGCCGCCGCCCGAACCCGAGCTGGAGGCCGGCCTGTGAACCACGCATGACACCCAATTCCCGACCCGAACTGGAGACGCGCAATGACCAGCACCGATCAGCCCATTGCCCCTGACCAGCCGAGCGACCCGGCCCTGTTCGGGCCGCTGTCCATGGAAGAGAACGGCATCCTTACAGCTCACCTGACCTCGGGCTGGTACAAGCAGTCCGTCGTCTACCCCAAGCTATCCGAGCCCTGGCAGGAAACCGCCGGGCTCCTGGACGACCTGCACGACGCGCACCGGGACGCCTTCGAGGCCCGCCAGGCCGCCAGGGCCGAAGCCGAGGCGGCCGAGCCGGAACCGGAGGTTGGGCTGTGACCAGTCAACCAGCCACCACCGCAACCGGTCCCGTCCAGGGACCGGCCCAGCCAACTCATACGGACCTGATCTGGGCCACCGCCAGCTCGCAGGCCGCTCTGGATAACGCCAGCCTGTCTCCCGCGGAGCGCCTGAGTTACCTGGAAGCCGAGGCGGCCACGTACACCGCGGCGGCCCACCTGGGTGTGGACGGTGGCACGCCCGAGCACTACGCGGCCGAGCTGGAGAACCAGGAGTTGGCCCTGTCCGCCCTGGAGTCCACTCCCAGCTCCTCGGCCGACGTGCACGAGCCGGAGGCGTCACTGTGATCAAGAGACCCGAGGTTGACCGCGCCCGCCAGGAGGCCCGCGCCGCTGCACACCAGGCCGAGCTGGCCCAGGTGTGGAGCGGGGGAGCCATCGTCCAGGCATGTACAGCCGGGGATGCGCAGCGGGCCGAGGCCAAGGAGCCGGAGGCCGGATTATGACCGTCCGCAGCCACCCCGGCCATGCCGCATCGTCCGCAACACCGCTGGAGAACACGATGACCACCGGCGCCATCCAGAACACCCCCGCGTGGAGGCGCTGGCGCCTCGGTCGGGCCCTGACCCAGTACGACACCGAAACCGGCCCTCTACTCACCAACCTGACCGCGCGTGGCCGCCGGGAGCCCGGGTCCGGGCTGGTGTCCGCCGGTATGGGCCTGCTGGCCCTGCTGGACGCGGGTCTGCTGTACGTCGTGTATGCCGCTCAGTACGCGTTCATCTTCTCCCAGAAGCACGAGCACCTGGCCGCCCAGATCCAGGCTCTCGCCCTGGACGCGGCCATGATCATCTTTTCTGTGCTGGCGCTCGGCCTGGCCCGCAAGGGCCTCCCGGCGCCCGTGGAGCGCGCGTCATCGTCGTATGCGCTGCGGCCTCCGCCTTCATGAACTGGACGGCCGCGGACCGGGCGTCCTGCGCTCGGTGGCCGTGTTCGTGGCCGCGCCCGTCCTGCTGGCGCTGACCACGGACCGGACTATCTCGGTGGTCCGGCGTCACGTCCTGGGCATGAAGGACGACGCGTCCCCGTGGGCCAGGCTCGGCCGCACCCTGGCCCGCCTCGCGCTCTACACGCTCCGCGCCGTGGTGGACCTCAAGGGCACCCGGCGCGGGGTGAAGGCCGCCATCCTGGCCGCCGCGCCGCTGCCCGAGACCGAGGCGCCCGCCCTGGACGTAGATGCCCTGGACGGCCTGCGGGCCGAGCTGGTGGCGACCCGGGACGCGGTGGACACGTTCGCCCGGTCCTTCACTGGCCAGCTCGGATCCCTGCGTGAGCTGGCCGAGGACACGGCCCAGCGCCAGAGCCGCCTGGAGCTGGCCGCCGGGGCCAGCGCCTACCCGACCAAGAAGGCCCACGTTCTGGCTCTGTACCGCGACCGCGCCGACTATGGCCAGCGCGATGCGGCCGGAGCCGCGGCCAAGGCTCTGGCTGCGGCGGCCGGAGTCCCGGCCAGCACGGCCCGCGCGTACGTGTACGAGGAACTAGCCAAGCGCCAGCGCGGGGAGGAGAGCCAGTGAAGATCGCTGACATGGTGCTCCGTGGGCTGGCCTGGCTGGCCCTCGGGCTCCTCCGCCTCACGTGGTGGGGCCTGTCCCATCCGGTCGGGGACCTGGTGGCCCTGGTCCTGGTGGCTGTGCTGTTCTGGCGGTTCAACCTGGGCGCCCGCGCCATGGAGCGCAACCGGGCCCGCGCGATGCGCTGGCGGGCCCGGTGCCGGCTGCGGCCCGGCCCGGGGTTCGCGTCCCTGGCCGAGCTGGGGACCCAGTGGAGCCGGACGGCCGCCGCTCACCGCGGCGGCCGGGTCCGGCCCGGCCTGACCTGGGGCCAGCGCATGGTGGCCACCGCGGCCACCGCCTACGCGCTGCGGCTGGGCCGCGCCCAGTTCGGTAAGCGCGTGTTCGGTTCTATGGAGGCCAACTGGCTGATGATCGCCCCGCCGCGTAAGCACAAGTCCGGCATGCTCGCGGATCTGTTGCTGGACTGGCCGGGCGCGGCCATCGCCACGTCCACCCGGGCTGACCTGTTCAGCCTGACGGCCGGGGCGCGCTGGCGGCACGGCCCGGTGTTCGTGTTCAACCCGTACGAGGTGGGCGGGGTGCTCTCCTCGTTTGGGTGGGACGTGGTGTCCGGGTGTGAGAACCCGGCGGAGGCGTTCATCCGCGCCGACAGCATCATCGGGCCGCGGATAGAGACCGGGGATATGGCCTGGTGGCAGGACAAGGCCGCGATCGCGCTGGCCGCGCTGCTGCATGCGGCTGCCCTGTCGGGGCGGACCGTGCTGGACATCTGGGACTGGGCCAACCGCGAGGGCGACGCCATCGGCGGGTCCGTCCTGGCGGGTCACCCGGCCGCGTCCCGCCAGCTCCGGTCCGTGTTCGCGGAGGCCACCCGGGAGGGCCGGTCCCCGGACTCCATCCGCATGACCATGGCCAAGTCCCTGACCTGGGTCGCGGACCCGGCCGTGGCCGCCATGGTCCACGGCCCGGCCGCCCGGCCGTTCGACGCGGACGCGTTCGCCGCGTCCTGCGGCACCCTGTACATGATCGCGCCCGGCGCCGCCGGGGCCACGATCGCGCCGCTGTTCCGGTGCTTCACCGACTACGTGCAGCGCATGGCCAGCCTGTCCGGCTCCCGGCGGCCCGCCGGGAAACTGGATCCGCCCCTGGGCCTGTTCCTGGACGAGGCCCGGCAGATCGTCCGCGTCCCGCTGGATCTGTGGCTGGCCGACTCGGCCGGGAAGGGCATCACCATCGTGGCCGTGGCCCACGGCCTCGGCCAGCTCCGCGAGGGCTGGGGAGCAGACGGCGCGGCCACCATCTGGGACACCACCAACAAGATCATCATGCCGGGCGTGACCGACTCGGCCTGCCTGGACGCGGTGTCCGACGTCTGCGGCACCGTGGGCGCCACCGAGGGGGAGCGCCGGGTACAGGTCCCCGCCGTCCCGCCCGCGTTCGTGCGGCGCCTTCCCCGGCGCCGGGCCCTCATTCTGGAGGGGGACCTGGCCCCCGTGGTGGTCAAGGTCCGCCCGGCCTGGGCCAGGCTGGCGGCCCGCCTCCGGCTCCAGGCCGCCCCGCCGATCCTGGACGCGGCCCTGGACGGGGCCTGGGACACCGAGATCCCGGCACCTGGCTGGGCCACCACGGCGCCGGACCTTACCGGCCTGCTGGCCGGTTCCCCGGCCGGGCTCCCCGGCCGCCAGGACGGGGAGGACACCACCGCGTGACCGGCACACCGGGCACCACCCCCGAGGGCGAGGACCCGGCGGCCGAGGCGCGCCGCCTCCAGGAAGAATTGGAACGCGCCCGTCAGGCCGGGTCCTCCGATCCCGTACGAGACGCTGGCCGCCCTGGCGGCCCGCCTGTCCGACCTCGGGGCGAAGGTCCGCCACCTGGACGCCGTGGTGGACCGCTCCGGCCTGGTCATGGCGAAAGACATCCGGGTCCGCGTCGGGCGCCTGACGGCCGAGGTCGACGCTATCGGCGCCCGCCTCCAGGAGGTGGAGGACCAGGTGGCCGAGCTGGCCAGCAAGGGCGCCCGCGTCCCGGCACCCAACTGGTCCGCCATGGACCAGTCCACCCGCGCGGCCGAGCTGGCCAGGCTGTCGGAGTGGGTGGCCCAGGTCCTGGTCCCGTCCCAGGCGTGGCCGCGCGATAAGGAGCTGCGGCCGTGCTGGCGGGCACACTGGCCCGTGATCTGGGAGCTGGGCGTGGTCTGGGCGGAGTGGCGGCGCGTGTACGGGCGCGAGGCACCCGAACTGGCCGGGGCGCTGGAGCTGGAGGGGCGCTGGCTCCCCGGCGCCCTAGACCGCGTCCACCGCGCCCTGGCCGACTGCCGCCCCCACGAGTGCATCCTGACCGCCATGACGCCCCGGCGGCCCACGTAAAGCCCCTTCTGAGCCACACTGGACCCCCGCGCCCCAACCTGGGCCGGAGGTCCTGCCGTGCACGGCCCTGGGCATGTGGGAAGCGTGCCTACCTGCTATCTCCGACGGCCTGGCCGCCGGGGCGCGCCCAAGACGAAGCGCAGGGATTCACGATCGCGTGGGAACGCATACCGTGATAACGAGTTTGTTGTCTTATCTTTTTATCCTGCCTCGAAACGCTAGCGCAGCCAATCCCAAAAGCACCGGCCCCGCAATCCTCAGAATGATTCTCGTCACATTCCCCCATTCTGTGAGGATGCCTGGAGGATGCGGACCTGTGGTATTAAGTGACAGAATCGCCCCCGAGGCGAAAACGACAGATCCCCAGAATCCGACTGTCATCCAGGGAAAGCCCTCATAACGCAATGCGACCGCAGCAGCTAGAATAACCACAGCAAGCATTATAAGTGCACGGCTAGCCCTGAGCCCATAACCGCTCACTAGCCAGTACGCGCTCAATAGCCACCACTCACTCGGCCATCCGCGAGGCCGCGCCGCCGCGCGCCGCATTTCCATCTCTCCGTAATACAGATCAGCCGCGCCCGGCTCGTTCTTAGAATCTTCCAGCCCAGCGCGCAACTGCCGGTACGTTACTGTCAGACGCTCTGGGCCTACGACTGCTGTCTCCCCGTCTGGCTCGGAGGCTTGATCGCGTGTAATCCAGCCCGTCTTCCCAGGCGGAGCATTAACGCTGTTGCGCCAGCGACTGCTCCTCGAACAAGGCCTCCCGCACCGCCCAACGCCAAGGCATCCATCCCCAACGCAAAGACAAGCCCCGGGGCATGGGCGCGAACCGGCACGCCCCGACCAAGTGCAAAAGCTCGGGCCGCCGCAAACCAGCAAACTCGCACGTGCTCAAGTAGACATCGATCAGGGTCAAATGCTCCGCATCAGTACCTTTCAATGACCGAAGACGCACGGCTTTTTGGAGCGTCGGTGCGGCGCCGTTCGAGTTCACAGCTTTGCGATTGCCGATTCTACGGTTGTCGGCCCGCCAAACTCTGTGTTGTCCAGCCACAGGTCACTCCCAGCCAGACGAAACCAAACGCGGCCTGGCAACTTAGCGTCCGCGCAGCTTACCCTCTTGAAAGTGCCATCCACTTCTACTATCCCTGCAGCTATCAAACCATCCAATGCCAACTCCCCAGTGGCCACCCGCTGAGTCGATCCGCATCTCTCCGTCAACCCTAACATTCTCCCATCCACCGAATTCTAGCGACCGTGAAACTTAGCGCCGTGACAGAGGACGTTACCGTGAAACCGGGCACCATAAAAATCAACCTTATCGTGAAGCTCTGATCCGCCAAACCATGCATCCCCGCGGAAAATTGATTCGCCGAAAGTCTACGTCACCACCAAACTTAGCCTCAACGAACCCGGCAGCACACTCGTATTCATTTTTAACTAGCGACATACCTTGTCAAAGACGACATGGTGAAAGTTCACCTCAGTGCACAAGAAGTAGTTGCCTGCTATTTCGGCAACATCATAAAAGTGCGCGCCCTGGAAGGAGCAGTAGAAGTCGAACTTACAGTCCACAAACACTGCACGTTCGTGGACTTTGATATGGGTGAACTCGGTGAATCCTTTAAAGTGGTTGCCTATGAACTCTGCAAGTCCGTTAAAGGTAACATGGTCGAACCTTGGGCCGGGGCCAAAATCTATATCCTTGAAGGCGGCCTGCGCGAACTCTGAGTGCCCGAAGTCGCCATTCCTTTGAATGTTGCCTCGTGAAACGCTGCATAGTCCGAAAACGTCGCCCCGTAGAAGGAGCCGTCGCCGATGAAGATCGCATGGCCAAAGTATCGCGATCTCGAAGGCGACATCGTCAAAATTCGCGTCGCCAAGGAATCGCGCACCCTCGAAATTGGCCACATTAATTCGTGCTGCCCGGTCGTCTGGCCCTAGCATTTGTGAGAGCATCTTCCGCAGGGAGATCGCTACCGACATCAACACCGCGGGCGTCGATGTTCCACCGGGAGCCAATGACGCAAGAGCCTCCTTGAACGCTTCCGGAGTCAGGTGAGCCCAGCAAGCGTCTCCATCACCTACGCACACTCCTCGGCACTCAGCCTGCGAACATGTCTGCCAGTAGACATTCAGAGCAGTACGGGTCAGCGAAAACTCGTCGCGGTCATCCATATCCGTATTAGACACCAGCCATAGACCCTCGGCACGAATACCACCCGCTGCCGGAGTTCAGGCTGCGGCTTCTGGATGGTGGCCTCAATCTCGATCCGGGCTCGCGAAGCCGCAGCGAAGGCTGTGTGGCCTGCCCGTCCCCGGCCAAGTCACTGACGGCCTGCAGGCCGGACATGTTCATCCCGGCAATCAGGCTCTGCAGGACTTCCAACTGCTCCGTGCAGCGGAAGTAGCCGCTGGTGACCATCTTGGTCGAGCCGACCGTGGTTAGCCCCTGCGTGTCCATGACGGCCTGCGTCTTGAACATCACGGCTGCCGCGAGCCTAGCCATCTCCGGTTCACCGCCGGCGGCGACGCTGGATCTCTTCGGCCTGGTGGCGTGCTTCTTCTCGATCTCCAGCATCTCCCGCGCGTGCGCTTCTGCCAGTCTGCCGGGTGCCGCGTAGCGATCCTCCAGGGCGCGGATGCCATCAGGCCGAGCGATCTCCGTCTTGCCGGGCTGACGGACAAACACCGTCCCGGCGCGGTACGTCTTGGTGCCGATGGTGGATTCGCGCCGGAGCGTGAACATGACGGTATCCCGGCTGCGGTGGCTCAACGACAAGTACCAGCACCCACGCGTTGCCGTCCTGCACGTACTGTGGCGACCACGCCGGGGCCATCCGAGCCGACATATGCCAGGATGCCCTGACTGAGCTGCGCCGGATCGACGGGAGTAGGGATCCCGCTCGCGTTGCCGGGTTCTGCGCCGGACCACGACGTAGCCGCAGCCCTGGCATGTGCGCAACTGCCGCTCCCGGCTGCCGGGTTGGGCCAGGCCGAGAACATGCCGGGCCAGCGTGCCCTGCACCCACTTGAGGCTGGGAGGTGCCAGCCTGGACTTTCCACTCGATCCAATCCAACTCGTCAACCGGGTGCGCCTGTACGACTGCGCAGACCAGCGTGGCCAGTTCGTCGGGCCTGCGCAGCGCGCGGGCTGTATCGATCTGCACTGCCATGGCGGCAAGCGTAGGCGCCGCGACCGACATCTCCCGGTCGGTCCGCAGACCAAGGCCAGTTGACCTCGGGCCGGGCCACACATGAG
>CAVQPP010000174.1:0-3438 GCA_963714445.1 uncultured Actinomycetota bacterium
TGATCGTCGCGCTCTTACCGGGTGCGACCGTGACGGTCGTGGCGCTCTCCGAGAGCCACGGCACGTCGGAGGCGCCGCCCTGGTCGTAGCCGGGCAGAACGGCCGCGGCGTTCAGCGGGGTCGCGTTGAGCCCCTGGCCTCCGCCAACGGTGTAGAACCCGAGCGCCCCGCCGAAGCGGTACGCCGCGGCGTTGGCGTTGGGCAGCGTGCTCCAGCTATCCGAAGCCGGGTCGTAGATCCATCCCTGGTTTGTCAGCGCGCCGCCGACGATGCCGTCCTGGACCAGCAGCTCACCGTTGGCCGCGGCATAGGCCGAGCCCCACACTCCGGTCGGCATGTCCGCCACCCTGGTCCACGTGTCGGCGGCGGGGTCGTAGACGTACGTGTGCTGACTGGCGTTGGTACCGTCGGTTCCGCCCGCGCAGTAGACCTTGAAGTTGATCCCGCCGCACGCGACCCACGAGGTCGTTTCCGGATACGCCGCGGCCGACGACCAGGTGCCCGTGGTGGTGTCGAGCACGGAGACGCTGGTCTTGCCGCACGTCGAGGCATCGCAGCCACCGACGACGTACAGCTTGCCACCGAGCACCGCGCTGCCTGAACCGGCCAGCGGGGCGGCCCAGGCCGGACCGGTGGACCAGGCGTTGGCCGCCGGGTCGTAGATCTCGGTCAGGCCGTCCGGATTGCCGCTCGGGCCCCAGCCGCCGGCCACGTACAGCTTGCCGCCGATGAAGCCGTGCGCCGGGGTCTCGCGGGTGTCGGTCGCACTGGCCAGCTGGGTCCACGCGCCACCGGTCGGATCATAGGAATACAGGGTTTTGAGGTCATTCGTGCCGTCGAACCCGAACCCTGAGTAGAGCGTGCCTCCGTTGAACTCGGCCAGGTTGTCCTGGACGGTGGTCGGATAGTTCGCGATCGGCTGCCAGGCGGTACCGGCAGTCGGGCTCGCGGGCACCTTCGCGGCGGCCTTGTGGGTCTTCGCGTAGACGGACATGTCGGTCTTCGGGAAGGTTCCGGAAAGCTGCTGGATCGGGGCCGGACGCGCCGGCGATTGGATGGTGAAACCGCCCGGGTTCTCGGCGAGGTTCAGCGTCGCGGGGGCGCTGCCGGTGTTCTTGACCGTCAGCGTCGTCGTTCCCGAGGTCGCCCAAGCCAGCGACTTGCTGATGGAGGCCGGTGAGACGGTCAGCCGTCCGGCCTTGAGTGCGAAGTCGGATTCCGCCACGGAGTCGGACCGGATCGCGACCGTGCGGGTCGTGGTCGCGTAGTGGGACTTGGCCGCCGTGATCGTTTGGCTGCCGGCCGGGGCGAACAGCCAGTAGAACGCCCCGCTCAGCGCCGGGTCCTGGGTGACCGCCGAGGTCCCGGACATGCCGGTCGAGGAGACGGTGACCGTCGCGCCGGGCAGCGGCGGCGTGCGTGTTCGCGTCGGTGATCTGCCCGACCAGCAGGCCACCGGGGACCGGGTCGCAGGTGTCGGTGCCGAGCAGGACGTTGTCCAGCTCCCAGTAGAACGCCCAGGTCCCGGTGTAATGGAAGCGGACTTGGACCGCAGTCTTGCCAGCCGCCTGCGCCAGGTCGATCACCTGGTGGCCGTTGACCGTCGAGGCCGTGTAATGCGACAGGTTTACCCAGGTGGCGCCGCCGTCGAGGCTCAGGTCCACGTCGCCGGCGGAGGCGCCGTAGGGCTTGAAGTAGGTGTCGAAGGCGAGCGCCGGCGCGGTCTGCGAGCTCAGGTCGACGACCGGCGAGATCAGCTCGGTGTCCTGGCTGTTGCCGATGCCGAGGAAGTCGCTGTCCACGATCGCGAAGCCGCCGCTGCCGCCGGTGAGGTTGCCGCGCGCGCCGGGATCGTCGAACGCCCAGCCGCCGACGGTGTTGGCGCCGTTGGTGACCGTCCAGCCGGCCGGGGCCGACGTCGTGTCGAAGGACTCGAACGCGCCGTGGTGCGTCAGGGCGTAACCGGGGGCGTCGCACGCAGCCGTATCGATGGGCACTGCGATGTTCTGGGCGACCGCGCTCGTGCCGACCGCGATCTGTTGGACAGCGGGCTGATAGCCGGGGTACGCGGCCGTCACGTGCAGCGTGTACGTCGCGTTGACCGGCAGCTGAAGGCTGTAGGCGCCGGTCTTCGGGTTCGTGTAGACCGGGCCGCCGGGCGTCCCGTCCACCGTGATCGAGGAGTACAGCGGCCAGCCCTTACCCGAACCGTCCGTCACGACGCCGCTGACGGTTACCCGCGCCACCGCGGCGAGGGCGAAGTTCTCGGTGACCGTCTGCTCGTCGATGACGGTCACCGAGGAAACCGACGAAGTCGCGTACCCGTAGTCGCTGGCGGCGACGGTGTACGTGCCCGGAGACACCGAGATCGAGTACGTACCGTCGGCACCCGTGATCGCGGAGCCCGAGGTGGAGGCGGCGTCGCTGATCTCGATCTTCACGCCGGCGAGTTTCGCTCCCGTCGTCGCGTCGGTCACCGTGCCCTGCACCAAGCCGTGCGGTCCGGACGTGAACGCTACGGTGCCGTCGGGTGTGCCGAGGCCGGTGGGGCCGTCGTAGCCGGCCTGCGCGTTGCACAGGTACGCCGTGCTGCACGTGCCGTTGGAACCTGAGGTCACGTCGTTGAGCGCGACAGGCGCGGCGTACGGGTACGAGTTCGGATACGTTCCAGCCACCGGTGCGCCGGCGTCGGCGTATACGGCGGCGATGAGCGGAGTCGCGGCGCTCGTGCCGCCGAACTCACCCCAGCCTGCTGACTGGTAGCTGTCGTAGACGGCGACACCGGTGGTGGGATCGGCGTCGGCGGCGACGTCCGCCGTAGCACGCATCGTGCAGCCGGTATCCACCTGGAACGCCGGCTTGGGTTCATAGAGCGAGCAGCCGGAGCCGGGGCGCGCCGTGGCTGTTGTTCCAGACCGACTCGGACCACCCGCGGGTGCTGGAGTCTCTGGTCAGTGAGGTGCCACCGACCGCGGTGACGTACTGCGACGCGGCTGGGTACGACACGCCGTAGCCGCTGTCGCCGGTACCGGCCACCACCGCCACTCCGGGGTGGTTGTAGAACGCGTCGAGCGTGGTCGTCTCGGAGGGGTCCTCACCGCTGCCCGGCGTCGAGTTGTAGTTCGAGCCGTACGAGTTCGAGACATAGCCCGCGCCGAGCGCGACGGCCTCGTCCACTGCGGCGGCGAGATCCGTGAAGGCGGGGGTGTTCCCCTCGACCAGGATGATGTGCGCGGCGGGGGCGGCCGCCGAGATCATGTCCAGGTCGAGCGAGATCTCAGTGGCCCAGCTCGCGTCGGGGGAGGGATACGCGGTGCCGCCGGTCTGGTCCACCTTGCTGAAGCAGCCGTTCGCCGTCGTGCACGCCGGCAGCCCGTATTGCGCGCGATAGACGGCGAGATCAGCAGCAATACGTAATCGGTCCAAGGCACCACAACA
>CAVQPP010000175.1:0-5879 GCA_963714445.1 uncultured Actinomycetota bacterium
TGGCTTGTGACAAATCCGACAGCTTGGAGTGATTCAGGCCTGCTGTGCTTCGGCGGCCAGGTCTGGATTCAGCCCGGGCTAGACGCAGGCGGGCCCGGGCTTCGTGCCGGGTCAGGATCCGCCCGGGATCGCGGTTGAGGGATCGGGTCTTGGCAGGATTAGCTGGCGGAGAGCCAGTATTCGAAGGGGTGGATATTCCGGCTCAGGTGCACGAGGACGAGGCGGTTTGACATGGGACTTTCAGCCTGAGAGAGGTTTCGCGTTCCCGGGATCGACGGCCTCACCCGTGCCGTTGGGAGCGGTATCCGCCGCCAAGACCTCTGACCACAGCGCGATGAGGTAACGGGTGGACAGGGTGTCGGGGTGATCGGGGCCCACGACCCGGACCAGGTCGGGCAGCAGTTCCTGATACTCGCGTAGCGCGCCGGCCACATCCCCCGCCACACCGATGCACCCTGCGTTGAAAACACGGGTGGACAGGGTGCCAGGGTGGTCGGGGCCCACGACCCGGACCAGGTCGGGCAGCAGCTCCTGATACTGGCGCAGCGCGCCGGCCACATCCCCCACCACACCAGTCCAGTGTGCGATCTGGCTGCGAGTTTGCAGGGTGAGGGAGGCGTCAGGGCCCAGGACTCGGATTAGCTCGGGCAACAGCACCTGAGACTGGCGAAGCGCCCCGGGCGCATCCCCCACGCCCGTCCACTCCGCGACGTCGGCGCGGACAGTCAGGGTGCCAGGGTGGTCGGGGCCCAGGACCCGGACCAGGTCGGGCAGCAGCTCCTGACACTGGCGCAGCGCCCCGGCCACATCCCCCACCCGGCCGGTCCAGACCGCGACCTGGCTGCGAGTTCGCAGGGTGGCCGGGTCGTCGAGGCCCAAGATCCGCGCCTGGTCGGCCAGCAGCTCCCAGGCCAGGCGCAGCGCCCCGGCCGAATCCCCCGCCACGCCGGTCCAATTCACGATGTCGGCGCGGGCGGCCAGGGTGTGGGGGTGGTCGTCGCCTTGGATGCGGCGGCGCAGGGGAAGTTCCTGGCGGGCGTGGTGGAGGGCTGAGCGGTAGTCGCCGAGCACAAAGTGGGCGGCCGCCAAGGAGTGGTGCAGGCGCAGCATGTCCTCATCAGCGATGGCGGGAGTGCGGGCGAGTTCATGCTCGAGCAGGATGATCTGCAGGCGAGTGTCGGCGTGCGGCCCGCCGATGGCGCGCAGGACGGCGGCGGCGGCGTCTTGCTGCCCGGGCCGGCCGGCGCTGATCATGGTGGCAAGCAGCCGCTGGGCCAGGGCGGTGTCGCCGGCCCGGCCGGCGTGGAAAGCCAGCAGCAGCCGCCACTGGCCGGCCAGCTCGCCGTGGACGCAGCCAGCTTCCAGTTCGTCGGTGGTCTGGCGAGCCAGCCGGAGCCCGTCCTGGCGGTGGCCGGGCCGGTGCAGCAGGTCGACCGCGGCCCACACGCGAGCTTCGGGCCGCACGAGCGCCCCGCCGGATAGGGCCAGCTCCACCGCCTCGGCGGTAAGCCGGTCATCCTCGGGGCCCGGGCCCAGCCGGGTCTGGGCCAGCCGCGGTACGGTCATCAGGAGTTCCTGCCGCAGCCCCGCGTCGCAGGCGGCGGGCGGCACGGCACCGAGCTCAGCGAGGACCGTCATGGCCAAGTCGTAGGCAGCGGCGTGGTCGCCAAGCCTTTCCAGACCTCGGATCAACCTCATCTGCACCTGGGTCAGCCCGCTGCGGTCGGCCAAGTGGCCGCGGACGTGATGAACGGCCTGGCAGGCCACCACCCGCTCCACAATCCCAGCGCCGGGATCCCGTGCCAGCCTGGCCGCCTCACCCAGCACCGCCGCGGCTATCCCTCGCAGGCTCTCCGGCCGCAGCGTCATGACCTGCTCAGTCAGCCGCGCATCCACCGGGCCAGCGAGGCGTACAAGTACCCCCTCTCCCGTCACCCGCGGGTCATTCGCCTGCCGCCCGGCGCCCAGAATCTGCAGTGCCGAACTGGTCTGGCGCTCGTGCAGCGCGCCGCCTGCCCAGGCCAGCACCACTGACTCCGGTGATGGCCGCGCCCGGTCGAGCACCGCGCTGGTGACCGCATCCACCACAGCGACGGTCTCCGCTGTGTCCGTCCGTGGTCCCAGGTCGGTCAGGCGCCCTACAGCCGCTACCGCGAACACCTCCGTGAAGGATGTGGTCCGCCGGGCTATGCGCTCCACACCGGCTGCGGGCAAGCCCGGCAGCAACTCGCCGCTCAACTCGACCCGGTCCGTGTATCCCATGGACGGGTCCGCCTCGGCCTGCTGCACCCGCCCGGCCAGGTCATATACCGGATGCTGGGTCAGCGCCACAGCCAGGTCGCTGCCGGGAGCAGCTGCGGCCACCACCAGCATCTGCCCGTCCACTCGTCCCACCAGACCGTGGATCAGCGCCAGCGCCAGACCGGGGTCGAGGCAATCGGCATCGTCGATGATCACCACAATGGGGATCTGTGCGGACACCCGGGCCAGGTAGCGCGCAGCCCGGGCAATCCCGCCAGCTTCTCCCGCGGGGCTGTCATCCCATGCGCTTCCCGCCGCCGTTACCGCCAATGATGCCACCAGCAGCCCCGTCGCCTCCGCCAGCCCTGATGCAACGAGCCCGCTCAGGCCCAGACCGAGTTGCGCCCGCCCCGCCGTGGCATCTAGCCCCAACCGCCGGACAAGCCACGGCTCCCGCGCCACAGCTTCCAGCGCCTGCCGCACCTCCAGGGCCTGGACCGCGCGCCCAGGTGGCAAGTTCCCATAGATCGACGCCACCAGGGTGACCGGACGGTCATCAGCGCTCGCTACCGCGCTGAACTGCCGGAGGACCGTGGACCGGCCCCAGCCAGCCGGAACAGCCACCAGCACCACCCGCGAGCCGATACCCCGCTCCGCCACGTCCTCTAGCGTCTCGGCAAGCTCCTCTGTCACGGCCCGGTGACGCCGCCCCCCGAACGACACAACAGCAGCGTAGGCCCTAAGGCCGCTGAACATGAGCCGACCGGCCACACGACCACTGCGGTACCCCCGTGACCTGCACCAACAGATGCAATGCGTCCGATCGAATGTTGCATCCGATGCAATAAAGCGGGGTTCTGGCGGCGGATGTAGCGGCGGTTCAGCAGGTACCAGCCTTCCCGGCCGCCGACCGACGGCGAGGCGTACCAGCGCAGCCCGACGCACCAGCGGCCCTGCCGGTCCTTGCGCTGGCCGATCACCTGAGCCCAGACCCAGGTGCCGTCGCGGAGCTGGATCTCGGCCTCACTGTCCTCTGGGATGGTGGACCCGGGCACGGCATCGGCGGGCATGGCCCGGTCCAGCATCGGCTCGCGGGACGGGTCCGAGATCGTCACCTGGCCAGAGTGCCCGCTGGCTAGTCTGGCGTAGCGGCAGGTTGAGCATTTATTTCGTAATTGTTTCCGGGCGTGATGACCCTATTTGCCGTGCTCGCCCAACTAGGCCGGCGATCAGGATCATGGCGGTGCTCCGTCACTTCCGGCGGCGCGGTGCCCTGACGGCACATGGTGCAGGAGCGACGCTATCCAGGACGGGTGTGTTGGAGGTTGACGTTCAGCCCGGCGAACTTCCAAGTAGCGCACACCCGCAACCAGGTTCAGCGGCCGGCGGGGAGGGTGTAGCTGGCCAGTTGGCGGGCTTGCTGGCGAAGGGCGGCTAGTGTCGGCTCGTCGAGGCCCAGGCTCTGGGTGAGGGCGCCGAGGAGGAGGACCTGTGCGCGGGCCCTGGCTGCTGGGCTGGGGAGCGGTGTGCCTGGTGTGTCCCCGAGGGCGCTGCGGAGCTGGTGTTCGGCGGCGCGGGGGTCGAGGGCTGCTGGTTCGTCGCTGAGGAGCGCCCGTACCCGGGCGACGAAGGTGATCACGTCGCCGCGTGACCTGCCTGGCCGTTGAGGTAGGCGTGCAGCAAGACCATCTGCTCATCGTTGGCCAGCATTGCCGTGTTCCCGGGCGCGGGGCCTGGTCAGGTGAGCCATTGGTCGGCCACCATCCGGGAGCTGGCCATGAACTCATCCAGCCCGGCGTCGTCGAGGTCCTCGTCGGCGATCAGGGCGGCCAGCAGCAGCTGCTTGGCCGAGAAGGCGACCTTGGCGTCCAGGTCGGCTACGGAGCCGTGGCCGAGGACCTTGAGGATGAGCCGCTCGGCGGCCTCCGGGTCGACGGCGTCAGCGGCACTGCCCAGCCGCGACCGGACAGCACCGACGTACGCCGTCACGGCGGCGGTGGTGGTGCCGTTGGCGAACCGCCGGTTAACCGCCTCGAAGAACCCCGCGTCGATCAGCGCCGAGTACGGGACGCCCTCGGTGGCCCAGTCGAGCTGGCGGAAAAGCCGCTTGTGCTCGTCGGGCTGGTTCGCCAGCTGGGCGCGCAGCGCGGCTACCTGCTGGTTGGTCACTGCCATGATCATGTGTCCCTCAATGATTCCCATTTATTATGGCCCAGCGGAGTAACTCGAACTGGGTGATATTCGGCGCCCGGACGCAGCGCGGCCGGGCTTATGGGAGTGCTGATCGGGCATTCTGGGACGGTGCTGCGGTTCCCTGAGGGCTTGGCCGGCGTCGGCGAGGTTCGCGACGCGCAGCGGCTGACCGGAGGCGACATCCACATCACCTGGCTGGTGACCCGCAACGACGGGTCCCGGGCGGTGGTCAAGACGACCGGGGGCGTCGCGCCGGACATGTTCGATGTGGAGGCTGAAGGGCTCGATGCGATCCGGGCCAGCGGCGCGATGGCCGCCCCGCGAGTGTTCGCGGTCAGCGCCACCCATCTGGTGATGGAGGCGTTCGTGCCGCGCCAGCCTGCCGGCCGTGAGAGCCCGCAGTTCTGGGAACGGGCCGGACGCGCGCTGGCGGGCATGCATGGCGTGCGCGGCGAGCGGTTCGGCTGGCACCGCGACGGCTGGCTGGGCCGGCTGCCCCAGCGCAACGCGTGGCACGACGACGGACACGCGTTCTATGCCAGCCAGCGATTGCTGCGCTACCTGCCCGAACCGGGCGTGCAGGCGCTGGTGGGCCAATCGCAGCGGGCGTCGATCGAGCGGATCTGCGCCCGGCTGCCACAACTGGTGCCCCCGATGCCGCCGGTGCTGACGCACGGCGATCTTGCGACCGGCAACGTGCTAGCCACGCCCGGCGGACGAGCGGCGCTGATCGACCCGGCCGCATCTTTCGGCTGGGCTGAGATCGACATCAGCATGATGTACTGCTGGCGCGGCGACGTGGTACCCGAGCGCTATTTCGCCGCATACGAGGAGGTCAGCCCGCTCGAACCCGGCTGGCGCGACCGAGCGCTGCTCATCCACCTGCGGGAGTTGCTCAGCCTGCTGGCCCATTTCCCGGACCGGCCGCCAGTGATCCAAAGCGTCATGCCCCTGATCGAAGAAGTGGTGCGCACCTACGCGTGACCGCCTTTCCGATTCCGTTGCTAAAAAAACTGGCGGCGGATGTAGCGGCGGTTCAGCAGGTACCAGCCTTCCCGGCCGCCGACCGACGGCGAGGCGTACCAGCGCAGCCCGACGCACCAGCGGCCCTGCCGGTCCTTGCGCTGGCCGATCACCTGAGCCCAGACCCAGGTGCCGTCGCGGAGCTGGATCTCGGCCTCTCACTGTCCTCTGGGATGGTGGACCCGGGCACGGCATCGGCGGGCATGGCCCGGTCCAGCATCGGCTCGCGGGACGGGTCCGAGATCGTCACCTGGCCAGGGTGCCCGCTGGCTAGTCAGGCGTAGCGGCAGGTTGAGAATTTATTTCGTAATTGTTTCCGGGCGTGATGACCCTATTTGCCCTGCTCGCCCAACCTGGCCGGCGATCAGGATCATGGCGGTGCTCCGTCACTTCTGGACGTCGTAGTGCAGATGGGTCACCCC
>CAVQPP010000176.1:0-6035 GCA_963714445.1 uncultured Actinomycetota bacterium
TGACTTGTGACAAATCCGGCCGTTCAGCGGTTGCCGGTTCACTAGCAGCCTGGGACAGGGGAAAGCGGCCGTCCACAGTGCCCGGACCGTGAGCGCCTCGCTGCCCGCGACTGGGCGGGACTCGGGCACCATCCCATCTTGCCGGATCCTAGCCCGGTATCGCTGGTGCGGCGGGGCAGGCGTTATTTCGTCCAGGCCGCCTTTTCGGCGAATGCATAAGGATGGGCGGCCACTGGTGACCGCCCATCCCTGCTGACCGGCGCGAAAACCAGGGCTCGGGGTCGGCTGTCTGCTCAGCGCGGGATGCTGGCTGGCAGCGGGGCAGGCGACCGGTGACCCGCTGCGCCAGGTCGGTCTCGTAGGTCAGGTTGCCGATGCCGAGCTGGCCGCTAGTGTTGAAGCCCCAGCACCACAGGGTGCCGGCGGCGCGGATGGCGCAGGTGTGCGCGCCGCCACCGGCGATGGTGGCCCAGCCTGCCGCGGCCGGGCTGGTGACCTGCTGCGGTATGGATATACCGACGCCGGGGCCCGTCGTGTAGTAGCCGAGGCCGAGCTGGCCGCTGTTGTTGAGGCCCCAGCACCGCCGGGCGTGGTTGGTGCGGATGGCGCAGGTGTGGTCGCCCCCGGCGGTGACGCTGGCCCAGCCTCCCGGTGCCGGGGTGGTCACCTGAAGCGGCAGAACTTGGGCGTCGACGACGCCGGTGCCGAGCTGGCCGTCGTCGCCGAAGCCCCAGCACCACAGGGTGCCGCCGGTGCGGGTGGCGCAGGTGTAGTCGCCACCGGCGGTGACGCTGGCCCACCCGCCCGGTGCCGGGGTGGTGACCTGCCGCGGCAGGTTCTGGTTGTTCTGGTTGCCAATGCCGAGCTGGCCGGTCTCGTTGCGGCCCCAGCACCACAGGGTGCCGTCGCTGCGGATGGCGCAGGTGTCGTCGCGGCCGGCGGTGACGCTGGCCCAGCCGCCTGCGGCTGGGGTGGTGACCGGCCGGGGCCGATCCTGGCCGGTTTGGTTGCCGATGCCGAGCTCTCCGTAGGCGTTGTCGCCCCAGCGCCACAGGGTGCCGCCGCTGCGGATGGCGCAGGTGTGGTCACGCGGCGGTGACGCTGGCCCAGCCGCCTGCGGCTGGGGTGGTGACCGGCCGGGGCCGATCCTGGCCGGTCTGGTTGCCGATGCCGAGCTCTCCGTAGGCGTTGTCGCCCCCAGCACCACAGGGTGCCGCCGCTGCGGATGGCGCAGGTGGGTCGCCGCGGCGGTGACATCGGCCCAGCCGCCTGCGGCTGGGGTGGTGACCGGCCGGGGCCGATCCTGGCCGGTCTGGTTCCGATGCCGAGGTCACCGTAGGCGTTGTCGGCCCAGCACCACAGGGTGCCGTTTGCCCGGGTGGCGCACGTATGTTGGTCGCCCGGGGCTGGTGGGTCCGCTGGGGGCCGGGGTGCATGCGGCTGGTGACCGATGCTGCCCAGTCCCGGCCAGGCGTGCTGGGTGCTGCGCGGCGAGGGCGGGCGCCGCGGCGGTGGTGACCGCCAGCCCGGCCAGGACCGTTACCGCAACGCGCACCATGTCCCGGGCCCCCGTCGGCCTGGTAGACGGCGCGGGCATGGCGCGGGTCTTTCTCATTCCCCCCCATATCATTTGCAATTCTCCTTTCGTTCCTGGCGGGAATGACGGCGCGATTACCGTAGCACCGGGTGAAACAATCTGGCCGACCGAATTAACCATTCCCGCGGCCCGCGCACAGGATGATGATGACCCGGCAGGCAGGCGGATACCGGCAGCACCTCATGACGTGCGTATTGGCGCAGCATGCCACCAGGCGAATGACGAGCTACTCGGCGACTGGTACCACGCGATCCGCGCTGGGTGGGGCGGGGTGCCGGCCGGGCTGGTCAGTGCCGGTCGCGATGAACGCCGGTTGTGGTCAGCTCCAGGTTTTGCCGTTCCAGTGCGTGATCAAGGTGTTGGCGTAATCGGTGGTGCCGACCGCCCAGGCGTTATGTGGGCAGATGGCGACGACCCCGGTCAGGTTGTTCAGGTCGCCGGCGGGCGGGTTGGGGCTGGCTACCCGGGACCAGGTGGTGCCGTTCCATGCAGGTCAGGGTCCCGCACTGAGGGCTGCATGTGCTCGCGTTGCTCATGCCGACGGCCCAGGCGTCGTGGCCGGAGGTGGTGGCCACCGAGCTCAGTTCGGCGTCGGGGGATTGGCTGTTGCTGGGGACCTGCTGCCAGGTCGTGCCGTTCCGTGCAGGATCAGGGGATCTTCGTGGCCGGTGTAGTTGGCCTGGCCGACAGCCCACGCGTCGGCGGGGGAGGTGGCGGCCACGCCATGGAGGAAGTTCCCGGCATCAGCGGGGTTGGGGCTGGGCACCCGGGTCCAGGCGGTGCCGTTCCAGTGCTCGATCAGGGTCTGCTGGCCGTCGGTCGTGGCGTCTCCGCCGGTCCAGCCGACCGCCCACATGTCGGTGGGGGAGGTCGCCGAGACGGAATACAACTGGCCGCCGTTAGCTGGGACCGGGCACGGCACCTGCTTCCAGGGCGTGCCGATCCAGTGCTCGATCAGGGGGTCGTGTTACCCGGGGAGCCGTTCCCGCCGGGGCCGATCAGGCCGACGGCCCAGGCGTCAGTTCCGGAGATCGCCGTCACGGCGCTGAGATAGCCGTCGCCGCCGGGGCTTGGGCTAGGCACGTGGGTCCAGGCCTGGCCTTCCAGTGTTCGATGAAGGTTTCGCTGGGGCTGAACCAGTTGGTGCCGCCCGCGCCAAGGCGTCAGTCCGGGAGTCGGTGGCCACGCCGAGGAAATAGCCGAGCGTGTTGGCGAGTGACTGAGTCCAGGCTTTGCCGTTCCATGCAAGATCATCGACGAATCGGGGTGCAGACCGGCCGCCCAGACGTTGCTGGCGGAACTGGCGGCCACGCTATACAGGCGCCCGGAAAACGTCGGGTATCCCGCCGGGCTCCCGGCGCTGGCCCCGGTCCCGGTGCTGGCCGCGCTGGCCGGGCCGGCCGGGAGGGTCCCGCAGCCGTCGCTGCGGCGGCGTTACACGGGTGACACGCTTGCTGATAATGATGAGACCTCATCCCCTGGGCTGGTGACCTGGCGCCAACCAGACGGTCACAGGCCGCAGCCGAGGTGCCGCAGCCCGCAGTCGCGCTGTCCCCGCGGCCCTGCCAACTCCGCCACGCGGGCCGCCACCGCGGCGATCTCGTGACCGAAAGCAAAGAAGAAGTTACACAGAGTTTTACCCGCGAGAATCCGCAGGTCGGTGGGCCGCGCTGACCCGGCCAGCGCAACCGGCTTATTTGTTGCATTTAATGCCCTAAAAAACAAAAAACTGGCGGACACCCAGTATTCGAATGCGGTGTTATTCGGTCCTGGTGTGGGCTGGCCGCGGGTGCGGATCCGAGGCGTGAAGGTGACTTCAGCCTGATAGGGAGCCCTGGGTGATGTCATCGTGAGCGGACCTGTGAGTGGCGACGGGCCCCACGCGGTTGGTGACCGTCGCCCTGGATGCTTAGAAGATCTTCAGCCGTTCTGGCTCTTGGTCGGGGGTCTCGCGAACGTAGATCGACCCGCCAGAGGTGCAGGACTCGCTCGATGTAGGCGTAGATCTGGATCGCCCGGTTGATGCTGTCGGTCTTGCTGTCGCCGGTAAGTCCAACAAGGCTTCTTCTAGTGCCTTGTTGCGGGCGTGCAGGTAGGTGGCCCAGTCGCTGGCCATTCGGCGGCTCCACCGCTCGGCGGTACTGGGGGCCAGGCCGAGCAGGCTGGCCAGGACGGCGGGGGGCAGCTGGCCGACCAGGTCGATGAGCGCGGCGGTGCGGGCGGCGCGGATCTGGATGCCGCGGTGGTTGAGGTGGGTGAGGATGGCGGCCGAGGTGATGGGCCGGAGTCCGGGCTGGCCGGGAAACAGCCATGGGCCGGTCTCGGGAGCGGTGGGCTGGGTGGCCGCCGCGGCGGCCTGGTCGCGCAGCAGCCGGGCGATGGCTGGTGGCACCAGGACCGGGTGCTGGCCCAGCCGAAGGTGACACCGTCCGCTGATGGTGGCCACGTCGGCGACGTGCAGCAGGAGGACCTGGCTGAGCGCGGCGCCGTAAAGCAGCGCGACGACGCCGGACGCGCGGGCGGCGAGCGGGATGGTGGCGTCTGCGAGGCAGGTGCGCAGCTGCTGCCAGCGCTGGTCGCCGACAGCGGTACGCCACCGGCTGAATGTTGCATCTGATGCAATAATTGACCCTTCTGGCGGCGGATGTAGCGGCGGTTCAGCAGGTACCAGCCTTCGCGGCCACCGACCGACAGCAAGGCGTACCAGCGCAGCCCGACGCACCAGCGGCCCTGCCGGTCCTTGCGCTGGCCGATCACCTGAGCCCAGACCCAGGTGCCGTCGCGGAGCTGGATCTCGGCCTCACTGTCCTCTGGGATGGTGGACCCGGGCACGGCGTCGGCGGGCATGGCCCGGTCCAGCATCGGCTCGCGGGACGGGTCCGAGATCGTCACCTGGCCAGGGTGCCCGCTGGCTAGTCTGGCGTAGCGGCAGGTTGAGCATTTATTTCGTAATTGTTTCCGGGCGTGATGACCCTATTTGCCGTGCTCGCTCAACCAGGCCGGCGATCAGGATCATGGCGGTGCTCCGTCACTTCCGACGGCCCGGCGCCCTGACGGCACATGGTGCAGGAGCGACGCTATCCAGGACGGGTGTCTTGGAGGTTGACGTTCAGCCCGGCGAACTTCCAAGTAGCGCACACCCGCAACCAGGTTCACTGGCCGGCGGGGAGGGTGTGGCTGGCCAGCTGGCGGGCTTGCTGGAGGAGAGCGGCTAGTGCTCGGCTCGTCGAGGGCCAGGCTCTGGGTGAGTGCGCCGAGGAGGAGGACCTGTGCGCGGGCCCTGGCTGCTGGACTGGGAAGCGGTGTGTCTGGTGTGTCCCCGAGGGCGCTGCGGGAGCCGCGTTCGGCGGCATGGGGGTCGAGGGCTGCTGGTTCGTCGCTGAGCAGCGCCCGTACCCGAGCGACGAAGGTGATTACGTCGCCGCGCGACCAGGCGGGGCCGAACTTTAAGTACGGCAGCAAGCACGCGGCGGCGGCGTAGGTGAGCCCGGCCAGGCCGTCGGCCGCTCCGGGTCCGGTGAGCTGGCTTAACGCGCGGCTCGCGGCGCCTGCCTGGCCGTTGAGGTAGGCGTGCAGCAAGACCATCTGCTGATCGTTGGCCAGCATCGCCGTGTTCCCCAGGGCGCGGGGCCTGGTCAGGTGAGCCATTGGTCGGCCATCATCCGGGCGCTGGCCATGAACTCATCCAGCCGGGCGTCGTCGAGGTCCTCATTGGTGATCAGGGCGGCCAGCAGCAGTCCGTCGGCGGAGAAGGCGACCTTGGGTGTCCAGGTCGGCCACTGAGCCGCGGCCGAGGACCTTGAGAATGAGCCGCTCGGAGGCCTCCGGGTTGACGGCGTCAGCGGCATTGCCCAGCCGCGACCGGACAGCACCGACATACGCCGTCACGGCGGCGGTGGTGGTGCCGTTGGCGAACCGCCGGTTGACTGCCTCGAAGAACCCGGCGTCAATCAGTGCCGAGTACGGGACTCCCTCGGTGGCCCAGTCGAGCTGGCGGAAAAGCCGCTTGTGCTCGTCGGGCTGGTTCGCCAGCTGGGCGCGCAGCGCGGCTACCTGCTGGTCGGTCACTGCCATGATCATATGCCTCTCAATGATTCCCATTTATTATGCCGGTAGCTACGAACGTCTGGCCTTCGGACCCAGCCGGGCGGGGCGGTGCGACAGCACGACCAGGGCCGGCGTGGGGCGCGGCCCGGCGCCGTCCCAGCCTCCGGAGTGGCCGTAGGTGGTGCGGGCAGCGATCACGGCCCCGATGCGCGCGGCGGCGGCGTCGAACACGTCCGCACTCGCGGCGGACAGCCGGAAGCTGGGGAACTCACGGCTGGGCCTGTCGCCGTCGCCGCACCAGCCGAACAGCACGCGGCCGCCGCGGCCCAGCGGCTGGTCGGGCGACGGGTCCGGCCCGGTGATGTAGCCGTTGACCGAGGTGGCTTTGGGG
>CAVQPP010000177.1:0-187567 GCA_963714445.1 uncultured Actinomycetota bacterium
CTCCGATTGGGTGATGATCTGCGGGTTTGCGGGTAGCGGTGGGGGATGCAGCGCAGTGTGGTGATCGGGCGTACGCGGCGGGGCGGCGCGAAATCGTGGTGGTCGCGGCTGCCAGCGCCGTTTCAGCCTGCGTCGTCCGGGCCGGTCCGATACTGGCAGGACCGCGGCCGGGTAGCTGCCAAATGCGCCCTGGCGGCGATGGCGGCCTGGGCGCTGGCCCGGTACGCGGCGGGCCAGCAGGACCCTTATTTCGCTCCCCTTGCGGCGCTGCTGGGCGTGTCCCCCACGGTGGCCCGGTCTTTGCGCGAGGGCCTCCAGTACGTGGCCGGGTTCGTGCTCGGCGCCGTGCTGTCGATTCCGGTGGCCCTGGTGCTGGGTCCGTCGATCGCGGGCATCGCGGTGGTCGTGCTGGCGGGGGTGGTGATCGGCAGCTGGCGGCGGCTGGGCGGGCAGAGCACGCAGGTTACCTTCACGGCACTGTTCGTGCTGCTGATAGGCGGCTACCAGCCGCTGCACTATCTCACCCCCCGGCTGATCGACGTGGGCATCGGGGTGGTCATCGGGCTGGCGGTCAATGTCCTGGTGTTCCCGCCGCTGCAGCTGCGCCCAGCCGAGCACGCGGTCCGGCAATGGGGTGATGATCTCGCCGCCGCCCTGGACGACCTGGCCGGCGCGGCGGCCGGCCGGTACTCCCCGGGGAAGTCCTGGCCGCGACATGACCGGCAGCTCAGCAGGGCGGCGGAGCAGGCCCGCGCCGCCGCGCGGAACGCGCGGGAGAGCCTCCGCTGGAACCCGCGGGCCAGGGTCGAGCGGGCAGTGCCGCGGCCCGACGGCGTGGTGCTCGATTCCCTGGAGGAGCTGACCGCCCGGACCCGGGCCGTTGCCCGGGTCCTGCTGGACGCTGCCGCCGGAGACGAGCCGCTTGGCCTCCCGGCGTCATTCGGCGAGAGCTACGCCGCGTTGCTGCGGATGCTCACAGGCCCGGTCCGCCAGCTGGCCGACCTGCGATCTGCCCCGCCGGACCGCGACGAACTGGCGGGTGCCTCCGGCTGCCAGGACCACCTCGAACGCCAAGCCGCGCAGCTCGCCGGCCGCCAGGAGGGGAACGCTGCCCGGCACCTAGCCGACCTCAGCAGGCAGCTCGTCAGCGAGCTGGTCCGCAAATCAGGCGGCCGCAACTGAGCTGTGAACCACAGAGATCGTGCTGGCTACCTGGCGTTGCGGTGCGCGGCCAGGCGGGCGGGGTCGGGCCAGTGCACGCATGTGGCCCAGCCCAGGTGCTCGAAAATCCGGATCAAGGCGGCGGAGATGTCCACCTGGCCGTGGTCGGCGCCGTGCCGCGCGCAGGCGGGGTCGGAGTGGTGCATGTTGTGCCAGCTCTCACCGAACGACACCAGGGCGAGCGGCCACAGGTTGGTGGCCCGGTCGTGGCGGCGCGTGGCGAAGGGCCGGGTACCGAAGACATGGCACAGCGAGTTGACGCTCCACGTGACGTGCTGCAGCACGGCGACGCGGACCAGCCCGGCCCACAGCAGCGCGGTCAGCGCGGAGTGCCAGGTGCCGCCGATCACCCACCCGGCAGCGAACGGCAGGGCCAGGGAGGCGGCGCACAGGGCCGGGAACCCGGACGAGACCATCCGCATGGCCGGGTCGGCCAGCATGTCCGGGGCGTACCGCGCGGGCGGCGTGGGGTCATCACGCAACAGCCAGCCAGCGTGGGCGTGGGCCAGCCCGCGGAGCTGGCCAGCCAGGCTGGTGCCGTAGCGATACGGGGAGTGCGGGTCACCGGGGCGGTCGGTGAAGGCGTGGTGGCGGCGGTGGGTCGCAACCCAGCCGATGACGTCGCCCTCGAAGCTCATCGACCCGGCGACCGCGAGCGCGATCCGCAGCGGCCGGGCCGCCGCGAACGAACGGTGCGTCAGCAGCCGGTGGAACCCCACCGCGACCCCAAGGCCGGTAACCACGTAGAAGGCCAGCGCCAGCAGGACATCGGCCAGGCCCAGGCCATGGCCCCAGGCCAGCCACACGGCCACAACCAGGCCCACGAACGGAACAAGCACGATCGCGGCCGTCACCGCTGCCCGGAAGTGGCCCCCCACGGTGGGGGGCGGACGGCCGCTGCCGGGAAACGGCGCCCTGCCGTCATAGCCCGCAGTGAGCTGGGCAGGCACGGGACTTGCTGCTCTCTCAGTGCGGCCGGACCTTAGACGGCGCCCCCCGGCGACCGGCGGTGCCCCGATGCTGTCCCCGACGGGGGTCATGAGAGGCAGCTGCCTAGGACCGCACCGCCGGCGCCGGTCACGCCGATGATGATCAGGCCGGGCGGCCCCCTGCGCCTGGCCGGCCTTTTTGCGACCATGCCTGAAAGCAGGCCGGGAACGATCCATGCCATGATGCCCATGACCGACTCCTGAATCTGTAACGAAGTGACGAGCGATGGAGCCAGTCATTCGGGGCAGATCGCGTCGGGAGATGCAAAAACTCCGGACCTGCGCTGTGCCCGTAAAGTTCGGGGTGCAGCTGCCGGGGTCCGGAGCAACACCCCCACGTTACCTTTCCGCGACATCGGCGTCCATGGCCAAAAGCAGCGCGGTGGCTTATTGGCCTGGTGTCAGGTCGCGGTACCGGGCTGTAAGCGGCCGGTCGTGCCCGCAGCGCAGGGCACGCCCTCGCCGGCCCCCATCGCGCTTGACAAATCAAGCATTGCTTACTATAGTTTGCATCATAGACCCTGAGGAGGAGTCATGACCGAAGCCCGCATCATGGACCGTGACCTGCAGGAGGCGATCCTGAGCACGACCCGAAAGAGCCAGGCCGCCGTAGTCGAGGCGATCCAGGCCTGGACCGGCATGGTCCAGTCGATCACCCCGAACCTGCCTGAACTGAACATGCCGTTCACCGACAAGCTGCCTCAGCCGCACGATCTGATCGCGAGCGCTTACGATTTCGCCGAGCAGATGCTGGCCAGCCAGCGGAAGTTCACCGAGGACGTCCTGAAGGCGGCCACGCCGCTGACGGCTGGCCAGGGCGAGGTCCCGGCCAGGAAGAACGGCTCCGCGACCAAGTGATCCCAGTCGCGCGGCGAGCCCGGCGTGGTTCGCCGCGCGATTCGTTTTGCCGGTGCTGAACCTTGGCGCCGATGCGGTTGGATGACTATACACAGCCGTCACGGCGGGAGGTCACAGGTGCGCATCCTGGTGTTCGGCGCCGGAGTGATCGGCAGTTTACGGCGCTGCGCGTGGCCGGAAATGCCGAGATCCCCACGAACCTGCGAGTTCTCTTCCTCCGCCTGCCGACGGCGTTCGTCGTCGCCTACTGGCGACGAGTTTTCGCCAGTCCTCGCGGTGAGCTGTGGTTTGGCGCGCACACCCGCGCAGCCCCCGATGAGATGCGCTCTCTCGCTCAAGAGCTGCAGGAAGCGCTGCGCCGTACGGGGCATCCCACGCCCGACCTCGACGAGCTGCTGACCAGCTCAATCTGAACCGCCAGAAGACGCCGCGCCGGGTCCGGCCGGTCGATGTGCTGGCGTTCATGACCGCTCAGCGCGCTGGCGGGGACGTGAGCGCCTTGGCTAAGGCTTATTGGCCGGCGGAGTAAGGGTGGCGATAAGTCCGGTGAGCAGGATGTCGAGGCCGCGTTCAAGCTCTACGGCGCCGTCGTAGCTCGCCAGCACGGGGGCGAGACTGCGCAGGAGGGGGAACTCGCCAATGGGCAGCCGGTGGAGGCCTAGCCGCAGCAGGTCATCAGTTTCGTCGGGGTTGTCGACGAGTTCCTGGAGTTCGTTGAGTACGTGGCCGTGCAGGAAGCCGAACAAGGCCCGGTAGATGTGCAATGCGTCGGGACCGCTAAAACCAGCCCGCGTGAGCAGCTTGAGGACGTCTTCGAGCGGGCGCAGGGTGCCATGGGGGCGCAGCGCTAGCGGTGTGGCCAGGGGCCGCGTGACAAGCAGCGGCACAACATGAGGGTGGGCGAGAGCGAGCGCGCGGTAATTGCGGGCGACTGAGCGCAATTGGCCGACCCAATCGGGGTCGGTTGCATCGACCGTAAGCTGGGCCAGGACCGTCTCGGCGACGTCGTCGAGGAGGGCCGCCTTGTTCGGTGCGTGCCGGTACAAGATCATCGGGTCCCGGCCCACCGCGCGGGCGAGGCGGCGCATGGACAGCCCGTCGGCGCCGTCACGGTCGATGATGTCCAGCGCGGCGGTCAGCACCGCCTCCCGGCTGATCTTCCCGTCACCGTTCGCGTTGGCGTCACTACCGGCGCGGCCTGCCCGCGGCGGGGTCATCGCAGCACCTTCTCCCATCTCGCTCCCATCTCGCTCTCACCGTGCTCAGACGAGAATATTACCGCAGTATCAAACTAGTAGGTCTACGGCGTTGACACATACAGAGCAGTCGTTTTACTGTAGGTCTACAGCGTTGCTTACAGCGTAGTTTGCCAACGCGGCCACCAAGAGAGCATCGTCATGAAGGTTTCCGATATCGCCGTCGTTATCTTGGTGGTATTGGTAGCGCTGGGGCTGGTGTTGTCCGTGCGGGTGGTGAAGCATTACCAGCTCGGAGTGTTGTTCCGGCTGGGCCGGGCGCTGGGGCCGCGGCGGCCGGGGCTGCACCTCATCGTGCCGGTAATGAATGCGCTGCACCGGGTGTCGCTGCGGATCGTGATCATACCGATCCACTCCCCCGGCTTCATCACCCGCGACAACGTCAGCGTAGATGTGTCGGCGGCGGCGCATTTCCTCGCCCGTCCCCGCCAGCGGAGCCGCTAATGGCTAGTTATTTCCCCGTGAACCTTCCGGCCTGCCGGGAACACGCACCCGGCAGGCCGGAAATCAAGCAGAAATGAATTGCCCACAAGATCATCGTGAATCCAGCTGACCGAGGTATGACATGCGGGCGCTGGACATTATCTGGAGGAAAAAATGAAAGCTGCAGTTGTACGGGAGTTCGGCCAGCCCCTGGTGATGGAGGATCGTCCCATCCCGTCGCCCGGCCCCGGGCAAGTGACCGTCCGGATGGAAGCATCCGGCCTGTGCCACACCGACATTCACGCCGCCAACGGCGACTGGCCCGTCAAGCCCAGCCCTCCGTTCGTACCCGGCCACGAGGGCGTTGGCCTGGTGCACGCGACGGGCGAGGGAGTCAGCAGCCTGACGATCGGGCAGCGGGTCGCCGTACCATGGCTCGGCTATGCCTGCGGCACCTGCAAGCACTGCCTCACCGGCTGGGAGACGCTGTGCCTGGAGCAGCTTGATACCGGTTACTCCGTAGACGGCTGTTATGCCGAGTACTTCCTGGCCGAAGCAGCCTTCGCCGCCAAGGTCCCCGACGGCGTCGACCCCTTCGACGCCGCCCCGCTGAGCTGCGCGGGCGTGACCACCTATAAAGCAGTCAAGGTCGGCAACGTGCGCCCGGCCGACCTGGTCGCGATCTCCGGCGTCGGCGGCCTGGGCCATCTCGCCGTCCAGTACGCCAAGATCTTCGGCGGCACCGTCGCTGCGATCGAGGTCACCGACGAGAAACTTCAGCTCGCCAAGGAACTCGGCGCGGACATCACCATTGACGCCCGGACTGAGGACCCCGCGGCAGTCCTGCAAGCACATGGCGGCGCAGACGTCGCCATCGGCCTAGCCGTCGACGACAAATCTTTCGCCGCCGCCTACGCCGGCCTGCGCCGCGGCGGCCGGCTCGTGCTCGTCGCGCTGCCGGCGGCAGGCACACTCCCCATCCCGGTCTTCGACACCGTGCTCAACGGGACCTCGGTGATCGGCTCCATCGTGGGCACCCGCGCCGACCTGCTGGACGTGTTCGCCTTGCACGCGGCCGGACAGACCCGGGTCATCTATGAGACCCGGCCCCTGGCCGCGGTCAACGACTCCATCCAGGAAGTCCTGCGCGGGCAGGCAAAAGCACGCATCGTCATGACGCCGTAGGGACCAGCCGGGACCAGGTCATGACGGTGCAGGGCCAGACACCGTCGGCCACGAGGAGAGGGAGCAGACAATGCAGGGACAGCAGGAAGACAGTGCGCCTGGTACCACGACGGCAACGAAGTTGCCGCAGCAGGCACGCGCGGGAATGGTCAGCGGCCGGGTGGCCCTGGTTACCGGCGGTACCAGGGGAATCGGAGCGGCGATCGGCCAGCGCCTGGCCGCCGAGGGCGCATCGATTGCGGCCGGTTACTGGCGCGAGCGCGAGGGAGCCGAGAAGTTCCAGGCGGCCATGTCGGCCGAGTACCCGGATCAGCTCTGCACGCTGCACGAAGGCAACATCGGCCTGGCCGACCACTGCCGGCGCGTCGTGCACGACGTCATCGATCAGCACGGCCGCCTCGACATCCTGGTGAATAACGCCGGGATCACCATCGACCGGACCGCCGCCAAGATGTCTGACGAAGACTGGCAGCGCGTGATCGCCGTCAACCTGTCCGGTGCGTTCTTCATCGCCCAGGCCGCTCTCGAGCACATGATCGAGCGCGGCACCGGCCGCATCGTCAGCGTGTCATCGGTCATCGGTGAGACCGGCAATATCGGCCAGGCCAACTATGCGGCGTCCAAATCTGGGCTGTTCGGCCTGACGAAGTCGCTGGCCAGGGAGGCCATCTTCCAGCTGAACCGCGCGGAGCGGCCAGTAGGCGACGGGGTTGGCCTGACCGTGAACGCGGTAACTCCCGGCTTCGTCGCGACGGACATGATGGCCACCATTCCGGACAAGGTGCTCGCTCGAATCAAGGGGCAGATCCCCGTCGGCCGGCTCGCACGGCCCGAGGAGATTGCCCGCGTAGTGGGTTTCCTGGCCGCCGACGAGTCCGCCTACATCACCGGACAGATATGGGCCGTCAACGGCGGCCTGGACATGTGAGGGAACGACATGAACGATCTTCCAGAAGTCTTCGTGCTGTCCGCCACCCGGACCGCCATCGGCCGTTATGGCGGCGGGCTGGCCGGCGTCCCGCCGTGCGACCTCGCCGCGACAGTCGTCCGGGAGGCCGTCCGGCGGGCCGGCGCCGACCCCGCCGACATCGGCCACGCCGTCTTCGGCCACGTGATTCACACCGAGGCCAGGGACATGTACCTGAGCCGGGTCGCCGCCGTCAACGGCGGGCTGCCGGTCACCACTCCGGCCTTCACGGTCAACAGGTTGTGCGGCAGCGGGCTGCAGGCGATCGTCTCGGCCGCGCAGGCCATCCAGCTTGGTGACGCGGACGCCGCGGTAGCGGGCGGCGTGGAGTCGATGAGCCGCAGTCAGTACTGGATGCCGGGCTTGCGGTGGGGCCAGCGAATGCGCGACGGTGTGACCGTCAACGCCATGGTCGGAGCGCTTACCGACCCGTTCGATGGCTGCCACATGGGCGTGACCGCGGAGAACGTGGCGCGCGAGTTCGGGATCTCGCGCGCTGATCAGGACGCGCTGGCGGTGCAGAGTCACCACCGGGCTGCGGCGGCGGCAGCCGCCGGCTACTTCACCGAGCAGATAACCGCAGTCGAGGCGCCCGCAAAAAAGGGCACCGTCAGCGTCGTGGCCGACGAGCACATCCGGCCGGATGCTTCCGCTGACGGTATGGCCCGGCTACGTCCGGCCTTCGCCGACGACGGCACGGTAACCGCCGGGAACGCTGCCGGAGTCAACGACGCGGCCGCCGCGGTCGTCCTCGCCAGCGGTGACTACGCCAGCCGCCACGGTCAGGCGTCCCTGGGCCGCCTCGTCGCCTACAGTCACGCCGGCGTGGAGCCGAGGATCATGGGCATCGGCCCGGTGCCAGCCGTCCAGCTGGTGCTGGAGCGGGCTGGCCTGAAGGTAGACGAGATCGATGTGTTCGAGGTGAACGAGGCGTTTGCCGCGCAGGCGCTCGCCGTCGCCCGCGAGCTTGGCCTGCCGCCGGAGAAAACCAACCCGAACGGCAGTGGCATCTCGCTCGGCCACCCGCTCGGCGCTACCGGCGCCATCCTCGTCGTCAAGGCCCTGTACGAGCTCAGGCGGATCGCCGGCCGGTACGCGCTGGTGACGATGTGTATCGGCGGCGGCCAGGGCATTGCCGCCATCTTCGAGCGAGCATGACCAGGCAGGAGGCGGCCTGGGCAGCCGCGGAGGCGGCTGCCCAGGCACTGGCCCCGGAGGCCGACCAGTTCGCCTCCGTGGACTTGGCGGGCTTCGGCGAATCGCTTCTCAGTGTGCTGACGCGCGCGGCGAGGCAGCCGGGCGACGTCGCCGCGGCCATAATGCGGTACTCGGCCAGCCTGGCGCGGATCGGGCCAGTGGCCGCGGCGCGCTGGCTGGGCGCGGAGGCCGAGCCGCCCGTTCCCGTGGGCGCGGACAAGCGGTTCGCCGACCCCTCGTGGAATGACAATCCAGCGTTCTTCGCGCTCCGGCAGGCGTACCTGGCCGGCATCCAGCTCGCGGATGACGTCCGCGCGGCCGGTGCCGGCGAGCCCGTAGCCGACGCCAAGGCAGAGCTGGCCGCTGATTTCCTGCGGGACGCACTGGCGCCGACGAACTTCCTGCTGACCAACCCGGCGGTGATCAAGCGGGCGATCGAGACCGGGGGAGCCAGCCTGGCGGCGGGACTCGGAAACTTCGTCGATGACCTGCTGCGCAACGGCGGGCGCCCGCGCCAGGTGGACACCAGCCACTTCAAGATCGGCGAGAACATGGCGGCCACGCCGGGCCAGGTGGTGTTCAGGAACGAGCTCATGGAACTGATCCAGTACGCGCCGCAGACACCGAAGGTCCGCAGCGTCCCGATGCTGGCCAGCCCGCCGTGGATCAATAAGTACTACATCATGGACCTGGCCCCAGGCCGCAGTTTCATCGAGTGGGCGGTCCAGCACGAGCGCACGGTCTTCGCTATCTCCTACCGCAACCCAGACGCCTCCATGCGGGACGTGACCCTGGACGACTACCTGATCCACGGCCCCCGGGAAGCACTCGACGTCATCACGGACATCACCGGCAGCCCGAAAATCGACATCACCGGACTGTGCCTGGGCGGTGCCCTGACCGGCATGCTGGCGGCTTATTTCGCCCGGACCGGCGATGACCGGATCGGCTCCATCACGCTACTCAACACCATGCTCGACTACAGCCAGCCGGGCGTGCTCGGAGCCTTTACCGACGAGAAGACGGTCGCGCGGCTGGAGCACGAGATGGCGGAGAAGGGCTACCTGGAGGGCAGCCAGATGGCCGGCACCTTCGACCTCCTGCGTGCCAACGACCTCATCTTCAGCTACGTAGTGTCGGGCTGGCTGATGGGCCAGAATCCCCCGGCCTTCGACCTGCTGGCCTGGAACGCCGACAGCACCCGGCTGCCGGCCGCCATGCACTCCTTCTACCTGCGCTCGCTTTATATCCGCAACGAACTCGCCCGCGGCGAACTGGAACTGGCCGGCCAGCAGCTCTCGCTGGGTGAGGTCAAGAACGACACCTACGTAGTGGGCGCGATCAACGATCACATCGTGCCCTGGCCTGCCTCTTACCGGGCCACCAGCCTGCTGGGCGGCGACGTCCGGTACGTCCTGTCCAGCGGCGGCCACGTCGCCGGCATCGTCAACCCGCCTGGGCCAAAGCCGTGGTACGAGACAGCCGACAGCAACCCGGCTGACGGAGCCAGCTGGCGGGCCGCGGCCACGAGGCAGGCTGGCTCCTGGTGGGAGGACTGGACCAGGTGGTCACAGGCCCGCGCCGGCAACCTCGTCCGGCCGCCAAGCATGGGCAGCGGCCAGAACCCGGCCGTGGGTGACGCACCCGGCGACTACGTCCTCGGCTGAGGCTGGTCCGGAGGGGACGTCAGATGAGAACTCGGTACGCCCGGAGCGACAGGAGGCGAATTGCCTACGAGCTCCGCGGAAGGGTGCACTGGCGGCGGCCACGGCTCGTTCTGATCCAGGGGATGGGATTCGACCGCCACGGCTGGGCGCCGGTAGTACGGAAGCTGCAGCGGCATTTCCGGCTTGTGCTGGTGGACAACCGGGGAAGCGGCCTGAGCGACCTGCCCGCCGGTTCGTTTCGCGTCGTCGACATGGCTGGTGACGTCGTCGCCGTGCTCGACCACGCAGGTGTCCGGAGAGCCCACATTATGGGCGTGAGCCTCGGCGGCATGATGGCCCAGGAACTGGCCGTTGACCACCCGGATCGGGTTGACGCGCTCGTCCTGGTGTCCACGACGCCCGGGTGGCCTTTCGCGTTCCCCATGCCGGCCGTATCCGTGGGGCTGTTCGCGGCGACCAGGAGCATGAGTCGCGAGGTTGCGCTGCGGCGCCACGCAGACAACCTCTTGTCGGCGTACACCAGTGAGCGCCAGCCGAAGCTCGCCGACCGCCTCGTCAAGCTCCAGCGCTCCCGGCCAGTGGACCCCGGAGCGCTGTCGGCCCAGGCGGCCGCGGGCGCGCGCTACGCCGGCGGCCTGCGGCAAACGCGCATCCGCGCACGCACGCTGGTCATGCAGGGCACGGCAGACACCATGGTCGACCCGCGCAACGGCAAGCTGCTCGGGGATCGTATCCCTGGCGCCCAGCTCATGCTCTTCCCGGATCTGGGTCATCTGCTGTTCTGGCAGGACCCTGACGGCTTCGCGACCGCCGTCATCTCGTTCCTGCGCAGCACCGGGAGGAACGCGGGAAACCAATCCGCCGCAGCGCCCACCACAAGGTCCTGCGGCAACGAGGCCACGATGACTACTCAAGGCACAGGTGCACCATGAGCGACGGCCCCGGCAGCCCGGTACTGGTGCTCAACTCCGGCAGTTCGTCAGTCAAGTTCGCGCTCATCCGGCCGGGCACTGGTGAGCGCCTGATGGCCGGAATGGGCGAGCGGCTCGGCACGCCTGAGGCGGCCCTGCGGCTTCAGACGTTCGCGGAGCCAGCAGTGAGCGAAAGGCTTCCCGACGGCAGCCACCGGGAGGCTGTGGCCAGGGTGCTTGAGCACATGACGGCCGCCCTGGACGGTGGCGTTCGCGTAGTCGGGGCGGGTCACCGGGTGGTGCACGGCGGAGAGCGGTTCAGTTCCTCGATCCGGGTGGACGACGAGGTTATCGCCGCACTGCGCACCTTCAGTCATCTGGCGCCGCTGCACAACCCGGCGAATCTCGCCGGCATCGAGGCAGTAAGTGCCATACTGCCCGACTTGCCGCAAGTCGCCGTGTTCGATACGGCCTTTCATCAGACAATGCCGCCGCACGCTTTCCGCTATGCGGTGCCCGAAGAGTGGTACACGCGGTACGGCGTGCGACGTTACGGGTTTCATGGCATCAGCCACCATTTCGTTAGCCAGCAGGCTGCCGCACTGCTCGGCCTGGCCAGCGAGCTGCGGCTGGTCACCGCCCACCTCGGCAACGGGTGCAGCGCGGCCGCCGTGCGCGACGGCGTGTCAGTGGACACCACGATGGGGCTTACCCCGCTGGAGGGGCTGGTCATGGGTACCCGCTCCGGCGATGTGGATCCCGGTCTGCTCGGCTACCTGGCCGACCAGACCGGCATGAGCCTGGGCATGCTCACCACCACGCTCAATACCGGCAGCGGGCTCCAGGGCCTGTCGGGCGTGGGCAACGACATGCGCACGGTCGAGGCCGCGGCCGCGGCCGGGAACGAGCGGGCCCAGCTCGCCGTCGAGGTTTTCGTGCACCGGCTCGCCAAGGCCATAGCCGGGCTCGTGGTCGGATTGCAGCGGCTCGACGCGCTGATTTTCACCGGCGGCATCGGCGAGAACAGCGCTGTCGTCCGCAGCATGGTGCTCCGGCAGCTGGGCTTCCTCGGCCTGGCTGAGGACGTCCAGGCCAATGCCGGCCATGGCCGGCACACTGGAGGGCGCATCAGCCTGGCTGGGCCGGTCCTGGCCCTCGTCGTCCCGACCGACGAGGAACTCCTGATCGCCCGCGACACCGCCCGCGTAATTGCCGGCAGTCGCCGTGCTCTCGCCAGCATCGGAGGATAACTCATGGTCAGAAGCCTGCTCGTTGTGCCGACCGGCGCCGGTGTCGGCCTGGCTAGGACGTGCCTCGGACTGGTACGGGCCCTTGATCGCCGGGGTGTGAACGTCGCCTTCGTGAAGCCGGTGGGTCAGCCGCGAGCCGACGGCGGCCCCGACCGCTCGGCGGCGCTCGTCGCGGCCATCACGTCGCTCCGTCCCCCAGATCCGCTGTCCACCGCTGAGCTGGAGCAGCAGCTCGCGGAGCGCGGGCTGCACGCCGCCCTGGAGAAGATCATCGCCGCCCTGGAGCCGGTCCATGACCGCTCCGACGTTGTCGTCGTCGAGGCCCTCACGCCCGGGCCGGCCCGGCTGTATGCCATCGAGATCAACCAGGCGCTGGCCCAGGCGCTCGACGCCGACGTCCTGCTGGTCACAAGCTGGCCGGCACCGAACGCAGGGAGCGGCGAAGAACAGGCGCAGGGCCCGTCGGAGCCCGGGCCAGACCCGATTGCGGGCACCGCCGGGAACCTGGCCGAGACCCTCGCGATCGCGGCGAGCGGGTACTGGTCCGGCGAGCACGCGCGCGTGGTCGGCTGCGTGGTCAACGGCGTGCCCGAGGATCCGTCTGTGGCGGCCCAGCTGGGCGAGATCCTGGGACGGCGGGGGCTGCGCCTTATCGCTGCGGTACCGCATCGCCCGGAGCTGAACTGGCTGCGGGTGGGCGACCTCGTCCGGGAACTGGACCCGAAGGTCCTCAGCGAGGGCGACCTAACCAGACGTATCAAGGATGTGGCGGTCTTTGCCCAGGGCGTCCCGGGCGGTCTCCGGGTGCTCACCGAGGGCCGGCTCGTGGTAGTGCCTGGCGACCGCCACGACGTCATCATGGCCGCATGCCTCGCCGAGCTCAACGGAACACATCTGGCGGCCCTGCTCCTCAGCGCCGGGATCATGCCGGATCCGCAGATCTGGGAACTCACCCGGGCCGCATTCGCCACCGGCCTGCCCATCCTCGTTGGCGACGACGACAGCTACCAGACCGCGACGCGGGTCGGTGAACTCGACCCAGGACTGCCCGTCGATGACCAGGAACGGATCGAGGGCGTGACCGACAGCATCGCCGATGCGCTGGACGTGCCCTGGCTGGAGTCGCTCCCCGGCTCCACCCGGTCCCGCCGGCTCAGCCCGGCTGCCTTCCGCTACCGGCTGGTCGAGCTGGCCCGCGCCGCCGATGCGTGCGTGGTCCTGCCCGAAGGCACCGAGCCCCGCATCGTGCAGGCCGCAGTCACGTGCGCGGAGCGCGGCATCGCCCGCAGCGTGCTGCTGGGATCGCCCGAGGAGGTAGCCCGGCTGACCCGCAGCCTCGGGCTGCGGCTGCCGGACGGCGTCACCGTGGTCGATCCCCAGGGCGTCGCCGAGCGTTACGTTGCCCCGCTGGCCCGGCTGCGGCAGCACCGCGGCTGGACCGAAGAGATCGCACGCGAGCACCTCGGCGACCCGATCGTGGTCGGTACCATGATGCTCCAGCAAGGCGAAGTGGACGGCATGGTGGCCGGCGCTGTCCACACCACCTCGGCCACGGTCCGCCCCGCCCTGCAGATCCTGGGCACCATGCCTGGCAGCCGCCTGGTGTCGTCGGTGTTCTTCATGTGCCTGCCCGACGAGGTCGTCGTCTACGGCGACTGCGCCATCAAACCCGACCCAGACGCCGAAGACCTGGCCGACATCGCCATCCAGAGCGCCGCCTCAGCGCGGGCCTTCGGCATCGAACCCCGGGTCGCGATGATCAGCTTCAGCACCGGTACCTCGGGCTCTGGCAGCAACGTCAACAAGGTCGCCGACGCAACGCGGATCGTACGAGAGCGCGAACCGGACCTGGCCGTCGACGGCCCGCTGCAGTATGACGCGGCCACTGTCGCCTCGGTAGGACAGACTAAACGGCCCGGCAGCCCGGTGGCCGGACGGGCCAACGTCTTCGTCTTCCCCAACCTCGACACCGGCAACACGACGTACAAAGCCGTGCAGCGAAGTGCCCAGGTAGTAAGCGTCGGCCCGATGCTTCAGGGCCTGGCTCAGCCGGTGAACGACCTCAGCCGCGGCGCCCTGGTGGACGACATCGTCTACACGGTGGCACTTACCGCGATCCAGTCGCTCGCCAGATAGACGCAGGCCGAGGGGGCCGAACCTGCCGGTCCGGCCCCCGCCTATGGCTACCGATCTACACCAGCGTTGTGACGGCCCGGATGCGCCGGCCGGAAATCCAGCCGCAGGCACTCAGCCTCATCCAGCTCTTCTAGCCCTGGCTTCCCAGGTGCATCGCCGCTCGTATAGTCAGGCATCAATAATCCGTTTCACGACCGTGCGGGCCTGCACCGCTGGGGCTGGGCACCTTGCCGTTTCCTGCCCCGGAAGCGGGCACGGGGACGCCGGAAGCAGGCGCAGGAACACCGGAATCAGGCGCTGGGGTGTCCTGGTGGCGCCAGATGAGCCGGTGGACGGGGATGAGGCGGGGGATATCCCGCAGGCCAGGAATGAACGGGACCAGCAGCAGCAGGACCGTGGCCAGGCCGGTCATGTAGATGGCGATCATGTCGATGTTGGCCGAGTTGGTCCAGCCCGGGACCTGGTACCACAGCGTGTACAGCCACAGCCACGGCTGCCCGGGATAGCTGCCGGGCTCGTTCATCACGCCCCACTGGGCACCGGTCAGGCCCAGGGCGGTGGCCTTATTCACGAAGTAGGCGCCGTCCTCGATGAACAGCAGCGGCCGGGTGAAGTTGGAGCCGTAGAACGGCTGCTGGGACACCAGATCAGTGTCCAGCGCGCCGCTGCGGGCCAGGGTGAATTCGGCGCGCATCAGGGCCGGTACCGGCCCGTCCGCAGCCGCGGGCACCACGGGGCTCCCGCCGGCGAACTTCACCTTCGTGACGGCGGTGGCGTAGGCGTTGGCCCACTTGAGTTGCTGGGCCGCCGGCGCCGCCTTATAGGCGGCGAGGGGAGCGGCGATGGCCGGGTTGGTAGGCGCGAGCGCGGTCAGCGGCCCGAGGATGAAGGCCTGCGCCGCGTTAATCGGCTGACGCACGCCGGCAATGACCGCGGGCGCGAACAGGAGCCGCTGGGCGTTGGCATTCTGGTTGTCATACGGCGGCCCATAGGTGGCGGTCTCACTGGTGCCGTTGAGCTCGGTGGCCGCGGTGGCCAGGAAGTCGGCGGGCGCGATCCTGGCCCAGGTCGCGATCGTGACCGGCGGCACGTCCGGCGAGGACAGCAGGGCGGCCAGGCCGAACGTCAGCGCCAGTACCACCACCGAGGCGATGGTTCCTTCTTTCAGCAGGTCATAACGCCGGTTCGGGCCGCGCCACGGCGCGGCGTCGGCGGCCGCGATGGCGCGCCGGCGCAGCCGCCCGCTCCCCCGGCCGGGGGTGGCGTGCGCGTCGATCGGATGCGAGACCCCGCGGAAGCGGACCAGCAGCACGTGCGCCCCGACGATGGTGATCAGCACGATCGGCAGCAGAACAATGTGCCACATCAGCATCTGGCCGAAATTCATCACGTTGAAGAACGCGCCCACCCCGACGGAGTTGAACGCATCCTTGCCGCTGGCAGAGATCCACTGCGAGTCGAAGTTCTGCTGAGACACATACCCGGTGAAGCACTCCACGACCGACAACACGAACGCGACCACGCCCGTGATCCAGGTCAGCGACCGGCGGCCACGCCAGGCGGCCATCCAGAACTTGGCCCACAGATGGATGACCAGCAGGGCCATGAACAGCTCGACGCTCCACACGTGCAAGCTGTTGAAGAAGTGCCCGAGCGGGTTGTAATGCCACCAGTCCGGGCCTCCCAGAGCCAGGCCCAACCCGGACACGATCGCCACCCCGAGGGCGGCAATCGAGGCCACACCGAACACGTACACCCAGGACGCCACATAAGCAGGCTGGCTGTCGGGCAGCAGTTTCCCTGGTGGCAGCGTTCTGAGTGCGCGGCGCCGCACCCGGTACGTCCACATCCGGGCGGTGGCCGCATCAACCGGCTCCTCGGCCGCGCGGTCCGCAGCGCTGCCGGGATCCGCGGCCTCTACGCGGTGTCCTCGCGGGAACGGCAGCAGCAGCGCGAGGCCGAAGATCACCACCATCACCGCGATCAAGACAAGATTGGCCACCGAAATGTCAAAGATCGACCAGTGCACGAACGAGCCCGGCGAATTCATGTTGATCGCCAGGGGCGGGAGTGCCTGGGGGCTGATACTGGCCATGTGCCACCTCGGCGGGCGTGCGTACGAGACGCCACCGAGGTCCAGAGCAGCCTTGTTTTGAAGATCACGGGTATACGCGGGGTCACTCACCGCGTATTCAGGTAAGGCTGAGGCTACGCCGATAAGGCGGGGGCCACAAGCGCGCCGGCGCCCGGGCGTCAGAGAACGTCCGGGGCTAGCGCGGCGCGCGCCGGTGCGTCCGGTCCAGCCGCAGCGCGAGGGTGGGGCACAGCCGGACCGCTTCGGCGGCCTCCGCATGCAGGCCGGCCGGGACATCGACATCGCGGATGATGGGAAAGCCCCAGTCGTCGATGGTGATCATCTCGGGCAGGATCTCCGCGCAGAACCCACGCCCGTCGCACGCGATGGGATCGACCCGGAGCCGGGCACCCGCGGTCACGGGAGCGCCTGGGCCGGGACGGGCAGCAAGCCTGCGGGGCGGGTCCCGTGGCACCAGCCGCGGGCGTGCTGAGCTGTCTCCGCTGCGAAGACGTCCAGCGCGCTGCGGATCATGCGGGCCGTACCGTCAGGGTGATGGCAGGCGCCGCGCCCGTCGACCTGGCCCAGCCAGCGTTCGAGCCGACCGAGATCGAAGGATCGGCCGGCGGCCAGCGCTTCGAGCTCCGCGGCGATCGAGTCCAGCCCGAAGAGGCAGGGGCCGCACTGGCCCGCCGATTCAGCCGCCAGGTAACGGGCGATGCGGGCCGTCTCGGCCAGCCCGCAGGCGTCAGCCGGCAGAGCGGCGATCAGCCCGGCGCCCGGGCAGCCGCCTACCGGGCGCAGCCCGGCGGCCGAGAACGGCAAGGCGATAGCCGCGGCCTGGTCCACCCAGGTGCCGGAATAGCCACCGATCAGCAGGCCGGTCAGCGCCATGGCCGCGCCGCCAGCCAGCCCCAGCAGGTCACCAACGGGTGCGCCGATCCCGGTCTCGTAGACGCCCGGACGCCGCACCGAACCCATGACCGTGACCAGCATGGACCCGGGCTCGGCTGGTGTTCCCAGCGAGCGGAACCAGGCGGCGCCGTGCCGCACGATAAGCGCGAGATGGGCCAGCGTCTCGACGTTCTGCACGAGAGTCGGGCGCCCGCCCAGGCCATGCTCGGAGATGCGCGGGGGCACCCGGGCCGGCACGGGTCTCCCGTGCTCAGCCCAGTTCACCAGCGCGCTCGCCTGGCCGGCGACGAATCGGCCGGCCCCGGTCAGCACGCTGACCGAAATCGGGTCATACCGGGCGTTCCTGCGCTCCGCGACTGCCTCGTCAATGATCTCGCGTACCGCACCATGGACAACGACCAGCACCTGCCGGGCACCGGTCAGTTCCGCGGCGAGCACCGCTCCGTCCAGCACGAGATGCGGTTCCCGGGCCAGCAGCACCTTGTCTTTCGCGCTGGCCGGCTCGCCTTCGGTGCCGTTGCCAATGACCACGGGGCTGCCCCGTCCGGCGGCCACCGCGGCCAGCTTCCGGGCGGTAGGGAACCCGGCGCCACCCCGGCCAGTGAGCCCGGCCCGGCCAATCTCGGCGATGAACTGCTCCCGCCGCCTCGTGTCCCGGCCCACTCTGGGCAGCTGGCCATGCTGGGTGAGGTGGCCGGTCAGGCTGGCCGGGCCGCAATCGCGCCGTTCCGGCAGCAGCCGGGGCAGGCAGCCGGCCTGGCTGGCTGCCCCGGCCGCCAGCCCCGGGTCACATTCGACCGTGTTCATGACGGGCGGACCGCAGGCCGGGCCCGGCCGATCAGCCGGGCCAGCACTGCGGTCGCGACCGCCGCTGCCGAGCCGATCTCGGCCAGCGCCACCCACCAGATGCCGAGATCGTTGCCCGCGGTCAGCGAGTGCAGGAAGGCGGCGGGCCAGGCCAGGTAGGCCAGCCAGTGCACGGCCCGCCAGGCGCGCTGGCCCAGCCGCCGCCGCACCAGGCTGGTGACCAGCACCGCGCCGGCCAGGTCCACCGCGAGTGTGCCAAGGCCGATAGCGAGGGTCCGGTACGGGGATGCGAACGGCAGCACGGTGCCAGCCCAGCCGATGGTGACGAACGGATCGAGGATCGCCGTCACCACGTGCAATGCCAGCAGGGCGACCGCGAACAGGGACAGCGTACGGTGCAGCTCGGCCACGGCGAACCGCGGCCAGCGGCCCGGGGCGGAACCGGTCCGGGTGGCCACCCCGAGCACCACCACCACGCTGGACAAGGCCAGCAAGACCAGCCCGCTGCCCCGGGACAGAAACCAGAGATCTGCTGTGCCCATCAGTTGTCCCGCCAGGTCACGCTCGCGGTCCGGCCCCCGGCACCGCCCCCGGTCCCGGCCGCACCCGCCGCCGGGCCTACGGCCACACCCGATCCGCCTGAGGTGACCACCGGAGCCGACCCGGAGGCCTGGCGCGGGACAGCCGCCGCAGCGTGACCGGCCGCCGGGACCTGGCCTGCCGGCGGCGCTTGCGTGGTCGCACCCACCGTCGATACGGCGGGGGGCGTGTGGTGCGCGAAGTAGCCGCTGGCGGCGGCCACACCAGCGATGAGGGCGGCGGCCGTCCAGTTGGACGCGCGGCGCACCCGGCGTACGCCGTCCGCCCGCCCGGCCGCGGCCGGGTTCTGCTGTTCATAGCCGGGCAGCCGCACCCACCCGGGCCGCTCGTCTGGGTCGTGCTCCATGGCCTGTCTCTTCCTGTGCCGATCGCGCCGGGCTGTCCGGCGTCTTCAGACTGCTGCGCAGTGGATGAGATGACCGTGAGCGGATGATGTGAGCGCCGCACATGTTCTTCAGATCGTTCTCATATCTCACGTGCATAACCTCGGGTCATGCGAGTACTCGTGGTCGAGGACGAGGTCCGGATGTCCCGGGTGCTCAAACGCGGCCTGGAAGAAGAGGGGCACGCGGTCAACCTCGCCGCCGATGGCCCGGACGGCCTGTGGCTGGCCACCGAGAACCAGTACGCGGCGATCGTTCTCGACGTGATGCTGCCCGGATTCGACGGCTTTGAGCTGTGCCGCAAGCTCCGGGCCGTGGGCGTCTGGCCGCCAGTGCTCATGCTCACCGCGCGAGACGCGGTGGATGACCGGGTCCGGGGCCTCGACGCCGGTGCCGACGACTACCTAGTCAAGCCGTTCAGCTTGCTGGAACTGGCCGCCCGGCTGCGGGCGCTGGCCCGCCGGGACGACCGGGCCCGGCCCGCCGTGCTGTCCACGGCAGGCCTGAAGCTGGATCCGGCCAGCAAGCGCGCCTGGCGGGGCAGCGCCGAGCTGCGGCTGTCCGCCAAGGAGTTCGCGCTGCTCGAACTGTTCCTGCGGCACCCCGGCGTGGTGCTCACCCGGTCCCAGATCCGGGATGCCGCCTGGGACTTCGCCTACAACGGAAGCTCTAACGTTGTGGACCAGTATGTGACCTACCTGCGCCGGAAGATCGACACTCCGTTCGGCCGCCACGACCTGGAAACTGTGCGCGGGATGGGGTACCGGCTCCGGCATGACGACGTGGGGTGAACCGTGCCGATCCGGCTGCGCGTGGCGCTGGCGTTCGTCGCCGCGCTCGCCGTCGCGTTCACGCTGGGCGGGTGGCTCTTCTATAGCCGGCTGTCAGCCTCGCTGCTGAACGCGACGGACGCGGCGCTGGCCGCGCGGCTCAGCCAGGCCGGCCGGTATCTCCAGGTGCAGCGAACCGCACCGGGACCGGTGGTGAACGCGAGCCTGCTCCCCGGCGAGTACGTGGTGCAGATCCTGGACCGGTCAGGGCGGGTCCTGGCGGCCAGCGCCGACGCGGGCAGCAGGCCGCTGCTACCAGCCAGCGAGGTGGCTCGGGCCCGTCACGGCGAGGTGGCGCTGACCAGCACGATCGATGACGACCCGGCCCGGTTGCTGGCGGCGCCGTTGGCCGGCCGGCCGGACTGGGTGGCGGTCGCCGGCGTTTCGCTCGACGAGTCCAGCCGGACACTCGGCGACGTCACCGACGCGTTGCTGATCGGCGGGGCGGCGTTCCTGGTCCTGGCCGGGATCGGCGCCTACTGGCTGGCCCGCGCCGCGCTGGCCCCGGTGGAGCGGATGCGGCGGGAAGCCGCCGCTCTGTCCGGCACGGACACCGAGTCCACCCTCCAGGTACCGCGCAGCCACGACGAGATCGCCGCGCTGGCCGTGACCATGAACGACCTGCTGGTGCGCTTGCGCCGGGCACTGGTGCGGCAGCGGGCCTTCGCCGCGGACGCGAGCCATGAACTGCGCACCCCGTTCGCGGTGCTGGCCGGCGAACTCGAACTGGCCAGCCGGCCTGGGCGGAGCAAGGAGGAACTGGCGGCGGCGGTAGCCGTCGCCGGAGCGGAAGTGACCCGGCTGGCGCGGATCACCGACGACTTGCTGCTGCTCGCCCGTGGCGACGAGGACAAGCTCACCGTGCACCCGGAGCCCACAGATATCGGTGCTTTGCTGGCCCGGAGCGCCGAGCGGGCTCGTCCCCGGGCCGGGCAGGCAGCCGCCGCCTGCCGGGTCGATTCGCCCGCCGGGCTGATAGCCACTGTGGACGCGGGCCGGATCCGCCAGGCCGTTGACAACCTGGTGGACAACGCACTGCGTTTCGCACCGCGCGGGACTGACATTGTGCTGACGGCCCGCCAGGCTGAGGCCACGCTGGTGATCGAGGTCCGCGACTGTGGACCGGGCTTCCCGCCGGATTTCCTTCCCCACGCGTTCGAGCGCTTCCGGCGGCCCGACCGGGACCGGGCCCGCAGCGAGGGCGGCGCCGGCCTCGGCCTGGCCATCGTGCGGGCCATAGCGCTCGCACACGGCGGCCGGGTATCCGCCCGCAACCTGCCAGACGGAGGTGCCATGGTCAGGCTGGAAATACCAGGCGACTCCCGGCCGCACACACGATAGGACACGCCGCCGGAATGACTGGATGGTGTGACTTGTTCGACCAGGTGATCCTCGATTGCTGGCTGGGGCAGGCGGCCTGGTCCGCGGCCCGGACCAGTTGCGTGTTTGGCTGTGCGCCCGGCCGGCGTGACAGGCCGGGAGGGTTCAGCACCTTAAGCGCCACGGCCAGGGAGAGAACACTGATGCGCCGCACTACGGCCATGCAGGCCACCACGCCGCCCGAGATCCACAAGCCGGATGAGCAGTGGCGGCAGGAACTGACGCGCCAGCAGTATGACGTTCTGCGCCGGGGCCACACCGAGCCCGCCTTCACCGGCAAATACGTCCACGCCAAGGACAACGGCTCCTACTGCTGCGCCGGCTGCGGGAATGAGCTGTTCCGCTCGGACGACAAGTTCGAATCCCGCACGGGCTGGCCGAGCTTCTCCCAGCCAGCCGTCGCAGCAGCGGTCGAACTGCGGCCGGACAAGGGCTGGTTCCTGCGCCGCACCGAGGTGATCTGCCGCCGCTGCGGCGGTCATCTGGGCCATGTCTTCCGCGACGGGCCCGCTCCCACCCGCAGGCGCTATTGCATCAACTCCTGTGCCCTGGCCTTCCAGCCACTGCCGCCAAGTACGACAGCAACCAATCGCTAACTGACCTGGGTGATCCCGGCATCGCGAGTGAGGCGCGCTTACGCGGGCGAACGTGGTGACGGGTCAGGCCGGGGCGTCGGCGTCCTGCATGGAGGCCGCGAACTCCCCGGGGCCCTGCTGCGCCGCCGTCGGATCCATCCACATGACCTGCCAGCCGTGGCCGTCGAGGTCGAAGAAGCTGCGTGAATACATGAAGCCGTGGTCCTCGGGGCCGTCCGCCTCGGTGCCGCCCGCAGCGAGCGCAGCCTCAGCCACCGTGTCGACCTCATCGCGGGCTGACACGCTGAAGCAGTAGAGCGCCAGCGTGTGCGTGCTGGGATCGGCCATCGGCAGCTTCGCGAACTGCGCGAACGTCTCGTGGCTGAGCAGCATGACGGAGGCTTGCTCGCCGACCAGCATGCAGGCGGCGGTCTCGCTGGTGAACATCGGGTTGTAGCCGAACCCGAGCCGCGCGAAGAACGCCTTGCTGCGTTCGATGTCCGCCACGGGGATGTTCACGAACAGCATGCGGCCGGCGTGTGCGGGAGCGGTCATGGTGGGTCTCCTCCCGGGTCCGGCCGTCTCTAGCTTTCGCGGCGAAGGCGTGTGGTCAAAGGCGGGTCCAGACCAGCAGGATCGTGGATGCGGCCAGCAGGGCGGCCATGGCGCCGTTGAGGACGCGCCGGGCGCGCGGGGTGCGGAGGAAGCGCTGGAGCGCGGCGCCGAACGCCAGCCAGGGCATGCAGCTGGGGAAGGCGACCAGCGTGAAGAGGGTCGCGAAGATGGCAGCCTGGGCCAGGGCACTGCCGGCGCGCCGGTCCAGGAAGGTGGCGATGGCAGCGATGCTGATCAGCCACCCCTTGGGGTTGGCCCACTGGAAGGCGGCCATGCGGAGGAATCCGGGCGGTGCCTTCGTGGCTCCTTCGGCCTGTCCCGCGGTCGCGATCCGCCAGGCCATCCAGCAGAGCATCGCGGCCCCGCCCCACTTCAGGACCTGGAGGGCCGGCGGATGAGCGAGGAGCACGTGACCCAGTCCCAGGGTGATAGCGAACAGCATCGCGCCCATCCCGGTCACCTGCCCGAGCAGACTCGCGAGGCCCTGCCGGACACCGGAGCTTGCGCCGACGGCGGTCAGCAGCGCATTGCTGGGGCCGGGGATTCCGGCGACGACCGCTGAGAACGTCACAAACGCGATCACCTGGGCAGGGTCATGCATGACTTCCATCCGCCGCTCCGTAGATTTGACCTGTGACCCCCAGCCTGGGTGATGCACGCGGCGCCGGTCTTGAAGGATCGTGCGGCCCACAGCAGTGGGTAGACGCCAGCGGGCCGGTGGATGGGGTGGAGCTGTTCCGCGCCCGGCTGCGTGGCCGCCCGTTCAGCCGTCACCGGCACGATGTCTACGCGATCGGCGTCACCGAGGAGGGGGTTCAGGCGTTCGGCTACCGGGGCACGGTTGAGCGCAGCCTCCCGGGACAGGTCTTTGTGCTGCATCCCGATGAACTGCACGACGGCCGGGCAGAGGGGCCGGGTCTGTTTGGCTACCGCCAGATCTACGTCAACCCGGACCGGATCGCCGCCGCCCTGCCAGCCCTCACGGGACGGCCGGGGCCGCTGCCCTTCGCTCCCCCGGTGACCGACGACCCAGTCCTTGCGCGCGTGGTGCGTGCGGCGTTCGCGCGTGCGCCCGAGCCGCTGGCGCTTGACGCTCTGGTGCTTCAGCTGGCGGAAGGCCTGCTACGGTTCAGCGCTGCCGGTCGCGCCGGCTCCCTGCGCGGCCGGGTCAACCTGCCCGCTGTCGAGCGTGGCCGCGATTTCCTGCGGAGCCGGCTGACGATAGTGCAATCGAGCGAGGTGGAGGCGGTCACCGGCCTAGACCGCTACCAGTTCGCACGCCAGTTCCGTGCCGTCTACGGGACCAGCCCATACCGGTATTCGCTGATGCGGCGCCTCGGCGTGGCCCGGGGCTGGCTGCGCAACGCGCCGCCCCTGGCAGAAACGGCGACCCGGGCCGGCTTCGCCGACCAGGCCCACTTCACCCGGGCGTTCAAAGCAGCATTCGGCATGACGCCCGGCCATTACGTCAAGCTCTGCACAGCCCGTACCCGAGATGGAATTGCGATCCGGCCGCCAGCAATGCCACCGAAACAGCAGGGCCATCAGACGTAAGGACGCCGGTCCGAACACACGTACGGCGGCCTGACGCTTATTTCTTGGCTGGCATGAATACTCGGCCCAGAGTCTCGAAGGTTGTGGGCCGTCGGGCCCGAAGGACGCCAGCGGCGATGGCGCCAAGGCAGAGCCATCCGAGCGCTGTGAAGGGGAGCATGCTCACCAGTTTGTCAACCGGGGGATGCAGGATCCCCCACAGTGGAAACATGAACAGCACAGCGGCCGTTACCGGTACGAGCAGATGTTGCCAGAGCCTGAACTGATCGCGGAACTCGGTGCGGAATGCGCGGATGGTCGCGATGTTCACGGCGAGGTAGACGAGGACAACCGATAGCCCGCCCGCTCCAGCGAGATACCCGAAAGTGCGCGCACCGCCGTCGGCGTAGGTCAACGGCAGTCCGAGCAAGAGCGTGAGCCCGGCGACGCAGCCAATCGAGACCACCGGGGTGCGGCGGCGGGAGAGCCGGGCCAGTGATCCCGGAAGGGCCCGTTCGCGGCCCATGGCGAACAGGACCCGGATGGCTGCGTTGAGCGAGGCGATGACGAAGCCAAGGCCGGTGAGCACGACCACGAGTTCGATGGCCCACAGCGCCGAGGGCGACCAGTACCGGCTGGTGAGATAGCCCAGCGGGTTGCTCTGCAGAGTGAAGCCGGGGATGCCTCGAAGACCATCATCCAGCCGGTCAGAAACCCTCCGATCTGCCCCAGCCCGCGGCTGTTGTATGTGTACAGCGAGCCAGCCGAGGGCAGCCGGCGAGCGAACTCCGCGATATTGCTCGCACCGAACGCGAGCACCCGCCCCGCCCCGACCGCCCCGCGGGCGAGCATAGGCACCTCTTGATCGCCAGTGCGCACAGTTCCTCCAATCTCACGTGACGATCAGGTTGATGCTGTTGACGATAAGCCAGAAACCGAGGATCAAGCTTCCCCAGATGATCACCTGATCGGTGTGCGCGTCTATCCAGGTCCTGAACCCGGCCAGGAGCACCTGGCTCTTACCAGGCCGCAAGCCGGCGTAGATCTCCATCGAGAGGTAGGACGCCGAAGCCAGGACGCAGAACAGGACCAGCGCGAGGTAACTCTGAGGACTGGACAGTTTGGCTTCCATGACAGTGGCAGCGCCCGCGCCGATCAGGCCCCATGGCTGCAGAACGGGCGCCAGGCCCATGGCGTACCACGGGGACATGCTGTCCACATGCGCCTGCCACTTGGGTGGCTTCTTCGGCTTCTTCGGCTGCCCCCTCCTGCGGCGCTGCCGGATCGCAATCGCGACCAAGATGACCCCAATGGCGATTTTCACCGCCACCCCCGCGAGCGAGGGCGCCGTGTTCGGCTTGGGGGGATTGTTGCCCGTGGCGAGCACCGTGACCGCGACCACGATCACCAGGGACGCCAGCCACCCGAACACGAAGGCCGCGCCTTTCCTGACGCCCCGCTTGGAGGGCAGCACGGCCAGGAACGCCATCAACGGCAGCGGGTCGAGCGCTACCGCCACGCCGATCAGGACAAGGTTAAGCACCACGGCCGGCCTCCCTCCTCACCCGAGCGCCGCCGCTGCGGCGTGCATCAGGGTGCTGACGGCCGTGCCTCCGGTACCACGCCGGAATCTGCTGACTCATTGGACTCGATTGACTGACGGGGGATGAGGACAGCGAGGACCAGGCCGATGAGAGTGATCACCAGCAGGATGATGAGAGCGACGGCGAACGGCTTTCCCTCCGGCAGGGAGACGGCCACCAGCACCGAGCCGACGAGAGCGGTGCCAAGCGACGATCCCAGGTTGGAGACACTGCGGGACAGCCCGGAGATCTCACCCTGATCGTCGTCGGGGAAGCTGGACTGGACCACGTTGACCGACGAGGTCAGCATCACCCCGACTCCGGCACCGAACAGCAGCAGCCCGGGCACCCAGGTCCAGATGGCCGAATGCGCCCGGACCAGGGTCACGAGCAGGATCATGCCAACCGCAGTGATGAGGAATCCGGCGATGATCAGCCAGCGCTGCGGGTGCCGCCGGGCGAACCGGTCCGCGCCGACAGAAGCGGCCAGGATCCCGATCGTGGCCGGGGTGAGCATCAGCCCGGTCTGGATCGCGTTGTAGCCGTTGACCTCCTGCAGGTAGACCGAGACGGTGAAGAACGACCCTTGCAGGATCAGCCACTGGATGGTCTGGGTGCCCAGCCCCAGGTTGGCGATCTTGTTGCGGAACAGCCGCAGTGGCAGCAGCACATCCCGGCCCTTGCGCTCGGCGGAGCGGATGTGCAGGAAGAACCACAGCAGGAACAGCGCGCCAATAGCCACGAACAGCCATACCGGGGATATCGAGCCCTTGGGTATCACCACCGTGCTGCCGATCGAGAAGTCCTCCCGTGAGATCAGGAAGCCGTAGGTCCGCGACTGCAGCAGCCCGAGGACCACGAAGAACAGCCCGGCGGCCGACAGGACAGCCCCGGTCAGGTCGAAACGCGGCCGTGGCCCGGGCCTGGCCGGGTCAGCGATCTGGCGGGCGAGGAAGGCGATCCAGGCCACCACCAGAACCTGCAGGCCGAACGACGCCCGCCAGCTGATCGCGCTGGTTACCAGGCCGCCGATCAGCGGCCCGGCGGCCGCGCCCAGCCCCCCCGCACCGCTGACCACCCCGAAGTAGCGGGCCCGCGACTTGATGTCCGGGAAGCTCACGGTCACCAGGATGTAAATCGGCGGGATCATCAGCGCGGAGCCCACGCCCTCCAGCAGCGAGTACCCCACGATCAGCAGCGGCAGCCCCATCGAGAGCGCCGCCAGCAGTCCCCCGACACCATAGACAGCCAGGCCGATGATGAAGCACCGCTTGCGCCCCCACAGATCGGTCAGCTTGCTACCCGGGATCATCAGCGCGGCCATGGTCAGCGTGAACAATGTGATCGCCGTCTGCACACCGGCCACGGTCGTACCCAGGTCCTTGGCAATCGCACTGATCGCCACGTTCATGTTCGTGGCCGCGTAACTGGCGATGAACTGGGCCAGCGCCAGCGGCAAGATCATCGCCCGGGCCGGATTCGCCGCTTTCGAGATGCTTGCCTCACTCATCGCGGCCTCTCAGACGGCGCGGCGGGCCCTGTCGAGGTCCAGCTGGTGGTCGAGGTTGATCGCCGCATTGATGAGGGACAGGTGCGTGAAAGCCTGCGGGAAGTTGCCGAGCTGCTCGCCGGTGACCCCGATCTCCTCGGAGAACAGGCCCAGATGGTTGCCGTAGGTGAGCATTTTCTCGAACGTGAGCCGCGCCTCCTCGAGGCGGCCGGACCGGGTGAGCGCATCCACATACCAGCCCGTGCACAGCGAGAACGTGCCTTCTGATCCGCGCAGGCCATCCGGCGACGCCTTGGGGTCGTAGCGGTAGACCAGGCTGTCTTCCACCAGCGTCTTGTCGATCGCCTTCATCGTGGCTACCCACTTCTCGTCGGTCGGAACGACGATGCCGACAGCCGGCATGAGCAGCGTGGAGGCGTCGAGCACATCGCTGCCCTCGTACTGCACGAATGCCTTCATCGAGGCGTTCCAGCCCTTATCCATGACGGTGCGGTACAGCCGGTCCCGCTCCGCCGTCCACCGGGGCACGTCGGCGGGCCGGGACCGCTCGGCCGCCATCTTGATGGCCCGGTCGAACGCCACCCAGGACATGAGCCTGCCGTACATGAACGGACGGCGGCCGCCGCGGGTCTCCCAGATGCCCTCATCGGGCTGGTCCCAGTGGGCGCACAGCCAGTCGAGCATCGCCACCAGGTCGTTCCAGCCCCGCTCGGCGATCACTGGCGTCATGTGATCGAAGCGGTAGATGGAGTCCATGGCCTCGCCGTAGATGTCCAGCTGAAGCTGGTCCGCGGCCCCGTTGCCGATGCGGACCGGGCGTGAGCCCTTGTACCCCTCAAAGTGATCGAGGGTGAACTCCTCCAGATCCGAGCTGCCATCGACGCGATACATAATGGCCAGCGGAGAGTCCTCGCGGCCGGCCCGTTCCTCGACCCGGTCCCGGATCCACATCGACAGGCCCGCTGCCTCGTCGGTGAAACCAAGCCCGAGCAGCGCAAAGACCGAGAAGGACGCGTCCCGGATCCAGGTGTAGCGGTAATCCCAGTTGCGCTCGCCGCCCACCTGCTCGGGCAGCCCGGCGGTGGGCGCGGCGACCAGGCCCCCGGTCGGGGCGTACTGCATCAGCTTGAGCGTGATCGCCGACCGCTCCACCGCCTCGCGCCACCGGCCCCGGTACGTGCCGCGCGCGAGCCAGTCCCGCCAGTACTCGCTGGTCTGTATGAACGACCGCTCGAGCTGGCGCGGCGGTATCTTCGCCGGGTGCGGCGACTTGCCGGACTCCAGGATCATCGCCCCGGATTCCCCGGCCTCGACCGTGAACCGGGCCCTGACATCGTCCCCCTCGGCCGCAACGGGCCAGGTGCTTGACAGGGCGAGCGAGACGGACCCGCCGTCGAATACCGCGCCGGTCTCGGTGACGTCTGTCTTGTGGGTCGCGCGAGCGTAATCGAACCGCGGTTCCACGCGGGCCTCGAGCGTCATCTTGCCGCGGATCCCCCGGACCATGCGGATCAGCCTGTGCCGGTCGGTAGCCACGGCCGGATTCTCGATCGGCATGAAGTCCACGACCTCGGCCACCCCGCCGGGCGACAGGAACCTGGTCACCAGGATGGCGGTATTGGGCAGGTACATCTGCTTGGTCACATGCTTGCTGCCGACTGGCGCCAGGGTGAATCGGCCGCCGTTGCGGCTGTCCAGCAAGGACGCGAACACGCTCGGCGAATCGAACCGCGGCAAGCACATCCAGTCCACCGTGCCGTCTGTGGACACCAGCGCCGCCGTCTGCAGATCCCCGATCAGCCCATGATCCTCAATCGCCGGATAATTCATCGATCCTCCTCCATCGATGCCCGGGCGCGCAGGCCGGGCATGCTCCCACGCTCGTGTACCGGACGACTATTGACATCACCCGACAGAGGGTGAGCATGCCGGTCACCCGCAAGAGGGTGGTGACGCAGATCCGGCGGCCAGGCACGCTGGCAGAAGGAAGGAATGAACAGTACGCGAATAGGAGATTGCTGAGGGGTAACCGTAGTGAGACCACAGATATACGAGATCACGTTCACGGGCCAGGCGGGCAGCACGCTGTGCGCGGAATTCGATGACTGCGAAGTCACCATAGGTCGCGGCACAACGATTCTCCGCGCCGAGCTGCCCGATCGGGGAGCCCTCACTGGGCTGCTGCAGCGGATCACCGGCCTCGGGCTTGAAGTGATCGATATGCACATCGTGGCGCCGCCACCCGCGCAATGACTGATCCCACACCAATCCAGGCTCGCTCTGCCTAACGCCAGTACCGGCTCGGTGCCGCACCCTCGGCTGTCAGCCGTCACTGGCCAGGCGACCGACCATATGCTGGAGCGGCCAGGAAGGGGGCCGACATGGCGAGACTGTCGTGCCTTCCCCGGGGGCGCCTCGATTGGGCCGTCGTCTTCGTCATCGCCTTCCTCGTGCTTGTCAACGTGATCGACATCAAGGTCGCGCACGCGTCGCTGGTGCTGGGCCCGGCGGGCGCGGCGGGACTGCTGGCGCTGGCCCGGTGGGCCGGGCTGAGCTGGGCCGAGCTCCGCCTGGGCCGGGGCACGTGGGGGCGTGGACTGCGCTGGGCGCTGGCCGCGATCGGCGCGGTCGCGACGGTGTTCGCGGTGGGCGCGGCCGTCCCGCTGACCCGGAGCGCGTTCCGCGATTCCCGCTATGACTTCGGCTGGGGACACGCCTCGCTGACCGCCTTCGTGCTGATCCCGGTGGGCACCGTGCTGTTCGAGGAAGTCGCCTTCCGGGGCGTGCTCTGGGGTCTGCTCCGGCGGCGGCATGGCACGTGGGTGGCCACCAGCGTCTCGTCGGTGCTGTTCGGTTTGTGGCATGTGCTGCCGTCGCTCGGCCTGGCCGCGGACGACCAGGCGATCGGCAGCACGGTCGGCAGCGGATCGTCCGGCCAGGCCGTGTCGGTACTAGGCACCGTCCTGTTCACCGGCCTGGCCGGGGTGGTGTTCTGTGAGCTGCGGCGGCGCAGTGGCAGCCTGCTCGCGCCGGCCGGCCTGCACTGGGCCACGAACGGGCTCGGCGTGCTGGCCGCCACGGCCATCTGGATGTGGGGCAGCTAGCCGGTCACCCGCCGGCCGCGATGATCTTCCGCAGGCTGGCCAGCTGCTGGGAGCTGAGCCCCGTCCGCATGATCGCGTTGAACCCGTTGACGTACTCGGCGGTGTACTTGTGACCATGGCCTTCCGGGACCCCGGTGGCGAACGGCAGGTCGGCCGTGACCTCCCAGAACGTGACGAACGGGACCCAGAACATGGTCTTGAGCACGTCCTTGCCAGGCGGCTCGCTGATCCAGTCCGGCTCGCTGAAGATCAGGTGCGGGCTCCACCAGACGATCGGATCGGACGGGTGCATCAGGTACAGGATCCGGGTGCCGTTCCACGGCTGGCCCTCCGGCGGGATGCCGGTGGCCGGGTCGTTCACGAACCGCACGATCCGGCCGTCCTGGTAAATGGGCTGGACCTCCGGGCTGCCCGGGTCTCGGTGGTCACTGAACTCACGGAACAGCGTGTTGAAGTTGGGCGGCCCGACGAACAGTGCGCCGCTGGTCCGGTTGGCCAGGTCGTTCTCGCCGGTGAAGGCGGCCTCGCCACCGAACGACCCCAGGCTCTCCCCGGCTACGTACAGCTTGGGGCGGTGATCGGCTGGGAGCTTGACCCACGCGCCGTAGACGGCGTCGAACAGCGCCCGGCCGGCGGCCAGCGCCTTCGACTGGTCGACCAGGTAGGAAATCCAGGACGGCAGGTACGAGTACTGGATCGCCACCGTGGCAGAGTCGCCGTTGCTGAGGTACTCGAACGAGTCCACCAGCGCCGGGTCCACCCAGCCACTGCCGGTCGTCGTGACCACCACCAGGTTCTTGCGCTGGAAACCGCCCGCCCGCTGCAGGTCCCGGACGGCCAGCGCCGCCTGCGCTTCCGGGCCGTCGGCTGAGGCCAGCCCGGCGTAGATCCGGATCGGCGCCATGGCCGGATGGCCGGTGAACTTGGCGATATCGCTCACCGACGGACCCTTGCCGATGAAGTTACGGCCCTGCCAGCCGAGCGAATCCCACTTGATGAGCGAGCCTGGCCCGCCGGACCGCAGGCTGGTGGTGGGCTGGTGTACGCCTTCGGCGGTCTTCGTGTCGCGCAGCCCATAAGCGTTGTTCATCACGCTGACGAAGCCCTGCAGCAGCAGGCCGCTGACCACTACATAGGTGAGGCCGACCACCACGACCCAGCCGATCCCGCGGGCTGCGCGCCGCCCGATCCAGCGGTTCAGCAGCTTCGCCAGCCACCGGTACAGGCCACGCAAGCCGCGCCCGATCAGCAGGAACAGGCCGAAGACCAGCGCCGCGACGAAGGGCTCGGCGACGACGAGCGGAATGCTGTAGTCCGTCACCCCCATCAGCTGGCGGATCTCGTACTGCCAGTACTGCCCGAGCCCGAACGAGGCGGCGAACAGGACCGGGCCGGCGATGAAGAAGACGGTCCAGGCCCAGCGCCGCGGGCGGCGGGGTTCCCGGTCGGGGAAAGCACGCCAGATGGACGCGGCGAGTACCCCGAGCCCGTAACCGATGGCGGCGGTAATGCCACAGACAATGCCCTGGATCAGACCGCCGCGTGGCAGCAACGACGGGGTGAACGACAGACACGCGAAAATGAGCCCGCCCCAGCAGCCCGGAAGCGTGACATAAAGCAGCTTCCGGGACTTGCTGGGCGCCGGTGAGGTCTGGGCCTCTTCGGCCGCTGCCGCCGGGATCTGTGTCATGGCCGCCGCCCCGAGGCGCTGTGCGGGCGGGGCTGGCTAGGCGGTCACGTTCGACCGGTTGCCGTACACGCACAACGCGTACAGCGCGACCATGTCCACGGCGATGATGGTAAGCGACCAGAACGGGTAGGCCGGGATGAAGAAGAACTGCCCGAAACTGTTGAGCCCGACCACCGCCACGCCGAACCAGCGGGCGAACTGGTTACCGGTCAGCACCCCGATACCGGCCAGGACCTGCAGCGCGCCCAAGATGAGCGTGACCCAGCCCCAGGTGCGCAAGTCGCCGACCACGTAGTGCGCGTTGGCGAGGAACACGTGCGACCGGGCCACCGCGGCGATGCCGTCGAGCAGGTTGAACAGGCCCAGCACCATCAGCAGGACCGACGCGAAGATAAGCAGGCCGTGACCCTCGATGCGGTGCCCGGCGCCGCTGGACGACCTCACAGTTGCGGATGTCACTGTGCCTCCTATTTACCAGGGCTTCTGCGAGGATCCTGGGCCGCCCAGCGTGGTGTGTCCTCACCCTTCGGAGGGTGATTTCAGCGGCGTGGCGGTTTCGGCCTGGAACGCGCGCACGGCGGCGCCAACGGTTGGGAAGAAGTGCCCAGGATCAATGGTGCGGGTGAGCCCGTAACGTTCGATTTTCACCCGGACCGGGTCCTTCAGCTCAGCGAATACCAGGCTGATGCCCCTCCTGTTCAGCTCCTCGTCCAGGTCGGTCAGCACGTCCGCGGCGGTGGTGTCCACGTCGGTCACCGGCTCGGCGGCGATCACAATCCACCGGGGCGGCGGGTCAGCGGCGGCCAGCCGCCGGATCTGGTCCCGGAACGTCTTGACGTTGGCGAAGAACAGCGGCGCGTCGAACCGGTAGATCACCAGCCCCGGCACCTGCTGAGCGTCCGGATGAGTGTGCACGTCGTGGAAGCCGGCCAGGCCTTCGACCCGGCCGAGTTCGGTGCCGTAGGGCCACCAGGCCCGGCGGAAAACGTTGAGGATGGACAGCCCGACCGCGATCGCGATGCCGGGCAGCACGCCGAGCAGCGCGACGCCCAGGAACGCGGCCACCGACAGCAGGAACTCCGCTTTGCGCTGCCGCCACAGCCGCGCCGTGCCCGGGATGTCGGCCAGCGACAGCGACGCGGTGATCACCACGGCGGCCAGCGCGGGTTGCGGCAGGTTCCGGAACAGGCCCGGCACCAGCACGATCATCAGGATGATCAGGGCCGCCCCGACCACCCCGGTGAGCTGTGTCTTGGCCCCGGCCCGTTCCGCCACCGCGGTGCGCGACCCGCTGGTGCTGACCGGGAACCCCTGGAACAGCCCGGCGGCCAGATTGGCCGCGCCGATGCCGATCATCTCCTGGTTGCCGCGGATCTCCTGCCCGGTGCGGGCGGCGAACGCCGAGGCCGTGGAAATGGTGTCGGCCAGCGAAACAAGCGCGATACCCAACGCCCCTGCGAACAGCGGGCCCAGGTCGGACGCGCGGACGTGCGGGATGGTCAACGGCGGGAATCCCTTGGGCAGCACCCCGACCAGGCTGACGCCATGATCGGCCAGGTGGAACACTGACGTGGCGGCGATGGCCAGCACCACCATGATCAGCACCGCCGGGACCTTGGGCAGCCAGCGCTGCAGCACCAGGATCAGCACGATCCCGGCGATCCCGACCGTGGCCGCGGCGGCCACCGCCTTGCCGTCGGCCAGCCCGGAGACGACGGCGGCCGCCTCGTGGATCAGCCCCTCGGCGTCGATCTTGAACCCGAACAGCTTCGGTAGCTGGCCGACCAGGATCGTCAGCGCCAGGCCATTCATATAGCCGATCATCGTCGGCTTGGAGATCAGGTCGGCGATGAAACCCAGCTTGGCCACGGCACCCAGGATCATGATCGCCGCGACCATGATGGCGAGCAGCGAGGCCAGCGCGACCGCCCGCTTGGCATCCCCGTTGGCCGCGACGAGCGGCAGGACGGTGGCCGCGATCATCGGGCCGAGCGAGGAGTCCGGTCCCAGCACCAGGATCCGCGACGGCCCGAACACCGCGTACCCGAGCAGGCACAAGATCGAGGTGTACAAGCCGGTGATCGGCGGCAGGCCGGCCAGTTCGGCGTACGCCATGCCTTGCGGGACCAGCAGCGTGGTCAGCACGACCCCGGCGACCACGTCCTTGACCAGCCACTCGCGCCGGTAGGACGAGACCGCCTGCAACCCCGGCAGCACCCGGAACAAGGACAGCCCACCCCAGCCGCGGTCGGACGCCACGGCCGTAGTGTGCCCGCCCGGGCGGGGCCGGCGCATCACCCGCGCAGGGGTGAAAGCCGGGTGCCGGGCCCGGCGGTGCTGGGTGAGATCGTTACGGCGTGGGTGGCGGTGCCACGAGGTGCATGTCGATCACGTCGAGGCGGAGCCCGTTGATCCGCTCCACCAGGCCCCAGAGGGCGGCCTGATCGGGTACCTCGGCCCGCAGAGTTGTCGTGCCTGCCCCTACGGTGAGCTCACAGTCGTCGAACTCCGCGCGGAGCGCGGCACCTGCCCGGCCCACGAAGGTGATCTCATACGTTCGTGGTTGCACAGAGTTAGGTCTCACTGTCGCTGGTTACATGTCCCCGCCATCGTGACTGGTGACGGCGGCAGCGTCATCACCCACCCGAGGGTGACCAGGCCGAGCGCACTCTATACCATTCCTTTACTTCTAATTTCACTCGGCATGGGTGATGTGGGATCGCGAAGTTTGGGGCACTCTGGCCACAACATGTACCGAACCTGCGGCAAACCGCCCGGCCCCTGCGGCATACCGTCCGGACTCTGCGGCGAACCGCCCGGGAAGTGAGGAAGAGAACAGGAAAAATGCCTCGGCAGAGGGCCCCACGGCACAGCGCGGCACCTCACCGAGCGTGTGGTTTCGCGCTAACCAAGTTCCGGCCAACAACGCTCCCCAGCACGCTGGTCACCAGATCTCTGCTGCACGACCGGCTCACCGCGGGGGCGGGCAAGCGCCTCACCGTGGTGGTCGGCTCGGCTGGATCCGGCAAGAGCGTGCTGCTGTCCAACTGGGCGGCGACCAGGCCGCCCGGTGTCACCTCCTGGCTGTCTTGCGATAAGGCCGATGCGGACCCGGTCCGGTTCTGGTCCGGCTTCATCGAGGCGCCCCGGGCGGTGGTCCCGGAGTTCGGCGCCGATGCCGCCGACCTGCTGGCCCTGGACAGCGCCATGTCGGCCGACGTCACCGCGCTGCTGGCGAACGACGCGATGAAGCTGCCCGCGGGCACGGCGATCATCGTGGACGACTTCCACGCCGCCGCCACGGCGGTGGCCGGCGACATGACCGACCTGGTCGAGCGCTGGCCGGCCGAGCACGCCCAGCTGGTGCTGGCCAGCCGGAACGACCCGCCGGTCCGGCTGCACCGGCTGCGGCTGGGCGGCGAGCTGTGCGAGCTGCGCGATGACGACCTCTCCCTATCCCTGGCCGAAACCGGTGACCTGCTGGCCAACTTCGGCGTCGAGATGGGTGCGGCTGAGCTGGCCCTGCTGCACCAGCGCAGCGAGGGCTGGGCGGCCGCGGTGCAGATGGCGGCGCTGTCCTTGCGGACCGCCGATGACCCGGCTCGGGTCGCCCGGGCGCTGGATGTGCGCAGCCACCTGATCTCGGAGTACTTCATCGCCGAGGTGCTCAACCAGCAGCCGCGCGAACTGGCCCGGTTCCTGCTGGACACGTCCATCCTGGGCGAGCTGACCGCTGGCTCGTGCGCCGCGGTCAGCGGGTGGCCGGATGCGGCCGCGCTGCTGCGCGACATCGACGCGGCCAACCTGTTCCTGGTGCCGCTCGATGATGAGCGGACGATTTTCCGATACCACCATCTGGTGCGTCAGGTGCTCCGGGCCGAGCTGCGGGCCCGGGGCTCGGCCCGGGAGCGGGCCCTGCAGCAACGGGCCGGCGAATGGTTCGAAGCGGCCGGTGACACCCGGCGGGCCACCCGGCATTTCCTGGCTGCACGGCAGGCCGACCGGGCGCTGGCCCTGCTCCAGGACCGGGTGGTGCCCGACTTCCTGCGCGACCCCATCGCGCCGAGCCCGCTGGATATGAGCATGGTCAACCCGGAACTGCTGGCCGACGCCCCGGAGCGGATGCTGGGGCTGGCCGCCGACCTGCTGCTGTCCGGTGATCTGGACCGCGGCAGCGGCTACCTCGACGCGATCGAGCGCGCCCAGCCACCGATCCCGCCCGGGTCGCGGCTGGCCGTCCGGTTCGCGATGATGCGGGCGTTTCAGTACGGGCAGGCAGGCCGGCTGACCGAGGCGGTGACCGCGGCCCAGAGCGCCCGGGACATCCAGCAGCAGGCCCAGCTCAGCGACGAGTGGCACGCGGCGATCCCGCTGATCCTGCTCCGGGTCTACCCGTGCCTGGACGATTTCGCCGCGGTGGAACGCGAGGCCGCCGCCGCGCTGGCCCAGCCCGGGCTGCCCGAGCCGGCCCGGCTGATCCTGGTACCCAGCGCCCGGGCGCTGGCCTGGTTTCTGGCCGGCCGCCTGACCGATGCCGCTGAGGCGGCCACGGCCGCGGAATGGGAAGCCAGGCGGCTGGGCTTCGACCGGCACTTCTTCGCCGTGGATTACCTGCGCGTACTGGCCGGCCTGGCGCTGGAGCGGCGGAACCTGAATGCCGCGGAGCGGCTGGCTGAGCAGGCGGTCGCGATAACCGAAGCTGGACGGCCCATCTTCGAGTTCCTCACGCTGCTCGACCGGGCCCGGATCTGGGCCGCCCGCGGGCAGATCCGCGAGGCACTGACCACGGTGGCGGCGGCGCGGCGGGCGCTGGCCGAGCCCAGCGCGGCGCTGCGGGCGCAGGCCGATGAGCTCGAGGCCCAGATACGCCTTTCGCTCGGTGACGCCCGGGCGGCCGCCGAACTGGCGGCCGGGGTGCCCGCCGCCCGCCGCGGCCTGCTGCTGGCCCGGATAGCGCTGGCCGTAGGCAACCATCAGGCCGCGCAGGAGCACCTCCAGTTGCCCGTCCTGGGCAGCCTGACGACCCGGGACCGGCTGGTCCGGCAGATCCTGCTGGCCGCGGCGGCCATCGAGCGCGGCGATCCCGCCGCCGACGGCATCCTGGGCGGTGCGGTGCAGCGGGGCCGCCAGGAGGGGTTCGTCAACACGCTGGTCAGCACGGCCCCCCAGGTGACCGGATACCTGGTCGAGCACGCGGCCCGGATGCGGTCCGATCCGTACCTGGAAAAGGTGATCACCGCGGCGCTCGACGTACGGGCCGCCCAGCCGGACCGCGCCGAGTACCGCCAGCTGATCGCCGAGCCGCTGACCGCGGCCGAGCTGCGCATCCTGAAGCTGCTGCCGACCAGCACGTATTTGCAGATCGCGGCCACCCTGTACATATCAAGGAATACGGTGAAGACGCAGCTCCGGTCCATTTACCAGAAGCTCGGCGTGGCCTCGCGCGCGGAAGCCATTGAGCGGGCGGTCGATCTGCGCCTGCTCTGAGCCATTCCGGCGGTATCACCCTCAGAAGGGTGTCGACGCCCGAGAAGGACCACCGCAGCCTGGCCTGCATGACGGGTCAGGTTGACGTTTCCGGAAAAGCCCCCGGCCCGGCCGGCCGGGGTCCGACTCCGACGGGTCACATCAGTTCGGCTTGACGGCGGCGATGGCGCTGATCGTCGGCAGCATCATCGGCGTCGGCATCTTCAATCTGCCGACCTCACTGGCCGCCTATGGGCCGATCACCCTGGTCTCGATGGCGCTGACCACGGTGGGCGCGCTCGCACTGGCGCTGCTGTTCGCCGCCCTGTCCCGGCGGCTGCCCGCCGACGGCGGCCCGTACGCCTACGCGCGGGTCGCGTTCGGCAACCGCCTGGGGTTCGCCAACGCCTGGTCCTACTGGATCACCGCGTGGGCGGGCAACGCGGCCATCGCGGTCGGCTGGGTGCTGTACGTCGAGCACTTCATCAACACCGGCCACAACAAGCTGTACTCCATCCTGCTGGTGCTGGTCGGGCTGTGGATCCCGGCGGCGATCAACCTGTCCGGCGTGAAGAACATGGGCTCGATCCAGGTGATCACCACGGTCATCAAGTTCGCGGCGCTGGCGTTCATGGCCACCGTCGGGCTGTTCTACATCAAGAGCGCCAACTTCACGCCGTGGAACGTGAGCAAGGAAAGCACGATCGCCGCGATCGGCGGCGGAATGGCCATCGCCCTGTTCAGCTACCTCGGCGTGGAATGCGCGGCGGTGGCCGCGGCCAAGGTCCGCAATCCCGACCGGAACGTACCCCGGGCCACCATCCTGGGCACGATCGCCACCGCCATCGTCTACATGCTGTCGCTCACCGCCGTGTTCGGCATCGTGCCGACCTCGAAGCTGGCCAACGCGACCGCCCCGTTCTCCGACGCGGCCAACACGATGTTCGGCGGCACCTGGGCCGGCAACGTGCTGGCCGTCGCGGTCATCATCTCCGGCTTCGGCGCGCTCAACGGCTGGACCATGATCTGCGCCGAGATGCCCAAGGCCGCGGCCGACGACGGGCTGTTCCCGGAGCGGTTCAAGCGCATCTCCAAGCGGGGCGTGCCCGCGTACGGGATCGTGGCCTCGACCGTGCTGGCCTCGATCGCGATGATCATCAACTACCTCGGGTCGAGCGGCGCGACCGTGTTCACCACGATGGTGCTGATGACCGGCATCACGTCGGCCGTCCCGTACGGGTTCTCCGCGCTGGCGCAGCTCAAGTGGCGGGTGATCGATCACCGGACGATGCACACGCCGCGGTTCGCCCGGGACATGGTGGTCGCGGTGCTGGCCCTGGTGTTCTCCATCCTGTTCATCGTCTACTCGCGCAACACCGGGCACAGCTTCTGGGTGTACTGGGCGCCGTACTTCCTGGCCGCGGGCGCGCTGCTGCTCGGCATCCCGGTCTATCTGGCGCAGCGCCGCCACCTGACCGAGCCGGGCCCCGTGCCCGCCTACCGGTGACGGTCGGGATCGTGGACCCGCCCCGCCCCACCGCGAAGGCCTCCATCGCGACCGCTGAAAAAGGCCGACATTGGCATCGCGATGGGCATCACCGGGACCGAGGTGACCAAGGAAGCCGCGGTCATGATGCTCACCGACGACAATTTCTCCACCAGTGTCAAGGCGGTAGAACTCGGCCGCGGATGGTGCAGCGGAAATCCGGAAAGCGGTGCGGCGCAATCACCCCCGGATGGGTGACGACAGCCGGGGCTAGCCGGCCGAATCTGGACAGACCTCGAGGAGGCAGCACATGCGGATTGTCATCGCCCTGGGCGGGAACGCACTGCTGCGGCGGTCGGATCCGATGACCACCGCGGTCCAGCGGCGGAACATCCGGACCGCCGCCGAGGCGATCGCTCCGCTGGCCGCGGAGCACAGCGTCATCGTGGTGCACGGCAACGGGCCCCAGGTCGGGCTGCTGGCGCTGCAGGCCAGCGCCTTCTCCGGCGCCGAGCCGTACCCGCTGGACGTACTGGACGCCGGCACCCAGGGCATGATCGGCTACCTGATCCAGCAGGAACTACGTGGCCTGCTGCCGCCGGACCACCAGGTGGCCACGTTGCTCACCATGATCGTGGTGGACCCGGACGACCCGGCGTTTAGCCGGCCAACGAAGTTCATCGGGCCGGTGTACGCCAAGGACGACGCGGACGCACTGGCCGCCGAGAAGGGCTGGGCCTTCCGGCCGGACGGCGACCAGATGCGGCGCGTGGTGCCGTCGCCCGAGCCGCAGCGGATCCTGGAGATCCAGCCCATCACCGGGCTGCTCGACCAGGGGGCCGTCGTCATCTGCGCCGGCGGCGGGGGCATCCCCACCATGATCCCGGCCACCGGTACGGGCGGCCTGGTCGGCGTCGAGGCGGTCATCGACAAGGACCTGGCCAGCGAACTGCTGGCCGAAGACGTCTCGGCCGATCTGTTCCTGATGGCCACCGACGTGGACGGCGTCTACCTCGGCTGGGGCACGCCGGAGCAGCGGCGGCTGGGCCACGTGACACCGGAGGACCTGACCAGCCATCAGTTCCCGGCCGGATCTATGGGGCCCAAGGTCGAGGCCGCCGCGCGCTTCGCGGCCAAGACCGGCCGGCGGGCGGCCATCGGCTCGCTCGACGACATCGCCGGGATCGTCGCGGGCACGGCCGGCACGAACGTGGTGCGAAGTCCAGATGAGCCAGACTAAGGCCGAGCCGGCCGCCCCGGACAAGCACCTGTCCATCCAGCAGGCCGCATTCATCGGTGTCGGCAGCATGGTCGGTGCGGGAATCTTCGCCCTGCTCGGCGCGGCCGGGACGGTGGCCGGGGCGGCGGTGTGGCTGTCCTTCCTGCTCGCCGGGGCCGTCGCGTTCTTGCAGGGCTATTCGTTCGCGAAACTCGGCGCCCGCTATCCGTCGGCCGGCGGCCTGCTCGAATACGTGGCCAAGGGGTTCGGCGACGGCCATTTCACCGGGATCACCGCGTGGCTGACCTACTCGGCCAACGCCATCGTGACCGCGATGGTGGCGGTCTCGTTCGGTAGCTACGCCAGCGCCGCGTTCGCGGGCGAGAACGCCGCCTGGGCCAAAGTCTTCGCGGCGTTGATCATCGTCGTGATGACGGCGGTGAACATCGTCGGGTCGGGGCTGGTGGCCAGGGCCCAGACCGTGATCGTCTATGTCGTGCTGGGCATCCTGGTCATCTTCGCGGTGGTCACGCTCGTGAATCGCCTTCCTCGGCTTCGGCATCATCACGTTCACCGCCAAGGATCTGGCCGAGCCGCGCCGCCAGCTGCCCCGGGCCATGTTCATCGCGCTGGGCATCGCCACCATCATCTACGTGGCCATCGCGCTCGGCGTGTTCGGCACCCTCACCGTGGAAAAAGTGATCTCCTCCGGGGGAACCGCGCTGGCCGTGGCGGCCGAGCCCACGCTGGGCCGGGCCGGCTACTGGCTGATGAGCGTCACCGCGCTGTTCGCCACGGCCGGGGCGACCAACGCGGGCCTGTACCCGGCGGCCGGCCTGTCCGAGCGGCTGGCCGAGACCGGGCAGTTCCCCGGGCTGATGGCCCGGAAGGTTGGCGGGCGGGCCTCGGCCGGGCTGCTCATCCAGGCCGTGGCCTGCCTGATCCTGGCCGTAGTGTTCAAGCTGGACGCCATCGCCTCGATCGGCAGCGCCGTCGCGCTGCTGATCTTCACCCTGATCACCGCGGCGCACTTCCGGGTCCGCGCCGAGACCGGGGCCCGCGCGCCGATCCTGGCGGTCGCGATCGCCGCGGCCGGCGTGGTCCTGGTGACGTTCGTGTTCACCACGCTGATCCACGAACCCGCCTCGATCGTCACGCTGCTGGCCATCGTGCTGCTCGCCATCGGCCTCGACTTTGGCTGGAAGCGGACCCGGGCCAGCCGACCCCCGTCAGTGGTTAGCGCAGGGGAGCCGGAATGACCGCAGTCAAACAGCCAGCCGGGAAGCTGCCGTGGTACTCCGTGCCGCCGGACGACGTGGCCGGGGAGCTGGGGGTGGACCCGGCGCGGGGGCTGGACGGTGCGGAGTCCAGCCGGCGGCTGGCCGAATACGGGCCGAACGAGCTGCCCACCGAGCCGCCGCCCAGCGTCTGGGTGGTAGCCCGGGGCCAGCTGGCCAACCCGATGAACATCATGCTGCTCATCGTGTGCGCGGCCAGTTTCGCCATCGGCCAGGTCGCCACGGGCGTCGTGGTGCTCGGGCTGGTCACGTTCAACGTGGTCATGGGCACCAACCAGGAACTGAAGGCCCGGGCCAGCGTCGATGCGCTGGCCAAGCTGCAGGTCCCGCACGCCCGGGTGCGGCATTCCGGCGTGGTCGAGGAGGTCGAATCGACCCAGCTGGTGCCCGGGGACGTGGTGCTGCTGGAGGCCGGCGACGTGGTCCCGGCGGATGGCCGGATCATCTCCTCGGCCACGCTGGAGGTGCAGGAAGCCGCGCTCACCGGGGAGAGCGCGCCGATCGCCAAGGACCCGGGAACGCTGCCCGGCGGCGAGGTGGCGCTGGGCGACCGGACCGACATGGTGTTCCAGAACACGCAGGTCACCCGCGGCACGGCCATGTTCGTGGTGACGGCCACCGGGCTGGCGACCGAGATGGGCCGGATCGCCAGCATGGTCACCGCGACCAAGCGCACCCGGTCGCCGCTGCAGCGCGAACTGGACGGCATGACCAAGGCGTTCGGCCTCATCGCGTGGCTGGCCGTGGCGGTGATCGCCATCTTCGGCATCGTGCGCGGCCAGGACCTAACCACGCTGGTACTGCTGTGCATCTCCACCGCGATCGCGTCCATCCCGACCGGGCTGCCGACGTTCGTGCAGGCCATGCTGTCATCCGGCGCGCGCCGGCTGGCCGAGGCCAAGGCCGTGGTCAAGTCGCTCAGCGACGTGGAGACGCTGGGCGGGACCACGGTCATCAACTCGGACAAGACCGGCACGCTGACGATGAACGCGATGACCGCGACCACGATGCTGGCCGGCGGGGACTGGTTCACCATCGAGGGCCCCGGCTACCAGAAGACCGGCGCGATCCTGGGCGTGGCCGGGGAGGAGCTGCCGGACTTCCGCCGCCTGTCCCTGGGGCTGACGCTGTGCACGGACGCCACCGTCGCCGATGACGGGACCGTCATCGGCGACCCCACCGAGGCGGCTTTCGTCGTGCTCGCGGCCAAGATGGGCGCGGACGCCGGGCAGACCCGGAACGCGCTGCCCCGCTTGGCCGAGGTGCCGTTCGACTCCGAGTACAAGTTCATGGCCACGTTCCACGACTGCCCGGACTGGCTGGCCGGCGGCATCCTGCGGCAGCCGCATTTGGAAAGCGTGAAGGGCGCGCCCGACGTGGTCCTGAAGCGCTGCGGCCGGGCGCTGTGGCATGGCCAGCAGGTGCCGATCGCCGTCGTGCGCGACGAGATCCTGGCGGCCAACCGCAAACTGTCCGAGCGCGGCCTGCGGGTGCTCGCGTTCGCCGCCCGCGACCTGGACGACGACGCGATGGCCAGTGCGCTGGCCGACCCGATGGCCGCGGTCAACGACCTCGTCTTCGTCGCCCTGGTCGGGATCATGGATCCGCTGCGGTCGGCGGCCAAGGCGGCGGTGCGCACCGCCCTCGACGCCGGGATCGACGTGCGGATGATCACCGGCGACCACACCGTGACGGCGCGCGCGATCGCCGACGAGCTCGGCCTCGGGCCGGGCGTGATCACCGGCACCGAGCTGCAGCACCTGACCGATCAGGAGGTCACCGACCGGCTGCCCGAGCTGCACGTGTTCGGCCGGGTGGCGCCCGAGGACAAGCTGCGGCTGGCCCGGCTCATGCAGGAGTCCGGCCAGGTCGTGGCCATGACCGGGGACGCGGTCAACGACGCCGCCGCGCTCAAGCAGGCCGATATCGGCGTGGCCATGGGCAGCGGCTCCGAGGTGTCCAAGCAGGCGGCCAAGATCGTGCTGACCGACGACAACTTCGCCACCCTGGTCCGCGCGGTGGATTTCGGCCGGGACATCTACCGGCGGATCTCCACCTACATCAGGCTGCAGCTCACCATCCTGTCCGCGGTGCTGCAGCTGATGCTGTGCGTGCTCGCGTTCGGGCCGGGCAAGCCGAGCACCACGCACGCCTCCGTGTCGATGACCATGGCCTTTGCCATCGTCTCGTTCAGCGCGGTCAACGTCGGCCTGGTCCTGCGGCGGGAGCGCCAGGCGCCGTGGTCGTCCCCGGTGTTCCCGTTCCTGGGCTGGATCATCCTCGGCTGGATCCTCACCTGGGCCGCGGTCGAGCTGAACATGCTGCAGCGGCTGCTCGACACGACGTCGCTCAGCGGCGGCCAGTGGGGAACCGTGCTCCTGCTGTCCCTCATCGCCCCAGCGGTGGTCGGGATCGACAAGGCCGTGCAGCTACGCCGCCAGCGGGTGCCCAGGATCGGGGCTGAGGCATGACGGTACAAGCGGGCAGCACCGACCAGGCGGCGGCCGGCCGGGCCTGGTACGCATGCTCGGCCAGTGACGTGGCCGCCAGACTCGGGGTGGATCCGGTGGCCGGGCTGACCGCCGCCCAGGCCGCCGAGCAGCTGGCCGCCGGCGGGCCGAACGCGCTGCCCGAGGAGAAGCCGAAGCCGGGCTGGCGCCGGTTCCTCGACGAGTACCGCAGCTATATGCAGATCATCCTGGTCGCGGCGGCGATCGTGTCACTGCTGATCAAGGAGTGGAGCACGGCCGTCCTGCTGCTCGCGCTGACCGTGCTGAACGCGGTGGTCGGGCTGCGCCAGGAGGGCAAGGCGGAGAGCGCGATGAACGCGCTCAAGTCGATGATGAAGGCGACCGCCCGGGTGCGCCGGGACGGGACCGAGTCGCAGATCCCGGCCGAGGAACTGGTCGCCGGGGACGTGATCCTCATCTCGGCCGGCGACCAGGTGCCCGCCGACGGGCGGATCATCGCGGCCAGCGCGCTGCAGATCGACGAGTCGGCGCTGACCGGCGAGAGCGTGCCGGCGGACAAGGACGCCGGGACGCTGCCCGGTGACCGGCTCAACGGTGCCCAGCTCAACCCTGGCGACCAGACCAACATGGCGTTCATGAACAGCCCGGTCACGCACGGCAGCGGGACCGTGATTGTCACGGCCACGGGGGCCGGGACCGAGCTGGGCAAGATCTCCGGGATGCTGTCCGCCACGGCTCGCGAGGAATCCCCGCTGACCAGGGAACTCGACCGGCTCACGCTGTGGATCGCGGCGGCGGCGGGCCTCACGATGATCGTGATGTTCGCGCTGGGCCGGGCCCGCGGCCAGGCCTGGGACCACCTGTTCGTGGCCGCCGTCTCGCTGGCCATCGCGGCCATCCCAGAGGCGCTGCCCACGGTCACCCAGACCATCCTGTCCATCGGCGGGGTCGACCTGGCCAAGCGCAACGCGATCGTGAAGGACCTGCCGTCGGTCGAGACGCTGGGCTTCACCTCGGCCATCAACTCGGACAAGACCGGCACGCTGACCATGAACCAGATGACCGCGGTCGAGGTGGTGGACCCGGCCGACCGGTACACAATCTCCGGCATCGGCTACGGCCTGGACGGCCAGGTGCATCACGCCGCGGGCACCAGCGACAGCATCGAGGACGCGGTCCTGCCCTACCTGGTGGCCAGCGACGCGACGCTGGTGAACGGCGAGGTGGTCGGCGATCCGACCGAAGGCGCGCTACTGGTCCTCGGCTACAAGGCGGGCCTGGACATCGACGCCACCCGGGACCGGCTGCCCCGGCTGGCCACGCTGCCGTTCGACCCCACCTACAAGCTGATGGCCACGTTCTGCGAGGCGGAGAACGAAGCCGGGCGGCCGGTGGTGCGGTGCTTCGTCAAGGGCGCCGCCCCGGCAGTGATGTCCCGGGCGGCCACCGCCCGGTCCGGCGGCCGCAGCATCCCGTGGGACAGCGAACTGCGCGATCAGCACCAGGCGCACATGGAACGGATGGAGGGCGAGGGCCGCCGGGTGATGGCCGCCGCCACCCGGGACCTCGATCCGGCCGACTTCGACGCCGGTGGCGACCTGCTCGGCTACGTGACCGGCCTAGAGGTGACCAGCCTGGTCGGCATGGTCGACCCGCCCCGGGATGAGTCCAGGGCCGCGGTGGCCAGCGCCCAGGCGGCGCACATCCGGGTCCGCATGGTGACCGGGGATGACGTGTTCACCGGCGCGGCCATCGCCAAGCAGGTCGGCATCGGCGGCGAGGCCATCCTGGGCGCCGACTTCGCCGCGCTGCCGGAGTCCGAGCGGCTGGCCCGGATCGACGACATCGGGGTGGTCGGCCGGGTCGCCCCGGAACACAAGGTGCTGCTGGCCGACACGCTGAAGAAGAAAGGGCACGTGGTCGCCATGACCGGCGACGGCGTCAACGACGCCCCGGCCATCAAGGCGGCCGACATCGGCATCGCCATGGGCAGTGGCACCGAGGTGGCCAAGAACGCTGGCCGGATGATCCTGTCCGACGACAACTTCGCCACCATCGTGTTCGCGGTCGAGCAGGGCCGCAAGATCTACGACAACCTGACCAAGTACATCCGCTTCGTGCTGGTTCTGCTCGTCGTCTTCGTGCTGACGTTCCTCGGCGCGAGCCTGTTCAACATCGCCGCCGGTGAGCCGTTCACGCCCGCCCAGGTGCTGTGGGTGCACTTCTTCGTCAACGCCCCGTTCGGTTTCGCGCTGGGCTTCGACAAGGAGAGCCCGGGGCTGATGACGCTCCGGCCGCGGCCGCGCGGGCAGTCGGTGCTGACCCGGAGCGTGATGACCACCGTCGGGCTGGCCGGGCTGGCCATCACCATCGCCCTGCTGTCCCTGATCGAACTTGGCCAGCACCACTTCGGCAGCGTGCACACCGGCCAGTCGATCGCGTTCACCTCGTTCGCGCTCTGCCTGATCGTGGCGGCGGTCGAATGCCGGAGTGAGACCGGCACGGCGCTGACCACGGCGACGTTCGACAGCAAGCAGATGAACTGGGCCATGCTCGGCGAGTTCGTGCTCGCGGTGCTGGTCACCCAGATGGACGTGTTCCGCCGGCTGCTCGGCACGACCGACATCAACCTGCGCGAGTTCGGCTGGGCGCTGGTGCCGGCCATCGCCCTGCTGGCCTTGTGGGAACTCGGCAAGCTCATCGCCCGCCGGTCAGCCACCCAGGCTGCACCGTCCACCACTCACGGATAACCGAGGTAATCAACGTGTCCTTTGGAGCGCACTCCGAGGTGGGCAGGCTGCGCCAGGTCATGACGCACCGGCCGGGCCTCGAACACAGCAGGCTGACCCCGTCGAACGCCGAAGAGTTGCTGTTCGACGACGTGCTGTGGGTCAGCAAGGCCAAAGCCGAGCATGACAATTTCTGCGAGGTGATGCGCGAGCGCGGGATCGAGGTCTTCCTGGCCGAGCACCTGCTGGCCGAGGCGCTGGCCAGCCCGCTAGCCAGGGAGTGGGTGTGCGGGCACATCCTGAGTGAGCGCGAGGTCGGCCTCACCGCCGCGCAGCGGGCCCGGGAGTGGGCCGGCTCGGCCGACCCGGCCGAGGTAGCCGAGTTCCTGGTCGGCGGCATCACCAAGGCCGACATCAAGCAGGACGTCGGCCTGGTCTGGGAGTCGGCCGACCCGACCAGCATGCTGCTGCCGCCGCTGCCGAACTTCCTGTTCCAGCGCGACCCGTCGTGCTGGATCTTCGACGGGGTCACCATCAACCCGATGACCAAGCCGGCCCGCAAGCCGGAAACGATGATCATGGAGACCATCTACCGGTTCCACCCGATGTTCGCGGCCGAGAAGTTCCCGGTCTGGCTGGGCGGCGTGGACGAGGACTGGGGCCGCTGCCACGTCGAAGGCGGCGACGTGCAGCCGATCGGCAACGGCACGGTGATGATCGGCATGGGTGAGCGGACCACCCCGCAGGCGGTGCTGTGGATCGCCCGGGCGCTGTTCCTGGCCGGCTCGGCGCGGCAGGTGCTGGCCGTGCACCTGCCCAAGTCGCGCAGCTACATGCACCTGGACACGGTGATCACCATGTGCGACCGCGACCTGGTCACGCTGTTCCCCCCGGTGGTCTACGGCGCGCGGACCTGGGCCATCCGTCCCGGCGCGGCCGCCGACGACCTGGTGGTCGAGGAACAGCCCGGCACGCTGCCGGAGAACATGGCCCGGGCGCTGGGCGTGCCGCAGATGCGGGTGGTGGAAACCGGCGGCGACACGTTCGAGGCCGAGCGCGAGCAGTGGGACGACGGCAACAACGTCGTCGCACTGGAGCCCGGGGTCGTCATCGGCTACGAGCGCAACGTGGGCACGAACACCCAACTGCGCAAGGCCGGCATCGAAGTGATCACCATCGAAGGCTTCGAGCTCGGCCGCGGCCGAGGCGGCTCGCACTGCATGACCTGTCCGCTGCAACGCGACCCCGCGTTCTGACCGAGCATCAGGAGCCCGGCAATGGCGTTCAATCTGAAAAACAGAAGCTTTCTCAAAGAGCTGGATTTCACCCCACGCGAGCTTGGCTACCTGCTGAAGCTTTCTGAGGCGCTCAAGCTGGCCAAGTATGCCGGTACCGAAAGCCCGCGGCTGACCGGCCAGGAGATCGCGCTCATCTTCGAGAAGACCTCGACCCGGACCCGGTCCTCGTTCGAGGTGGCCGCCTACGACCAGGGCGCGCACGTGACCTACCTGGACCCGTCCGGCTCGCAACTCGGGCACAAGGAGTCGATCGCCGACACCGCGGCCGTGCTGGGCCGGATGTACGACGCAATCGAATACCGGGGTGCCCGGCAGGCCGATATCGAGGCGCTCGCCGCGCACGCCGGCGTGCCGGTCTACAACGGGCTGACCGCCGAGTGGCACCCGACCCAGATGCTGGCCGACTTCCTCACCATGGGTGAGTCCTGCGGCAAGCCTTACGACCGCATCGCCTACGCGTTCGTGGGTGACTGCCGGTTCAACATGGGCCGCTCGCTGCTGATCATGGGCGCGCTGATGGGCAGCGACGTCCGGCTGGCCTGCCCGCGCGAACTGCAGCCGCCGAAGGACGTCATCGCCGCCGCCGAAGACGTCGCCCGGCAGACCGGCGCCCGGATCACCGTGACCGACAGCGTGGCCCAAGCCGTCGCGGGGGCCGACTTCATCCACACCGACGTGTGGGTGTCCATGGGCGAGCCCAAGGACGTCTGGGACCAGCGCGTCCGGCTGCTCGCGCCGTACCAGGTCAACGCCGGCCTGCTGGAGAAAACCGGTAACCGGGCGGTCAAGTTCATGCACTGCCTGCCCGCGTTCCACGACAGCAACACCGTGGTCGGCAAGGAAATCATGGAGCACACCGGCATGACCAACGGCCTCGAAGTGACCGACGAGGTCTTCCAGTCCGCCGCCAGCATCGTTTTCGACCAGGCCGAGAACCGGCTGCACACCATCAAGGCCGTGCTGCTCGCCACGCTCGGCTAGGCAGAGATCAACACCAGGAGAAAGGAAACATCATGGCAACCTTGATCGCCATTGGTTACCCGGACGAGGCGACCGCGACGGCCGCCGCCGACGAGGCGCGCCAGCTGGCTCAGGATCTGATCATCCAGCCGGACGCGATCGCCGTCATCAGCCGCGACCAGGACGGCAGCTACCACGTGCAGACCAACCATCACGCGGTCGGCGCGGGGGCCACCTGGGGGATGTTCTGGGGATTCCTGTTCGGGCTGCTGTTCTTCATCCCGGTCTTCGGGATGGCCATCGGGGCCGGGATGGGCGCGCTGATGGGCAAGCTGACCAAGTCCAGCATCGACCAGCAGTTCCAGGAGCAGGTCCGTGGCATGCTCCAGCCGGGCACCTCGGCGCTGTTCCTGATGGTGGAGAAGGTCACGCCGGACAAGGCCATCGAGGCGATGAGCAAGTACGGCGGCACCGTGCTGAAGACCTCGCTGTCCAACGATGACGAGAAGGAACTCCAGGAGGCGCTGCACGGGACGGGGGCCGCCGGGGAGGCCGGGTGAGCGATGAAGAAGATGAAGCGCAAGGAGTACGAGCGCCAGATGCGGATCCTGCATGGCGAACTGGTCGCCATGCAGGAGTGGGTCAAGGCGTCCGGGGCCAAGATCTGCGTCGTGTTCGAGGGCCGGGACACCGCCGGGAAGGGCGGCACGATCAGGCGGATCACCGAACGGGTCAGCCCGCGGGTGTTCCGGGTGGTCGCGCTGCCCGCGCCGACCGAGCGCGAGAAGTCGCAGATGTACATCCAGCGGTACATCCCGCACTTTCCCGCAGCCGGCGAGGTCGTGATCTTCGACCGCAGCTGGTACAACCGGGCCGGCGTGGAGCGGGTCATGGGCTTCTGCACGCCGGAGGAGACCGACCGGTTCCTGGGCCTGGTGCCCGGGGTCGAGAAGGCGATGACCGATGACGGGATCCTGCTGCTGAAGTACTGGCTCGAAGTCGGCCAGGACGAGCAGACCCGGCGGCTGAAGAACCGCATCCACGACCCGCGGAAGGTCTGGAAGCTGTCCGACCTGGACCTGAAGTCCTACCGCCGCTGGTATGACTACTCCCGGGCCCGGGACGCGATGTTCGCCGCAACCGATACTGAGTGGGCGCCGTGGTACCTGGCGCACAGCGACGACAAGCGGCGTGCCCGGCTCAACATCATCAGCCACCTGCTCAGCCAGATCCCCTACAAGCCGCTCACGGCGCACGATGTCACGCTGCCCAAGCGGCAGCGGCCCCAGGGCTATGCCGAGCCGGACCGCCCGCTGCGGTACATCCCGACGCCGTTCCAAGGAGCGTGACACGACGACGAAGAGCGCGTTCAGCCCGGAGGACTGGACCACGGTGGCCAAGGGCCCGCCGGGAAGCGGGTGACCTTCGGATCACCCCTGCAGGGGTGAGGACATCGTCCCCTGGCTCAGCGAGCCTGGATGGCATGACGATGAGGGACCGGCGCTGGCTGGCCCGCGCCGCTTTCGGGTTGATGCTGGCCGCCGTGGTGCTGCTACTGGCGGTGGCCGGGTGGCGGAGCCTGGCGCTGGTCGGGCTGGCGGCGATCGGCGTGTGCGCGGTGCTGGCCGGCGGGTACTGGTTTCTGGCCAACCGGGGTGTGGTCCGGTGGCTCGCGCTCATCCTGGTGATCGCCGCGCCGGTGCTGATCCTGGTGACGTTCGCGCTGCACAGCCTGCTGTGGGTGGCCATCGTGGCCGTGCTGCTGATGCTGCTGGCCGCCGGGACCGCGCGGACCGCGCTGCGCGCGGACGGTGCCCCGGCCGGAATGCCCACCGCACCCGCCACCCGCGCGGAGCACCCCTTCCTGATCATGAATCCGCGGTCGGGCGGCGGGAAGGTGACCAAGTTCCGGCTGCAGGAAAAGGCGGAAGCGCTGGGCGCCGAGGTGGCCCTGCTCGAAGGCCCGGGAACGGTCGATGTGGCCGCGCTGGCCCGCCGCGCGGTAGCCGACGGCGCTGACCTGCTGGGGGTGGCCGGCGGCGACGGGACCCAGGCGCTGGTGGCCGGCATCGCCGCTGAGCATGGCCTGCCGTTCCTGGTCATCAGTGCGGGCACCCGCAACCACTTCGCCCTCGACCTGGGCCTGGACCGGGACGATCCGGCCACCTGCCTGGACGCTCTGAGCGACGGGGAGGAACTGGAGGTGGACCTGGGCGTCATCGGCGACCGCACGTTCGTCAACAACGCCTCGTTCGGCGCGTACGCCGAAGTGGTACACAGTCCCGCCTACCGGGATGACAAACGCGGTACCACCTTGCAGATGCTGCCCGAACTACTCAGCGGCCACCAGGGCGCCAGATTGTCGGCCCAGGCCGGACAGGCCAGAATCGGCGCGCCGCAAGCCTTGCTGATCAGCAACAACCCGTACGGGATGGGCGATATAGCCGGCCTCGGCAGGCGCCCGCGGGTGGACTCGGGCACACTCGGCGTAGTCGCCATTCTGGTCAGCAACGCCCGCGAAGCGGTGGAACTCGTCCGGCGCGGTCACGGCCAGGGCCTAACCGTTCTCGCCGCCGACGAGGTCGTCGTCGATGCCGATGCGCCGCAGATCCCCGTCGGTATCGACGGCGAGACGGTCATCATGCCGACCCCGGTCCGGTGCACGATCCGCCCCCGGGCGCTCCGCGTGATCGTGCCCAGGCAGCGGCCTGGGGTGCCCGCCGCCAAGCCACCGCTCGAATGGCCCATGCTGCGGCAACTCGCCGCATTCCACCCGCGCCCGGACGGGGATCTCACCCCGCAACCGCAGTAGGCCGTCACCCGGATCTGGCGACCCGGTGGGCGAGCATGATGTCGAGCCGACTCGGGGGCATGGCTGGTCAGGAAGCACGGCGGGTCAGCCTGCGTGCAGGCAGCGGCGGCACCCCGGCGTCATCAGGCTGGCCCGGGGTGATAACGAGACGTGGCCCGTAGCGGTGTGCGAGCGGGTTGGCGGTCAGGCCGTGCGCGACCACGCTGAGCAATACGGTGAAGGCGATCACGGAGACCGCGGGCGCGGCCGGCTTGCCTATGTCTTCCAGGGCCAGCAGGGCAAACACCACCGACGCCAGGCCGCGGGGACCGAACCAGCCCACGAAGGCCACGGCCGTATAGCCCAGCTTCCGGCCGGCCAGAGCCAGCGCCACCGGCGCCATCCGGATCACGGTCAGGCTGAGTACCGCATACAGCACTCTCTGCCAGGTCAGGTTCTCAACTGCCGGCACGACCGCGGTAGCGCCGAACGCCAGCCAGACCAGCAGCGATACCAGGGCACCGGTCTCCTCGACGTAGGGCACCAGCCGCTCGCCGCGTTCCCCGCCGGTGGCGCCGTAGGCAAGGCCGCCTACGAACGCGGCGATGAAGCCATTTCCGTGCACCGCCACGGAACAGGCATACGCGCAGACCGCCAGGGCCAGCACCGCAGAACCAGCGAAACCACTCTCGGCCCACCCGCGGCGGCGCGCCACATTCACCACAAAGCCGCCGGCGCCACCGACGAGCACGCCGACGAGCACGCCCAGGGCCAGTTCCGCCGCCGCCACACCTGGGCCGACGCTGGCCTCATGCTCGGCCGTCGCGGCGCCGGCTATGGCGACCAAGACGACCGGCGTGACGATCCCGTCGTTGAGCCCGCTCTCGATGTTGAGCAGCCGGCGGATCCGCGCCGGGACCGCCGGGTTCACCATCACCCCCGCGCCCAGGGCCGCGTCCGTCGGGGCGAGGGCCGCGCCCACCAGCAGGGCGAACCAGATACCCAGGCCGCTGAACAGGGCGAGCGCCAGCACCACCCCCAAGCCGATAGTCAGCGGCAGCCCGATCCCCAGCAGCCGGAGGCACAAACCAGTCTCCGCGCGCAGGTCCCGTAGCCTGACCCGGGACGCGTCGGAGAACAGCACCAGGACCAGGGTGATCTCGGCCAGCGCCTTCACCAGCTCATGGGAAGGTGTGAAACTCAGCGGTGTCAGTGGACCGTGGGTCAGTAGCAGGCCAGCGAGCACGAAGATGATCGGCGCGGTCACGTCGTATCGCTCCAGCCGCGCCGACAGCGTTCCCCACAGGAAAATAACCGCCGCGACGATCGCCACATCGGAAGCGCTCATCGAGTCCTGCCTCCCCTAACCGAGGGGTGGTACGGCGCGAACGTCGGGCGGCTGGCCGCTGCTGGCGGCTGCCTGGCCTGGGGCCGCGTGGCCGTCGGTGGGCTGGCCGGTGGCGGCGGTCCACTGGGCGCCGGTCGGCGGTTTCCCGCCAACGAGGCTGATCACTCACCTTATCCCGACGTCACTCCCCGACAGCGGGGACGTGCCGGCGCTGGCTACTGGGCGAGGAGGATGACCTTCCACTTCCGCCGCCCAGTAGAAGACGTCATCCGCCAGATCAGCCAGCTAAGCTGACCTGCCGGCGCACACCGCAGTCCCAGGAATGGGAGTTAGCGTGGGGCACGTGGACGAACTGGCAGACTCCAGCGGCGTGCTGCACGATTCCGCCGTGCTGCGCAAGCGGCTAGCGGAGGCCGGCTACCTGTTCTTCCGTGGCCTGCTGCCCGTCGGCACGTTGCGGGCTGCGGGCGCGGCGGTGCTGGCACGGCTGCGCGACGGCGGCTGGACCGGCGCGGACGGCACGCCGTCCGCGCAGCCGCGCGCGCTCAACTCGGTGGATGGCTTGTCGGATCCCGCTTTCCGGGCGGCACTGATGGGCGCGGAGTTCAATCAGGTTCCCTATCTTGCGCCGCTGCGCGCGACGGTACGGCGGATACTCGGGGCGGCGGCGTTCTCTTACCCGGTGAAGGTGAAGACCCCAGCAGCCTTCATCTCTGCCACCAGCGCGGCTGTGACCAATGCTCGGACCAAGCCCTGGTCGTTGAGCACGGGGCACTACTCCAACTGGTCGCGGCGGCGTGTCAGGTAGGCCGTCTCGGCGGTGTTGCCCGCCAGCGCGATGGCTCGGTCGTACGCCGCCCGCGACTCCTCGCTGCGACCCAGTCGGCGCAGGATGTCGGCTCGGGCCGCGAAGTAGGCGTGATAGTCGACCAACTCATCCTGGAGACGGTCAACGATCCCCAGCGCGACGTCCGGGCCGTCGAGTTCCGCGATCGCAACGGCTCGATTGAGGGCGACGATCGGCGACGGGTCGAGACGGGAGAGCTGATCGTAGAGGGCCACGACCTGCGACCAGTCGGTGTCGCGAACATCGCGGGCCGAGGTGTGCACAGCGTTGATCGCGGCCAGGATCTGGTAGCGGCCTGGGGCCTGGCCTGTGGCCAGGCGCTCCCTTACCAGCCGATGGCCCTCGGCGACCAGCGCGGCGTCCCAGGCCCCACGGTCCTGCTCCCCGAGAGTGACCAGCTCGCCGTTCGCCGAGACCCGCGCGGCGCGGCGGGCCTCGATGAGGAGCATCAGCGCCAGCAGCCCCGCCACCTCACCGTCCTCTGGCATCAGGGCACGGAGCAGTCGTGCGAGGCGGATCGCCTCGGCGGTCAGGTCGTGACGCACAGGGTCGGTGCCGGGGCCGCTCGCCAGGTAGCCCTCGTTGAAGACCAGATAGAGGACGGCGAGCACGCCGGAGACTCGTGCCGGCAGGTCATCCGCGGACGGCACCCGGTAGGGAATACGAGCCGCCTTGATCTTCGCCTTCGCACGGGTGATCCGTTGTCCCAAGGCGGCTTCCTGCACCAGGAAGGCACGGGCGATCTCCGGCACGGTCAGACCGCCGACCATGCGGAGCGTCAGCGCTACGCGGGCCTCCGAGGCGAGCGCCGGGTGGCAGCAGGTGAAGATCAGCCGAAGCCGCTCGTCATCGACGGCGCCCAAGGAGTCGCGCGGGTCGTCGCCGTACATCATCTGCGCCTGCTTCTGTTTGTCGTCACGCTTGTTCTCGCGCCTGATCCGGTCGAGAGCCTTGCGGCGGGCGGTAGTGGTCAGCCAGCCACCCGGGTTGGGCGGGACGCCATCGGCCGGCCACCGCTCGACGGCGGTCGCGAAGGCCTCGGCGGCGGCCTCCTCGGCGACGTCGAGATCGCCGGAGTGCCTGGCCAGGGTGGCGACCACCCGGGCCCACTCCTCGTGATGGGCCCGGGTGATCGCCTCACCGACATCGATCGGGCTTACCGGAACGGCCGCAGGTACTGCATACGGATCATTCTCCTGTGGTGTCGGACGGCCCCTCATAGGCGCGCGCTCACTCGTGCCACGAACGCCTCTGCCCCGATCCGACACCGCCGCGCGATCTTCTTTCAACGACCTTGTCCTGAGTCACCCGATGTCGCGCGACGCGTTGGTCAGCAGCCGCCACACGCCCGTGTCGCCGAGGAACTTGAAGCGCCGCCGCATGTCCGCGGCTGCGGCGGCCGCGTCCGAGAAGGACGCGAGATAGCTCCGGATGCTGCCGTACTCGTCGAGGATGGCGAGGACTTCCCGCGCGTTTTCCACCGTCGCCCGGATCTTCGCCTTGTTGCGGATCACGCGGCTGTCATTTTCTACTGCCGCGATCTCGGCGGGCGGCATCGCGGCGACCTGCGCCGGGTCGAAGCCGTGGAACGCCTCCCGGATGCCGTCCCACTTGGCCTCGACGACGCGCCAGTTGATCCCGGCCTCGAAAACCGAGCGCGACAGGTGCTCGAGGAAGAACGCGGGATCGTCCGGTGCGTGGTCGCGGAGTTTCTCGAATGGCGCGGCGAGCTCGCGCACCCGCGTCCTCAGCGCCGACTGATCGGCCGCGGCCGTGTCCCCGGACTTTATCCGCGCGACGAGCGCCGTCGCCTCGTCGTGAGTGAGGATGTTGATCCACAGTGGGCTGTCCGGGTCCTGCAGCCGGGCCGCGAACGTGACGTCGTGGCCGGCAGCGTGCCAGAGCCTTCCTATCGTGGAGCCGACGCGGCCGGCTCCGAGAACCGCGATCTTCATTTGCTCCTCCTCCCGCCCTCGGGAGCGATCTCATGTCGTGACGACGAGCTTGCCACGGGCCCGGTTCTGTTCCATGTCGGTGTGCGCCTGCACGGTCTGGCCGAACCGGTACACGTGGCCGATCGGGCCCGGCCCATGCCCCCATGAGAGTGGCCCCGCCCGCGACCAAGGGGCTGGCCGGTGGCCTTCCGGATCCGGCACCCATAATCCCCACCGTAACGTTCTGATCGTCGGCGCCCATAACGGCTCCTTCGTCTGTCAGTAGCCGTGATACTAGCGAGCGCTAGTTCGTAACGGTGACGATGCTAACTAGCGCTCGCTCGCATGGCAAGGGTAGAGTTCGGGTCATGTCACTGGAGCATGCCGACCCCGTCGCTACCGAGGCCCGGTCAGCGGTCACCGCCGGTGCCGTGCTCGACGCCGCACTCACGCTGTTCGCTGAGCGCAGCTATCACGGCACCGCCGTCAGCCAGATCGCCGCTAGCCTGGGCATCCGCACCCCGAGCCTGTACAACCACATGCGCTCGAAGCAGGACCTGCTCGAGGCGATCATCGGACGGACCGTCAACGGCGTCCTGGACGACTTCCGGGCTGCCGTCGATGGCCTGAGCGACCCGGTGGAGCGGCTGCGCCGGGCCATCCGGGTCTACGCCCTGCGGCACGCCACCCATCGCCGCGAGGCCCTGGTCGCCAACCGGGACACCGCGAGCCTGCCCGGGCCTGCCCGGACCCGGGTGCGCCAGCAGGAGCGGGACCACGAACGAGCGGTGCGCGCGATCATCTGCGACGGCGTCGGGACAGCCGACTTCCACGTCGACTCCCCGGCGCTCGCCTCGTTCGCGATCCTCGAAATGTGTCTCAGCATCGCGCGCTGGTTCCGCGACGACGGCGACCGCACCGCCGAGCAGGTAGCAGACGAGTACACGGACTTCGCCCTGCGCATCGCCGGCTTCGTTCCGCACCCGCCAGCACCGGCCCGGCCAGGCACAGCAGGGACCTGATGACCCGAACCGGCCCCGTGGACCAGTCATGCGGCCGTGTCCTAGTCATTGACGAGAACAGCCGCCCCGTCGAAACGGCCAGCCTTGAGGTCCTGCAGCGCCCGTTGTGCTTGTGACATGGGGTACACGTGGGTGGTGGCCCGGACGTGGTACTGGACGGCGAGCGCGAGGAATTCCCGGCCGTCGTGCCGCGTGTTAGAGGTGACGCTGCGTAGTTCCTTCTCATAGAACAGCTCATGCTCATAATTAAGCGGCGGTGTGTCGGTCAGGTGGATTCCGGCAACGGCGAGGACTCCGCCGCGGTCCAGTGCCCGCATCACGACGGGCACGAGATCCCCGACTGGCGCGAACAGGATCGCGCTGTCCAGGGGCTCCGGCGGGGAGTCGTACGCGCCCCCGGCCGATGCAGCGCCTAGCTCAAGCGCGAGCCGCTGGGACGCCTCACCGCGGGTCAGGGCATGGACAGTCGCACCCTGTGCCAGTGCTACCTGCGCGATCAGGTGGGCGCTGTCACCGAATCCGTACAATCCGAGCCTGCCGTGCTCGGGCACGGCTGCGCGCAGCAGCGCCCGGTAGCCGATGATCCCGGCGCACAGCAGTGGAGCCAGCTCGACGTCACCGACGTCGGCCGGGAGCCGGTAGGCGAACGCCGCCGGCACGGTCGTGTACTCTGCGTAGCCGCCGTCGGCGTCCCAGCCGGTGTAGAGCGAGTTAGGGCAGAGATTCTCGTTGCCACGCCGGCAGTAGGCGCAGGTCCCGTCGGTGTGGCGCAGCCACGCCACGCCGAGCCGGTCCCCTACCGCCCAGTCGGTAACGCCTTCGCCCAGTGCCGCTACCCGGCCCACGACCATGTGACCGGGCGTGACGTGCTCACGGTGCACTGGCAGGTCACCCTCGCTGACGTGCAGGTCGGTGCGGCAGACGGCGCAGGTTAGGACCTGGACCAGCAGTTCGCCGGGAGCTGGGGCCGGCACAGGTTTCTCCACGTACCTCAGCGGGCCGGTCTCGATCGGTCCAGGCTGGTTGACCACCCACGCGCGCATCGTTTCGGAGCTGCCAACAGTCATTCCCTACCCCTCTCACGACCGTCCGCGCGGACATCAGACGTCAGTCAGCAGGCTGACCGGCCGGCCCGGGCGACGGCCTAGGCAGCCAGTACACGCAATACTGCATGATTGGCGAATCACCGGATCTGCAGGCAGGCGCCTGGCCACGTGCCGTGCGCCGCGCCCTCGGTTTCTGGCAGAGTCGGGTGGACGCCGGCCACCGGATCGGTGCGGCCCAGATCACTGTTTCGACCAGGCAGCTCGCCATCCAGAACGGCGGATCCGGTATCCCGCGAATGCGGCACGGGCCGCCGTGGGACCGGGCAGGACGGCTCGGCCCCACGGCATCGCAGCTTGCCGCAGTCGTCGTGCTGGCCGTCAGCCGGGCAGGTCGGCGAGCTCGCCGACCTCGACCCCGCCGCCGGCGGCCACGATCGGGCAGCCCTTGGCCAGCGTGAGCGCCTCGTCGAGATTCTCCGCGGTCACCAGCGAGTAGCCGCCGAGCGGCGCGCCGTCTGCGCTGTCGCCCACCGTGGCCCGGTTGAACACCGGCTTGCCCAGGTCGTGGAGCTGAGACCCCATGCCCTGGAACCAGACGTTCCAGGCGGCGATCCCGTCGGGGGTGCCCAGCGTGTAGTCCGCCGGGGTCCGGTAAGCGAAGATGAACTCAGCCATCGCGTGCTCCTCCCGTTCGGCGGGCCCGTTGCCGGCCTTGCCTTCGAACGGTTAGACACCGGTCAGCGACGGAGTTGGGCGGTGGTCACTCAGGCCGGGGACAAGACGCTGCCGGCGCGGCCGGGTAACGGGCGTAGAGGTCAGCGTCGGCGGGCCCGGGCGCCAGACAAACTGCCATTCACTGCGGTTGGCTGCCATTGCGCCTGCGGACCTGACAAGGTTGGCTGGTGCGCTTGAGTGACCGGCTGGGCAAGGCTCAGCGGATCGTAGTCGTGATCGCCTTTGGGTTGGCGCTTGGGGCGGTCGGCAGCTACCTCGTCAATCTCGGGAACACTCTCAGGGCCGGCTGGTACGCGGGCGTCTATGACTTGGCGACTTTCGGCGGCGATCAGTCCGTGGACAACGCTGTTCGGACAGGTTTCCGGGCTAGCCGATCGGTTGATTCCAGCGGCCTCTATGCACGGTTTCGGCTGTGGGTTTGCGCCGGCTGGTTAGGTCTCGCGGGGGCTCGTTGCTGTAACCGATTGAGATAACTCCGATCGGGTGAAATTGCGGCGGTACCCCGAACGCCTGGCGGTAGGCGTCGATCCGGTCGGCGGGTATGCCGAAGAAGCACGCTCCCAGACCGGCGTCCACCGCAGTCAGCAGCATGAGCAGCGAGGCGAATCCGGTGTCGATGTCCCAGTATGGAGCAGGCCACCACGCGTCCGACCGGTTCGTGTGCCCCTTGTCGGGCATGGCATAGCGATCCAGGTAAGCGTCCTTGTTCGAGTGCGGGATGATCAAAAGCGGGGCGTCCACGTTGGCGGCGAACCAGTTCTCTGGATAGTCATCGGGACGGACCGCGTCACGGAACCGGCCGATGTCGGCCGGGTTATCCAGGACCAGGAAGCCCCAGCCTTGGGAGAAGCCGGCCGAGGGTGCTCGCAGGCCGTTGCGCACGATACGGTCGGTCACCTCAGGCGGAACGAGCCTGCCCGGCTCGTAGCTGCGTACCATCCGCCTGCGGCGGACGACGTCTTGGAACTCCATGACCCCAACCTAGCGCCGACAAGCTCAGCAGCTTTCGAAGCGTCGCTCGCAGCGGCATGAGCGAGCATTCCTCGCGGTCGAAGTTCGGTCGGCTGCATCGCTCCTGGTCGTCCGCGCCTCACTGCCGGCACTTTCCGCAGTGTCATCTCGTGGGTGAAGCACTTGACGAAGACCGAGCGCCTCAGGAAGAGTTTGTTCACGGCGGCGACCGGTCGCCGAGCTGTGGAACATCCGCCCCAGCCGGCGTTCCATCGGCGAAGGGGATTCGCCCTCTCGGTCGTCAATGTCACAGGCCATCTTCCAACACCGCGCCGCTGGGGGACGAGGGTGTCAAGGGGAGGCTTGTCCATGACCAAGGACGCCAGCTTCAAGAAGGTTGTCCGGCGCCACGCCGAGGAGACTGGGCAGCGCTACACCGAAGCGCTGACGGATCTCGAGGGTCTCGGTGCGCGAATGAACCACGAGCCCGTTGCTGAGCGGCTTCTCGCCCATCTGCGGGATCGCTACGGCATAGACCCGGTCGCGGCGACGAAGCTCAGTGTGCACAAGACCTACGTCTTCCGCATCGACAGGAAGGACGGCGACCCGTGGGTCGCCCGTGCCTTTCCCCCCGCTCGGCCGCGTGCCGGTGTTGAGGGCGACGCCGCGATCCTGCGATTCCTGGAGCAGCAGGACTTTCCCGCGGAGCGCCTCGGGGTCGATGATGCCGTATCTGACTTCGATGGCAGCGCGGTCCTCGTGACGCGGTTCGTCGAAGGCGCCCGGCTGCCCGACGGTGCCGCGAAGTTCGCCATGATGGGTGAGCTGCTCGGACGGCTGCACGCGCTGCCGTACGACGATTCCGTCAGCCGCCCGGGTGGAGCGAGTGGTGAGGACCCGAGCCGTGAGGGCACGCCGCGTCAGGACCTGCTGGCCGCCCTGTCGTTTCTCGACGCCGTTGACACCAAGGTCGCGGTCGCCGAGCGCGAGCGATTCGAGCAGCTCCGCGACCAGGTGCGCTCGGCCGACGACGGTCACGGCCTTCCGGAAGGCTTGCTCCACGGAAATCTCCTCCACGCCCCCGATCACGCCGTCCTGAGCGAGCAAGGACCAGTCGCGATCAACTGGAAAGCGTCTGGGCGCGGACCGCGCCTCGCCGACTTCGCTTACCTGATGTGGGGCACGGGTTCGTGGAACCCACGCCGGCCGAACCAGGAGTGGATAGACGCTGCCGTCAACGCCTACCGCCGGCACGTCGAGCCGACCGGCGGCGAACTCGACCGGCTCGAGGCGGTTATGTACATCCGGACGCTCTACCTCGTCTGTTTCGGCTACCGACGTGCCCTCACCAACGGCCGCCCGTTCGACGAGTGGGGCTTCATCGAACCACCCGAGTACTACAGCTCCACCGCAGCCGCAGTCCAAGCCGCGTTCCGCCGGTTAGCGCTCCAGCCACGGTCGCGGCGGCGCGCACGCCATCACTGACAACCCGCTGCTGCGCGAACGCGCACACTCATCATTCAGTCCGTGCCTTCCTCTCGAGGCTGGAGCGCTGACCATCTCAGCAGTCCGATATCGGCGACCATCTTCACGTGACGGCGCATGGCCTGCTGCGCGCCAGGCGCGTCGCCCCGCCGGATCGCCTCCAGGATCCGCCGGTGCGCCCGCAGGGAGCGGGGCGGACGCCCCGGCTCCCCCAGTGAACTGTGCCGGGTCTCACTGATCGGCACCGCAAGCGCGGCCATGAACTCAGCCAGCAGGGGGCTGTCCGCAGCACGCGTGACGGCCTCGTGGAACAGCCGGTCACCTTCCTCGCCGAGCCCACCGGCGTCGATATCGGCGGACATCACGTCGAGAGCCTGCTCCATCGCCGCGACATCGGCCACGGTCCTGCGCGCCGCGGCGAGCGCAGCCAGTTGCGTCTCCAGCGCCTCCCGGGCTTCCAGGATGGCCGGCAGCCGGTGCCGCTGGGTCATCAGCTCCATGAGATGGCCCGAGTCATGCGGACGCGACCTGAGGTAGATGCCGTCGCCGTGCCGCACTTCCAGCGTCCCGCGCACCTCGAGCGCGACCGTGGCCTGGCGCACGGAGGCCCGGCTCACCTGCAGCGCCTCCGCGAGATCCCGTTCTGAGGGCAGGCGATCACCGACTCCGAGGCCGGTGACCTCGACAAAGTCGAGCAGCCGGGCGGCGAGCTGTTCGTAGAGCCGGCGCCGGTCCGGAGCGCGGAGGGCCCCGGTACTCGGCCGGCTGGCCCGGTGGCTAGCTGGCATAACGTCCGGTGGCCTCATACCTCGTATCGGGCTGGCTGCGGTCCACCTGGCCTGACGATCGTTGTATCTCGCCTCATGCTCACCAGCCGGATCCGTTGACACCCAAGGATAGCCAAGCTTATCGTTCGGGCTACTGGCTCAGCCATCTACTGTATACATCCTCGATCCCGCCCGCCGCCGACGCGCTGGAGGATGCGTGACAACGTTCCTGATAGCCGTCGGCGCCGGCCTGTCCACCGCGGCGATCCTGTCGCTGTCGGCGGTCGCGTTCACCCTGGAGTACGCGGTCAGCCGGATCGCGAACTTCGCACACGGCGAGTTCCTCACCGTCGGCGCCTACGCCGCCTATACCGGGCAGACCTTCTTCCACCGCAACGTCGCCGCCGCCGCCTTAATAGCGGCGCTGGCCGGGATGCTCGCGGGGCTGGCCCTGAACGCCGGGCTGATCGAGCAGTTCCGTGGCCGGAGCGCCATCACGGTCTTCATCGCGACGCTCGGCGCGGCACTCATCGTCGAGAACGTGCTGGTCATGGTGTACGGGGCGGCGAACGTCTCCTACACGTTCGCCCAGGGCAGCCTGCACCACGTCGGGCCGTTCCTGTGGACCACCTCCGACATCGCGGTGATCGTCTCGGCGCTGGCCGTCGCGGGCCTCATCTACCTGCTGCTGCAGAAGACCCGCTTCGGCAAGGCGGTGCGGGCCGTGTCCCAGGACCGCACCCTCGCCCGGATCAGCGGGATCCCGGCGCGGCGGATCGTCATGCAGACCTGGGCGCTGGCCGGCGCCGTGGCGGGCTTCGCCGGGTTCGCGCTCGCCGAAACGATCGGCACCTTCGGGCCCACGCTCGGCTTCAGCTTCCTGCTGCTCACCATCACGGCCAGCGTGGCCGGGGGCATCGGCCGGCCCTATGCCACCTTCGGCGGCGCCCTGCTGGTCGGCCTGGTGATCCAGATCGCCGGCGCCTACACCAGCTCCGCCTACCAGCTGGTCTACGCGTTCCTGCTCCTGGTGGTCCTCATGCTGGTCCGGCCGAACGGCATCTTCGTCCGGCGCAGCGCGACGGCAGTGCGTGCCTGATGTACTGGGTCAGCGTCGTCACCGAGGCGGGCATCTTCGCCATTCTCGCCCTTGGCCTGGACGTGGTGTGGGGCTGGAGCGGCGACTTCGACCTGGCGTTCTACGGTTATCTGGCGCTCGGCAGCTACATGACCTTCGTGCTGTCGATCGGCAAGCCCACTTCCCCGGTCGAGTACATCATCGGCTGGCATCTCCCCGTTCTGCTCGCGATGGTGCTGGCGGTCGTCGTGGTGGTCTGCCTCGCCGCCGTCATCGGCGCGATCGCGCTGCGGAACCTGCGCGACATCTACTTCGCGGTGACCACGCTCGGCGCGGTGAGCGCGCTGTACCTGCTGGTCGAGAACTACACGCCGCTGTTCGACGGGTACAACGGCGTCTACGGGCTGATCAACCCTGGGCAGACCGCACTGAACCTGACCTACAACGGCTACCGGATCATGCTGCTCGCCGCGGTGCTGCTGCTGCTCTTCCTCGCCTACCTGCTCGTGCAGCGGCTGTCGCGGAGCCCATTCGGCCGGATGCTGCGCGCGGTGCGCGAGGACGAGCGCGCGGCGTCCGCGTACGGGCGCCGGGTCTTTTCCGCGAAGTTTCGCGCCTACCTCTTCGGCGCGGCGCTCGCCGGGCTGGCCGGCGGCCTCTTTGCCATCTTTATCAGCGCGTTCAACCCGTCGGCCTGGACACCGCAGGAACTGCTGGTGATCTACGCGGCGATCCTGGTCGGCGGGCGCGGCAACCCGCGCGGGGTCATCATCGGTACCTTTGTCGTCTACATCGGCTTCATCGAGCTCACCAGGTTCCTGCCGTCCCCGGCGTCACGCCCCGACTTCGGCCCCGCGGCGCGCCAGGTCCTCATCGGCCTGGCGATCATCCTGATGCTCAGGTTCCGGCCCGAAGGAATCTTCCGCGAGCGCCTCGGGACCGATCATGCCCAACGCCCCCCCGGGCGGCTGCCGTGGCCACGCCGGGCACTTGCGGGCGCCGTCGCCGGCAAGCCAGCCGGCCCGCACCCAGCGGCGGCCGACGAGGGAGACACACAATGAGCACCCCGCTGCTGGAGATCGAGGACCTGACCAAGTCCTTCGGCGGCATCCACGCGGTGCGCCACTGCACCTTCTCGGTTCCGGAAGGGCAGGTCGTCGGCCTGATCGGGCCGAACGGTGCGGGCAAGAGCACGGTCGTTGACCTCGTGTCCGGATTCGGGCGCCCGGACTCCGGCAGCGTCCGGTTCGCCGGCCAGTCGCTGGCCGGGCGGCATCCCGACGTCATCTGCCGGCTCGGCCTGATCCGGACGTTCCAGAGCCCCCGGGAGTGGCGCAACCTCTCCGTCATGGACAACGTGCTGCTCGCGAGGTGCCGGTTCCGCACCGAGTCCTTCTGGCGCTCGCTGACCCGTGCCCGCCAGATCCGCCGCGCCGAGGAGGCGGACCGGGCCACCGTCCGGGCCATCCTGGACCGCTTCCAGCTCCTGGACCTGCGGAACGAGCCCGCGACACGGCTGAGCGGCGGCCAGAAACGGCTGCTCGAGTTCGCCCGGATAGCCGCCGCGGAGCCCAGGCTGATCGTCCTGGACGAGCCGATGGGGGGCGTGAACCCCGTGCTCGGTACCAAGATCGGCGACGCCATCGGCCAGTTCGCCCAGGACGGCCGCACCGTGATCGTCGTCGAGCACAACCTGCCGTTCATCGAGAAGACCTGCGACCAGGTGGTGGTGATGGACCTCGGCGAAGTCATCGCGCAAGGACCCTTCGCCAGCCTCCGGGCCAACCCGCAGGTCGTCGAGGCCTACCTGGGCATGGACCAGAGCCATGGCTGAGCAGGTACCTGAGGTCGTGCTGCGCGCCGACGGCGTGACCGCAGGCTACGGCGGCCCGCCGATCATCGAGGACGTCTCGGTGACCGTGCTGGCCGGGAAGATCACCGCGATCGTCGGGCCGAACGGCGCCGGGAAGTCCACCCTGCTCAAGGCCCTGAGCGGCACGTTAAGGGTGTCCCGCGGCGAGGTCTACGTCCGCGGCCGCAAGACGACCAACACCGCACCGGAGAAGCTCGTCAGGCACGGGCTTGGCTACGTGCCCCAGGTCTCCAACGTCTTCCCCGACCTGACCGTCCGGGAGAACCTGGAGATGGGCGCGTACACCCGGCACCGCGGCAAGAACGCGCGGATCAGCGAGTTGTGTGAGCTGTTCCCCGACCTCGGTGCCTCACTTCGCCGCCGGGCCGCGATGCTCAGCGGCGGTCAGCGCACCATGCTCGCCATGGCCAGGGCGCTCATGCTCCAACCGGCCGTGCTGCTGCTCGATGAGCCGAGTGCCGGACTGGCCCCCCTGCTGCAGAGCGCGCTCTGGGAGCAGATCGAGAAGATCGCCGCTACTGGCGTCGGGATCTGCGTAGTGGAGCAGAACACCCGGCGCACACTCCGCCACGCGCACTGGGGCTACATCCTCGTGCTCGGGCGCAACAGGCTCGACGGTCCCGCACGGGAACTGCTGCACGACGACAAGGTCGTGGAGCTCTACGTCGGCCGGATGAGTTGATCAAGGCGAGCCTGACGCCCCTGGGACACCGCAGGACCACACCCCAGCACCGCCGGCGGCTCGCATCCGGTAGAGGAGTACCACCGTGAAACATGCCACGTTCACCAGGTCAGTCGGTGCCTGCGCGGGAGCTGTGCTGCTAGCCGCCTGCGCGTCGTCCGGAAGCAGCGGATCGGGCGGGAGCGGCAACTCTTCCGGCCCGGTCACCTACGGCGTGCTGTCCTGCTTCACCGGCCGCCTGGCCAGCCTCGGGCAGGCCATGCTCCAGGGCGCGAAGGTAGCCCAGAGCGAAATCAACTCCGCCGGCGGAGTCCTCGGCCGCAAGGTGCAGCTCGTGACCGGGGACACCAGCTGTGACGTCGCGGACGGTGTCACCGCCACCAACCAGATGCTGACGAAGACCGTCAGCGGGGTGATCGGCCCGGAAACGCAGGAGATCAATGGTGTAGAGCCAATCCTGGACGCCAACCACATCGTCGATGAATTCCAGGGCGGCGACACGGCCCGTGACCACCAGACCGATCCGCTGTTCTTCCGGGACAGCCCGTCCGACTCCCAGCTGGGCGTGGCCATGGCGCTGTATGCGCACTTGAAGGGGTATAAGCGGGCAGTCATGCTGTTCTACTCCGACCCAGCGGCGCAGACGTTCCTGAAGCCGGTTTCGCAGACCTTCACCAAGCTCGGCGGCACCATCCTGAAAACCATCATCGTGACCCCGGACCAGACGTCCTACCTCAGCCAGGTGCGCCAGGCGATCGCGGCCAAGCCGCAGGTGATCTTCACTCAGGAGGACCCGCCGACCGCGGCGGTCCTGTTCCGGGAGTTCAAGCAGCTGGGCGGGCAGAACATCCCCTGGATCGGCACCGACGTCACTAGCGGCAGCGACTTTCTCAAGGCGATCGGCTACCAGACCGCGCACGCGCACCTGATCTCGGTGTACGGCACCTCGATCACCGGCGCCGCGAACAGCTCGTTCATCAGCCTCTTCAACAAGATCTACCCGAGCCAGAAGGCCGCGGGCCCGCTGGCGAACGCGAACTACGCCTACGACGCGGTCATCTCACTGGCCCTGGCCGACGACTACGCGAAGACCACCAGCGGAACGACCGTCGCCCACGACATGACGAAGGTGACGAACCCGCCGGGCACGGCCTGTTACACCTACGCGTCGTGCGACCAGTTGCTGAAGGCGGGCACGAAGATCAACTACCAGGGGGCCAGCGGCAACCTGGACTACAACCACTACAACAACACGTTCGGCCCCTATGGCGCCTTCCAGGCCACCCCGTCCGGGGTGGAGCAGCAGGTCTACGTGATGTCGGCCAACGCGCTCGCGGCCGCGACGCCCTGACCCGATGGCGAACACCCAGCGGCCCGCCGGGCCCGGCCAGCCGGCCGGGCCTGGCCGGCTGACCCCGGCTCCCGGCGGGCCGCTGGCCGGCCTGCATGTCCTCGACCTGGCCCGGGTGCTCGCCGGGCCGTACGCGGCCATGCTCCTCGGTGATCTCGGCGCCGAAGTGATCAAAGTAGAGCGGCCGGGTACCGGGGACGACACCAGGCGGTGGGGACCGCCGTTCGTGCCGTCCGGGAACGGGCCGGAGAGCACCTACTTCCTGTCCGTCAATCGCGGCAAGCGGAGTGTCGCGATCGACCTGAAGGACCCGGCCGAGCGGGCGTTCATCGAGGCGATGGTGCGCTGGGCCGACGTGCTGGTGGAGAACTTCCGCCCGGGAGTGATGGACCGCCTCGGCCTGGGGGACGAACGGCTGGCGGAACTCAACCCGCGGCTGATCCGGCTGGCGATCAGTGGCTTCGGCGAGCGCGGGCCGGACTCCCGCCGGGTCGGCTACGACCAGATTCTCCAGGCCGAGGGCGGCGTGATGAGCCTGACCGGGACCGACAGCAGCCAGCCGGTCAAGGTGGGGGTGCCGATCGCCGACGTGAGCGCCGGGCTGTTCGGGGTGATCGGCGTGCTCAGCGCGCTGGTGGAACGTGCGCACAGCGGGCTCGGCCAGCGGGTCTCCACGTCGCTGCTGGCCGGGCAGATCGGCATTCACACGTTCCAGGCGACCAGGTACCTGATAGCCGGGCAGGTACCCGGAGTGTCGTCGCTGGGCGAGCACACCGACGAACTTCGCGCAGCACTGCTCGGCCACCCGCGGGCTGATGGCTGCTGATCCGGCCGGGCCGGCCCGGACCAGACCGGGCCCGCTGTACCTGGAGATCGCGGACCAGGGCAGCATCCGGCCGTTCGGCGCGGAGATCGAGGCGGGCAATCCCAGCGACTGGCCCGGCTACCCGGCGCAGCTTCGCCGGGCCAGGGCCAGCACGGGCGCCCAGCACGCCGTGACCACCGGCCTGGCCACGGCCGGCGGCGAGCCGTGCGTCCTGGCTGGCTTCGAGTTCGGCTTCCTGGGCGGCTCGATGGGCGTGGCCGAAGGCGCCCGGCTCAGCCAGGCATTCGCGGTGGCGACGGCGGAACGCCTGCCTGTCGTCTCGGTAGCGGCCTCGGGCGGTTCCCGGATGCAGGAGGGCACCAGCGCACTGACCCAGATGCAGGCGGTAGCGGCGGCGGTCGGCCGCGCCCGGCAGGCGGGTATCCCGCACATCGCGGTCGCGGGTGACCCGACCACCGGCGGTGTCTGGGCGTCCCTCAGCGCAGGCGCGGATGTGCTGATCAGTGTGCCGGGGGCCAGGGTGAGCTTCTCCGGTAGCCGATCCCGCCCCGCCGGGGTGGACCTGGACGCGGCGGACTACCTCGCGGACGGCAAATGGGCCAGTGGCTTCGCCGACCTGCTGAGTCCCGTGGCTGGGCTGCGTAGCGAGGTCGCCGGGGCCATCCGGCTGCTCTCCCCCCGGTCCCGCGGCGGCATCCCGGATCGTGCCCCGGTGCCCGCCTGGCCGGCCAGCCCCGGCGACGGCAGCAACGCCGGCCCAGGCGCCAGCGCCTGGGCCCACGTGCGCGCCGCGCGGGGCCACGACCGGGCCCGCGCGGATCGCTGGCTGGCCGGTTACTTCCAGCGCACGTTCGAGATCCGCGGTGACCGCTGCGGCGGCGTGGATGACGGCCTGCGCTGCGGGTTCGGCAGCCACGACGGCGCGACCATAGCGTTCGTCGCGCAGGCCGGCCAGCGGACCACAGCCGCGGGATTCCGGACCGCCAGCCGGCTGCTCACGCTGGCGTCACGGTTCCGGCTGCCGGTGCTGACCCTGATCGACACGCCCGGTGCCGCCTCCGCCCCGGCCGACGAGGCGGCTGGGCTCGGGCCGGCCCTGGCCGAACTGTTTGCCGCGATCGCGTCCAGCCGGGTCCCGATCACCTCCGTCGTCATCGGCGAGGGCGTCTCCGGCGGCGCGCTTGCGCTTGCGGCACGAGGAGACTTGTGGATCGCGCAAGACGGTTACCTGGCGGTGACCGCCCCAGAGGCGGCGACCTCGATCCTCAAGCTCAGCCCTGATCAGGTCCCGGAGGTGGCCCGGCGGCTCCGGCTCACCCCGGCTGAGCTGCTGAGCCGGGGCATCGTCCAGGGCATCATCGGGCCGCCTGCCGCCAGCGCCGGATGAGCACCAACCGTCAGGCGGCTGCCCCCAGATAGTCGAGGGCGGCCCGGACCCCTTCGCGGGCGATGGGCACGCCCGCCGCGGCCAGTCCCATCTCCACCCCGCACAACGCACCGGCCAGCGTGAGGTCACCAAGGTCCCCGAGGTGGCCGATGCGCAGCACCCGGCGGGCCAGCCAGGCCCAGCCCGGCGCCGAGCGACATGTTGTAGCGCTCGAGAATCAGCTCGCGGACCAGGTCCGCGTCGAAGGGCTCCGGGACCAGCACGGCGGTGAGCGTGCTGGAGTAGTCGGCGGGCTCCGCGCAGAGGACGTCAAGTCCCCAGCCCCGGACCGCCCGCCTGGTGGCCTCGGCATGCCTGGTGTGCCGGGCGAACACGGCAGACAGCCCCTCTTCATCGAGCATGGCCAGCGCCTCGCGGAGCCCGAACAGCAGGTTGGTCGCGGGCGTGTAGGGGAACCGGCCGGTCTCGGCGGCCGCGAGCACTGGCGGCCAGTCCCAGTAGCTCCGTGGCAGGCAGGCGTGCTGGGCGGCACCGAGCGCCTTCGCGCTGACCGCGTTGAGGCCCAGACCGGGGGGCAGCATCATGCCTTTCTGCGAGCACCAGATGGTGACGTCGACACCCCACTCGTCGTGGCGGTAGTCCATGGACCCCAATGAGGAGATGGTGTCAACCATGAGCAGCGCGGGATGGCTGGCGCTGTCCATCGCGGCGCGAATCGCCGGGATACCGGTGGCAGCACCAGTGGAGGTTTCGTTCTGAATAATGGTCACGGCCTTGAACTCGTGTCCCGGGTCCGCGGACAGCACGTCGTGCACCAGGCTGGCCGGAACTCCTCGCCGCCAGTCACCGGGCACGATCGTGACGTCCAGCCCCAGCTTCCTCCCCATCTGCGCCCACAAGGTGGCGAAATGCCCGGTATCGAAGGCGAGCACGCGGTCGCCGGGCGACAGGGTGTTGACCAGCGCGGCCTCCCAAGCACCGGTGCCGGACGAGGGGTAGAGCGCGACCGGCCGGGCGCTGCCGCACAGCGCGCCAAGCCCGGCCAGGACGGCGCGGGCCAGGCCGGCGAACTCCGGTCCCCGGTGGTCGATGGTGGGGGCGGCCATCGCCCGCAGCACCCGGTCCGGGACATTCGTCGGGCCGGGGATCTGGAGAAAATGCCGGCCGCTCTGGTACGTCATGTACATGTCCTCTCGGTCTATGGCCCCGCTCCTGCCGGAGCGCAGCGCGGAACTCGCCGCGGCGCTGCGCCGCGTGGTGGACGGCGAGGTCCGGTTCGACAGCTACAGCAGGCACCTTTACTCCCGCGACGCGAGCATGTACGCGATCGAGCCGGTAGGGGTAGTTTTCCCGCGTAACGCCACCGACGTGTCGGCCATCGTGGCTACAGCCGGCGAGTTCGGCGTCCCGGTACTCCCCCGGGGTGCCGGGACCAGCCTGGCCGGCCAGACGGTGGGGCAGGCGGTCGTGATGGACCTGTCCCGGCACATGAGCACGATCATCGAGATCGACGCCGAGCGGCAGGTGGCCCGGGTGCAGCCCGGGGTCGTGCAGGAGCAGCTCAACCTGGCCGCCGCCGGGCATGGGCTGGTGTTCGGCCCGGACACGTCCACCAAGAACCGGGCCACCCTCGGCGGAATGATCGGCAACAACTCGGCGGGCAGCCAGTCGGTGCGATACGGCATGACGATCGACCACGTGCTCGCCCTGGATGTCGTGTTGTCCGACGGGAGCCAGTCGGCGTTCGGCCCGCTGACAGCGGACCAGGTGGCGAGCCGGGCCGCGGCGGCGACGCTCGACGGGCGGATCTGCCGGGAACTGCCCGGCCTGGTCGACCGCCACCGGGACGCCATCGCCACCGGTTTCCCACGGTTCTGGCGGCAATCCGGCGGCTACCGGCTGGACCGGCTGGCCGGCTCCGCCGGACTCGACCTGGCGAAGTTCGTCGTGGGCTCGGAGGGCACCCTGGTCACCGTGGTGGAGGCGACCGTCCAGCTGGTGCCCGCGCCCCGGCACCGGGCGATCGCGGTGGGGCACTTCAGCTCGGTGCAGGCCGCCATCGAGGCCACCGGGGACGCACTGGCCTGCCAGCCTGCGGCCGTCGAGCTGATCGACCGCACCATCCTCGAGCTGTCCCGCCAGAAGATCGAGTACCGCTCCCTAGGATCGATCCTGCACGGCGACCCCGCGGCGCTGCTGTTCGTGACCTTTTTCGGTGAAACCCCGGCCGAGGCGGCGCACGGGCTCGACCAGCTGGACAGGCTCTGGCGGGCGCACGGCCACGGTTATCACCTGCTGCGGGCCGCTGACGCCGCTGCGCAGGCGGCGCTGCTGAAGGTGCGCGAGGCCGGGCTGGGTCTGCTCATGGCGGCAAGCACCGGGGCCCGGCGGCCGCTCGCCTTTGTCGAGGACACCGCCGTGGAGCCGGCCAAGCTGGCGTCCTATACGAGCCGGTTCCGGCAGATCCTGGACCGCCACGGCCTGACAGCGGGTTTCTACGGTCACTGCTCGGTCGGGTGCCTGCACATCCGCCCGTTCGTCAACCTCAGCGCGCCGGGGCAGCCGGAACTGATGCGCGCCGTCGCCGAGGACGTGCGGGACCTGGTGCTGGAATACGGCGGGGTCAACTCGAGCGAGCACGGCGACGGCCTCGCGCGCAGCGAGTTCAACCGCCGGGTGTTCGGCGACCGGCTGTATGCGGTGATGCAGGAGACGAAGCGGCTCTTCGACCCGGGCAGCCTGATGAATCCGGGGAAGATCGTGGACGCGCCGGCCATGACGGAGCACCTGCGAGACGTGGCCCAGCCCGCGCGCCCGCCGCTGGTAACCCGGCTCGCCTTCGACACGCCGGGCGGGATGCGCGGCGCCGCCGACCGCTGCATGAATATCGGGCTGTGCCGCAAGGCGTCGAGCGGGGTCATGTGCCCGTCGTACATGGCCACCCGCGACGAGGAGCACTCGACCCGGGGCCGCGCGAACGCCTTGCAGTACGCGCTCGCGGCCCCGGACCCGCGCGCCGCGCTGGGCGACGGACGGCTGCACGGCATCCTGGACCTCTGCCTCGAATGCAAGGCCTGCAAGAGCGAGTGCCCGCTCGGGGTGGACATGGCCGCGCTGAAGACCGAAGCGCTCGCCGCCTACCAGGATCAGCACGGCATCCCGCTGCGCTCGCGCGTGTTCGGCCGCATCCGCGCGCTGAACCGGCTGGGCTCGGCGGTGTACCCGGTGGCCAACCTGGCCGCCGGGTGGCGGCCCGGCCGCCTGCTGGCGGAGCGCTGGCTGGGCATCAGCGCGGCCCGGCCGCTGCCCCGGTTCCACCGGCGCGACCTGCCGGCCTGGTTCCGGCAGCGCCCGCGACCAGGCACCGCGGCACCCCTGGGCGAGTTGATCTTCCTCGCCGACTCGTTCACCGCCTTCACCGAGCCCGCGGTGGGCCGGGCGGCCATCGAACTTCTCGAGCTGGCCGGATGGCAGATCCGCTTCGAGGACGCGGGCTGCTGCGGCCGGTCCAGCCTGTCCAAGGGGCTGGTCGAGCAGGCCCGGCAGATGGCCACGGGCCTGACGGAGCGACTCGGGGCCGCAGCGGCCCGCGGTGTGCCGATCGTCGGGGTGGAACCGTCCTGCCTGCTCACCCTGCGCGACGAGTACCTGGCCCTGCTGCCCGGCGACCCGCAGGCGCGGTCCGTAGCCGCCGCCACCCGGCTGCCCGAGGAACTGCTTCTCGAGGCCATTGCGGCGGGGCTCACCCTGCCACGGGACAATGCGCTCGCCGGCCGCCGCATCGTCTTTCACGGCCACTGCCATCAGAAGGCGCTCGCCGGTACCGCCGCGACGACGGCTTTACTGCGCAGCATTCCCGGTGCTGAGGTCATCGAGCTTGACGCAGGCTGCTGCGGCATGGCCGGCTCGTTCGGTTACGAGGCGGAGCACTATGACCTGTCCATGGCCATCGGCAGGCTCCGGCTCTTCCCGGCCATCGACGCCGAGGCCGCGGATACGGTCATCGCGGCGACCGGCGTTTCCTGCCGCCAGCAGATAAAGCACGGGACCATGCGGAACGCCCAGCATCCGCTGGAGCTCATCCGGCGGGTAGTAGTTCAGCCGCCGATCAGGCCAGATTGAGTCGCGAAGAAAACTGCGCTCGTCGAAGCCGCCGGCGACTGACAACTACTCGCCGCGGATGAGGCCCAGGGAGCGGGCCCTGGTGACCGCCTCGTCCCGGGTATGGACGCCGAGCCTCATATACAGGCGTGATGCTCGCTCCTTGGCTGCCGACCGGGAGATGCCCAGCTTGTCGGCGATCACGGAGAAGGGAAGTGGTTTGGGGAGGTACCGCAGCACCTGGGCCTCGGCCATGGTGATCGACGCCGCCCTGACCCTTGCCCCGGCTTCGCCGGCCGCTTCGGCGGCCACCTCGTCAGCCGCGCCGATGACCGCCAGGGACTCGGCCAGATGCGCGGCCGCCACCTCATCGTCGGCTTCTATGGTGGCGGCGTCTTCGGCTACCGCATCCGCGGTGGCCTGGTCCGCGGCGGCCACGATCAGGCCGGCGGTGGTCAGGGCGGTGACGGCCTCGTGGGCGGCTGCCTCCTCCACCAGCCCGGCAGTGATCAGCGCCCGGACGGCGGCAGCGGCAGCGGCAGACTGGATCTGCTCTGACTCGGCTACCGCCTCGGCCGCTTCGGCTCTGGCTGCCACCGCCGTGAGCAAGGCGTCGGCCTCATCGGCCTGGGCCTGGGCGATCACCTCCGACGCCTCCTCCATGGCGGCGACCTCGGCTCCTACCACCAGCCCGGTCTCCGCGGTCAGGAAGCCCTCACCGATCAGTGTGCCGCCGGTCTCGGCAATGGCGTCGAACAGTTGGGCGGCCCAGTGGTGCTCGACGAGCAGGAAGACCACAGCGGTCCCCGGCTGGAGAGAATCGGCCAGGGCCCGCGCGTCGGCCGGGTCAAAGGCTGCCCGGCCGCCAGCTGGCGCCGGCCTGGCCGGTCCGCCGTCCGCCACGGGCACGACCGCCGCCAGGAGCGATCCGAAGTCCTCGTCATTGCCGACGGCCAGCTGTTCGATGGCGCCGTCCTGGCTCTTGGCCACGAAGAGCATGTCCAGCAGGCGGAGAACGCCCCGGCCGCGCAGACGATCCACCTCGGCCAGGATCCGGTCCCCGGCACCAGCGTCGCGGCTGAAGCTCAAGGCGATCACCTGCAGCGGTGCGGTCATCATTGCCCTCCCTTGTTCCGGCCCGTAATGTCGCCGACCGTACCACCGGGCAGCGTCACCGCCAGCTGATGCATCCGCACCTCGAACCACTCCGACGGCCGGGCAGGGGTGACCTGTCGGCGCAGGACCGCGACCTCATGCCGCAGGACCAGGATCTCCACGTCTTTTAGAGGCGTCGCTTCGCCCGAGCTGTACCTGTTCTTCGGCGACGAGGTTGTCAACTGCTGGCCCGTCAACCTGAGGGGCTGGCAGGTAGGCGCCTTGGTCATGAAGTGGCTGGGTCGGCGATGTAGTAGCCGGCGCCTGGCATGGTCGAGATGATGGGCGGGTCGCCGAGCTTGCGCCGCAGCCGCCCGATGGTGACCCTGACCGTGTTGGTGAACGGGTCGGCCTGCTCGTCCCAGACACGCTCCAGCAAGTCCTCGGCCCTGAGGAACGCGGGCGCAGCCTGGAGCAGCGCCTCCAGCACCCCGAACTCCTTGACCGACAGATCGAGCTGGCGCCCGTCTCTGCTGGCGGTCCGCCGCAGCGGGTCGAGTTCGATCCCTGCCGCCCGCAAGGTGCGTGCTCGCGCTGCCGGCTGCCTGCGGGCCAGCGCCCGCACCCGCAGCACTAGCTCGGGGAAGTGGAACGGCTTGGCCAGGTAGTCGTCCGCGCCGAGGCTGAGGCCGGTCACCCGGTCGCCTGGCTCTCCGGCCGCGGTGAGCATCAGGACCATGGCCCGGTGGTCGCGGTCGGTGATCATCTGGCACAGCGCGTCGCCGTGGATGCCGGGCAGGTCCCGGTCGAGTACGACGACGTCATACGGACTGAGGTCGAGCTTCGCGGCTGCCTCCAGCCCGTCGTGGGCCACGTCCACGGCCATGCCCTGATCGCGCAGGCCCTCCACCAGGACCTCGGCAAGCGACCTGGAGTCCTCGACTACCAGCACTCTCATGCGGGCACACTGGCCTGCGCCGCCGACGGGCGGGCGGCGGCGGCGGATGGCAGCTCGACGCGGACGCGCAGCCCGCCCTCGTCCCTGGCCTGAAGGTCCAGCGTCCCGCCGTGCGCTTCGGCGATGGCTGCGACGATCGACAGGCCGAGGCCCGAGCCCTTGTCGGAGCCGGTGCGGTCCGCGCCGAGCCGCCGGAACGGCTGGGCTAGCTCGTCAACCTGCCGCTGCTCGAGGATCCGGCCGCCGTTCTCCACGATCAGGCTGGCCCGGCGGCCATCGGTCTGCGTCGTGATCCGGATCCAGCCGCCGTCGGCGTTGTGGCAGACGGCGTTGCCGATGACGTTTTCCACCAGGCGGGACAGCAGCGCCTGGCTGCCGGTCACCCAGGCGCCACCAGGTCCGCTGGTGTCCTGCACCGTCAGGTTCCTGGCGTGGATGGCGGCGGCCTGGTCGGCCAGGGCTGCCCCGACGACGTAGTCCAGTGGCAGCGCTGTGTAGCCGGGCAGGTGCCGGTGCTGGGCCCGGGCCAGCACCAGGAACGCCTCAAGCAGGGCGTCGATCTTGTCCAGCTCGGCGCGCAGCCGCCCGGCCAGGGCGACGGTCTGCGGCGGAGCCGGCTCCGGTTTAGCCAGCGCCACGTCGAGGGAGGCCCGCATCGTGGTCAGCGGGGTGCGCAGCTCGTGGGAGGCGTTGGCGACGAACCGGCGTTGCGCGGCGAACGCGCCCTCCAGCCGCGCCAGCAGCCCGTCGATGGTGTCGCCGAGTTCCTTGAGCTCATCTCGCGGACCGGCCACGGCCAGCCGTTCGTGCAGGCTGTCTTCGGAGATGCGCTGGGCGGCGGCGGTCATCTGCCTGACGGGACGCAGCGCCCGGCCGGCGACCAGCCAGCCGAGCGCCGCCGACACGATCGTCATGATCGCCAGCGCGATCAGCGACGAGATGACCAGGACATGGCCAAGCTGGTTCTGACTGGGCTGGTTGGCCGCCTGCGACTGCAAGTGGGTGACCTGGGACTGCAGCTGGGCGACCTGCGACTGCAGCAGGTGGATACGGGTGTTGGCGTGGCCGGGCTGTTGGTGTGACCGGGCTTTGGCGCGGGCCACCGTCGCTGAGGAGTGCGCGAACGTGACGCCGCTGGCGATAGCCAGCAGCAGCGCTCCGGAGAACAGGAACAGGAGCGCGTACAGGACGGTCAGCCGTACCCGCACCGTGCGGACCGGCAGCCGCACCCAGTTCGGCAGCCTCATCCGCGTCTCCCTCGCATCGGCAATAGGCCCAGTCAGGGGCCCGCCATCCCCCTTTCAGCATGGCCCGGCCGACCTAACAACGGGATAACAACGTCCGTGCGGCCGATGTTATGGCCACCTCGGTAGAACGGGTGGGCCAGGTTCCGCTGCGATCACGAAGGAAGGACCGATGCAAGCCACGATCGAAGTCAACGGACTGCGCAAGCGGTTCGGGCCGACGCTGGCGCTGGACGGCATGTCGTTCACCGTCGCGCCCGGCCAGGTCACCGGCTTCGTCGGCCCGAACGGGGCCGGCAAGTCCACCACCATGCGGGTCATACTCGGCCTGGACGCGCCCGACGAGGGCAAGGCCCTGGTCGGCGGCAAGCCGTACGCGAGGCTGCGGCAGCCGATGCGGGTCCTTGGTTCGCTACTGGACGCGGCTGCGCTCCAGCCGAGCCGCAGCGCCCGCAACCACCTGCTCTGGCTGGCGCACTCGCAGGGCCTGGCCGCCAGGCGGGTAGACGAGGTGATCGAGCAGGCGGGCCTGGAGGGCGTGGCCAGGCGGCGAGCGGGCGGCTACTCGCTGGGCATGCGGCAGCGGCTAGGGATCGCCGGGGCAATGCTCGGCGACCCGGCGGCCATCATGCTGGACGAGCCGTTCAACGGCATGGATCCCGAGGGCATCGTGTGGATGCGCGGGTTCCTGCGGTCGCTGGCCGCCGACGGCCGGGCGGTGCTGGTGTCCAGCCACCTGATGAGCGAACTTCAGGACACCGCGGATCATCTGGTCGTCGTCGGACGCGGCAAGCTCATCGCCGACACGACAGTGGCGAGCCTGCTCGCGGCCGCCTCCGGTGACCGGGTGACATTGCGCACGTCGGCCCGGCCGGCGGCGGCGGCGGTGCTCGAGCGCGCGGGGGCCACCGTCGTTGCATCCAGCCAGGACGTGCTCACGATCTCGGGACTGGCGCCGGAGCGCGTCGTCGCGCTGCTCGGCGAGAGGGCAGTGCCGTTCTCCGAGGTCTCCGCCCACCGGGCGACCCTGGAGCAGGCCTACATGGAGCTGACCAGGCAGGCCGTCGAGTTCCGCCCAGCCGGATTTGACGCGGACGCCGGGCAGGAGGTGCCGCGATGACGACCCCGGCGATCTCCGTGCCGCGGCCGGAAACCGGGCTCGGTGACGGGCCCCGCGGCGGCTTCGGGGCTGTGCTGCGCGCCGAGTGGACCAAGTTCCGCAGCGTGCGCGGCTGGGTGATCGGGATGATCCTGGCCGGGCTGCTGACGATCTTCCTCGGCGTGTTCGCGGCCGCGAACACGCACATCGGTTGCGCGACAATCGGTGGTCCACAGAAAACCGGCAAGGCCTGCCTGCCCTACGTTCCGCACGGGCCGGGCGGCGAGGTCGTGGCCGACAGTTTCTCCTTCGTGCACCGGCCGCTGACCGGGAACGGCACCATCACCGTCCGCGTCACCTCGCTCACAGGCAAGCACGCCGACATTAACGGGGGCCCGGCCCAGGTTGGCAGCGGCATGGTGCCCGGCCTGGCGGAGTGGGCCAAGGTGGGAATCATCATCAAGCAGAGCACCCACCAGGGCTCCGCTTACGCGGCGATGATGGTGACGGGCAGTCACGGGGTCCGGATGCAGTACAACTTCACCGGGGATACCGCCGGGATGCCCGGTGCCGTTTCGGCGGCGCATCCGCGCTGGCTGCGGCTGGCTCGCTCCGGCGGCACGATCACCGGCTACGACTCCGCCGACGGCACGCACTGGACCCAGGTCGGCACGATCCAGTTGGCCGGGCTGCCGTCGGCCGTTCAGGTCGGCATGTTCGCGACCTCGCCGAACTACACGGTGACCCAGAACTCGTTCGGCGGCGGCAACCTTAACGGTGGGCCCTCCCAGGCCACCGGCGTCTTCGAACACGTCAGCCTGACCGGCGCATCGCCCGGCACCTGGACCGGCACCACAGTCGGCGGCGGGGGCCCGGCCGGACTAAGGCCAAGCGGCGGCCCGGGCTCGGTGCCGTATACCCGGAACGGCGGCACGTTCACGGTGACCGGGTCCGGTGACATCGCACCGGTCACGCCGGGCCCAGGCGGCGGGTTGCCGACGGTGACGATCGAGCAGAGCCTGACCGGCGCGTTCCTGGCGCTGATCGCGATCGTGACCGTGGCGGCGATGTTCTTCAGCGCCGAGTACCGCCGTGGCCTCATCCGCACCACGCTGGCCGCGACGCCTAGGCGGGGCGCGGTACTGGCGGCCAAGGCCGTAGTGATCGGCGCGGTGGCGTTCGTCATCGGGCTGGTTGCCGTGGTGGTCTCGATCGCCGTCGGTGTCCCGAAGGAGGAGAACCAGGGTCAGGTATTGCTGGCCCCGCCCGTGCTGACCGAGCTGCGGGTCATCGTCGGCACGGCGGCCATGCTGGCCCTGGCCGCGGTCCTCGCCGTCGCCCTGGGTGCCATCCTGCGGCGCAGCGCGGCCGCGATCACGATCGCGGTCGTGATCGTCGTCATGCCGTTCCTGCTTGACGTGCTGCATGCCGTGCCCGCCGGGGTGGGCGACTGGCTGCTGCGGCTGACCCCGGCCGCGGGCCTGGCGATCGAGCAGAGCATCCCGCGGTACCCGCAGGTCGCCACCGTCACATCGCCGGTGCAGGGTTACTACCCGCTGTCGCCCTACGCCGGGTTTGCCGTGCTGTGCCTGTGGACGGCTGCGGCCCTCGCCCTGGCGCTGGTCATGCTCCGGCGGCGGGACGCGTGAACGCCGCCGTGCAGGCGCAGCCAGCGACCTTCGCGACGGCGGCCGCGCGCGGGGCGGGCCTGCGCTACGCGCTGCACGCCGAGTGGACCAAGCTGCGCACAGTCTCGGGGCCCGCCTGGCTGCTCCTCGGGGTGGCGGCGCTGACCATTGCGGTCAGCACCGCGGCCGTCGGGGCCACTCACTGCCCGCAGAACCTGACCTGCCCGGTCAACACCACCAAGCTCAGCCTGACCGGCGTCGAGTTCGGCCAGGCCGTGGTCGCGGTCCTGGCCGTGCTGACGATCAGCAACGAGTACAACTCGGGCATGATCCGCACCACCTTGGCGGCGATGCCAAACCGGCTGGTGGTGCTGGCGGCCAAGGCGATCCTGCTGGCCGCGCTGGTGCTGGTGGCCGGCGCGGTGGCGGTGTTCGGCTCTGTGCTGGCTGGGCACCTGATCCTGCCCGGCCACGGCTTTACCGCTGCCCGCGGCTTCCACCCGGTGTGGCTGAGCTACGGGCCGACGCTGCGCGCCGCCTGCGGTTCGGTCCTGTACCTGGGACTGATCGCGCTGATGAGTCTCGGCGTCGCCGTGATCGTGCGGGACTCGGCGGTGTCCATCGGCGTCGTGCTCGCGCTGCTGTACCTGTTCCCGATCGTCCTCGCGTTCGTCGGAAACGCGCACTGGCAGCACCGGCTCGAGCGGTGGACTCCCACGGTCGCGGGGCTGACCATTCAGGCCACCACCGGACTGCGCAGCCTGGCGATCAGCCCGTGGGGCGGGCTCGGCGTGCTGGGCATCTGGGCGGCAGCGGCCCTGGTCCTTGGCGCGCTCGCGCTCCGCCTGCGCGATGCCTAGCGGCCGGAGTAGGCGATGACCGAGGGCACGCGCTGGCGCGTGCGGATCAGCCATTTCGGCGCGGTCAAGTCCGGCCGCGCGAATCGGCCTTCTGGTGGCGGTCCTGCCCTGGGCAGTCCCGGGGACGCGCTGGGCGGCGGGTTTGGGCGCCTAGCAGTTGACTCCGGTGTCGCCGGCTCCCGGCGGCCCGGCTGGGTGGGTGGGTTCAGGCGATGCTTCCGCTAGCGCGTACTCAACGCCGCGGCTGCCTCCAAGGGACTGGCCCCATGTCCAGGCCTGCTCGAATGCCGCATCCCCCATGCGGGAGCGCAGCGTGGCCAGGAGATCGTCGTCGTGGGCGGCGCGGGGCACGAGTGCGTGCAGCCAGCCGCTGCCCTTGGCTTGCAGGAGCGCGCCTGCGGCGGCGAGCAGACGCACGGCGCGCTCCAGGTTGTCCTGCCGCGTGGCGACCGCGGCCAGTGCCTCGAGGTAGTAGGCGACGCTTGGTTCGTCCCCGGCCTCGGCCGACTGCGACACCCCTTCCTGCAGGCGTTCCGCCGCGCCGGTCAGATCGCCCTGTGCCTGGTGGCTGAGCGCCAGGTCGTAGAGCGAGACGAGGATGGTGAACCGGTCCTGCGCGCTGCGGGCCGCGTTCAGGCCCTCGGTGAACAGCTGCGCTGCGCGGTCGTGATCTCCCTGGCTGAGCCGGATCTGGCCGAGGAAATTGCACACGAGCGCCACGTCCAGCAGGTGCTGTGCACCCTCGGGTCCGGCGAGCCGGCCGTTGCCTGCCTCCCGCAGCGGGACGAGCGTCTGTTCGAGCAGCTCGCTGGCCCGCGCGTACTGGTGCTGCAAGGCCAGGAGGTGACCCAGCATGGCTGCCGTCGTGGCTGCGCCGAGCATGTCCCCGGCCTGCCGGTACAGCGGCAGGCTCTGCTCCAAGAGCGGCTGCGCGGCGGCCTGGTCCCCGCTCGCGAAGAGGCCGAAGCCGGTGCCGCTCAGCGCCAAGGCACGCTGCCGCAGCGGCAGGTGCTCGCTCTTGGCCAGGATGAACACGTAGGAGGCGAGTTCCTCAGCGTGGCCGCGCAGCCACCAGAACCTCCATGTCGCCCAGGACAGGTGTATCGCCGACTCGAGCTGGTCCTGTTCCACCAGCCAGGACATCGCAGCGCCGAGGTTGCCGTGCTCGGTCTCGAGCCGGTCCAGCCACACCAGCTGTCCGGGACCCTGCAGCTCGGCTGGGGCAGGCTCGGCGAGCGCCAGGAAGTAGGCCGCGTGACTGTCGTTCGCCTCCCGCCAGTCAGCGCCGTCGCGCAGGCGTTCCAGCGCGTACTCCCGGATGGTCTCCAGCAGCCCGAAGCGCGGCTCGCCGTCGCGGGTCTGCGGCCGTACCAGGCTGCTGTCCACCAGCGAGCCCAGCGTGTCCATGACGTGCCCGGCCCGGCCCGGGTGCGCCGGCCCAGCGGCGCCGACAGCCTCCGCGGCGGGCAGGTCGAAGGTTCCTGCAAACACCCCTAGGCGGGCGAACAGCGCCTGCTCGCCGGCCGACAGCAGATCGAAGCTCCAGTCCAGGGTACTTCGCAGTGTCCGCTGCCGCTCGGGCAGGTCGCGCGCTCCGCCCGTCAGCAGCCTCATCCTGTCGCCAAGCCGCGCCAGCAGGGCCTGCGGTGGCAGCAGCCTGACCCTGGCCGCGGCCAGCTCGATGGCCAGCGGCAGCCCGTCCAGCCGCCGGCAGATCTCGGCGACCGCCCCGGCGTTCCCGCTGGTCAGCTCGAAACCCGCGGACGCGGCTTGCGCCCGCTCGACGAACAGGCGCACCGAGGCGCACCGCTGCACCTCTGCGGCGTCCCCGCCGGCCCCGACCGGCGGCACCGCGAGCGGCGGCACCGGGAACTCGTGCTCACCGCTGAGCCGCAACACCATCCGGCTGGTCACCAGCACCACCACGCCGGGAGCGGCGCCCAGCAGCTCAGCCACCAGCGGAGCCGCGCCCATCACCTGCTCGAAGTTGTCCAGCACCAGCACCAGCCGCCGGGCGCGCAGGTACGACTTCAGGTCGGTGATCAGCGCGCCGCCCGAGGTGTTCAACCCCAGCGCGGCGGAGATCGCGGCCAGCACCAGCTCGGCCGCCCGGACCGAGCCGAGCTCAACGAACCGCACCCCGTCCTCAAAGCCTGGACCCAGCCGCTGCGCGACCTCTACCGCGAGCCTGCTTTTCCCGACCCCGCCCGGGCCGGTAAGGGTCACCAGGCGCACACCCTCGGCACGCACCAGGTCGCTCACCGCCGTGGCGTCATCGTCGCGGCCCACAAGCGGCGTCGCCGGCACCGGCACCGCCCCGGCCAGCGACGCCCCGCCCACGGCGCCGTCCCCCGATGGCGCCATCTCGAACCGCTCGCTCAGCAGCACGGCCAGGTCGTTCTCGACCAGGCGCTGCAGCTCGCCGGCAGCGGAGAAGTGCTGGTAGGACACGTCACCGTCATCCCTGATCCGGGTCAGCATCCCCGCCAGCCGCGACTCACGCGCCGGCGCCGGCGACTTCACATAGATGAGCCTGGGCAGCCCCGCCGACAGCAGGTACTCATCCTCCAGCCCGGAAACCTGCTCCCCCGGCGCGACCCAGCCATAGCTCTGCCAGTACACGCCCACGAACACCTGGCTCTGCGCCAGGTAGGAGCGGTACACCTGCCGCGGCGGATGCGCCCGGGCGCCCAGCTCGAACATCACCGGCACCAGCCGCAGACGGGTCACCGCGTCCCGCACTGCCTGCCGCTCAGCGGCCAGTTCCTGCAGCGTGGAACTCACAAAGACCCGCAACCGCTGGTCGGGCGTGCGGATCACATCCGTCTCGGCCATCACTGCACAGCCTAGGCACGCGCGGCGGCCGGCGACAGATCCGGCCAGCCGGCGTCAGGGCCTTACCCAGCGCGCCGCTTGGCCGAGCCAGGTCCCCCTCTGAGCGTGGCGGGACACGCGAACCTCATCCGTGTGAAACCTTACGGGGCCAGGTGGCCTGCAGTTACGCCAGTCCCCAGAAGGCTGGCAACGAGACACCGGGTCTGCCGGGCTGACCGCGGCGGGCCCTGATTCTGGACTAGCAGAAGTGGGCTGCCTTTAGCTGGCCAGGATGGCGGTCACTGCGGCGATGACCATGCGCTTGTGCTCGGCCACAGGGACTTTGTCGCAGTGTTCGGGCCGGAGGCCGGCGGCGTCGGCGGCGGTTTGGGTGAGGCTGAGGCTCCAGACCAGGTTGAGGAGGTCGGCGGCCGGATAGGTGGTGGTGAGCCTTCCGGCGGCCTGGGCCTCCTCGATCCTGGCGATCTTGTCCTGCTGTGACTTGCGGACCGGCTCCGGCAGCGGCCGGTCGCCGGGTTCGAGCCGGTGCCAGGCGGCGAGCCGGACCACCTCCGGGTATTTGGTGAAGTAGTTGACCAGGGCGCCCGCGTAGGCGGGCAGGTCGTCAGGGCCGAAGGGGACCGCTTCGACGAGTTGGGTGGTGAGGGTGACGAAGACGCTCCGCCGCAGTCGGTCAGCCGCGTGCCCAGAACGGCGGGCTCCTGTGGTTCGTCGGGGTGCTCAGCGTCTTAGCTTCCTGCGATGCCGGTAACACCGTCGACGATGAGGTAGACGCCGACCACGAGGGACACGATCGCGAAGACCGCAGGGCCGGCCTTTACCAGGCGATCCCTCAGGTCGGACAAGTGCGCTTTAGCCTGCCCAGGACGCCGGGCGAAGTACAAGAAGATCAGGCCGATAGTGGCCGTCAACAGCAGGGCGAAGGCCAGGAAGGCAAACACGACGATGAGCAGCGCCGCATGGTGGCGCACCAGGAGCACTGCGGCGGCGGCGGTTATGGTCCACGGCTGCTCGAGGACCCCGACGGTGGCTGCTTCCCACGGACGGAGCTGCTTCAGGCGGCCCGTGAACTTCTTGGTGACCCGTGAACCGGTCCTGGGCTGGTCCCGGCGTCTCCATTGCCGCGCGGCGGCAACGGCGAGGGCGGCACCGAGCAGGATCTCGATGACCTTCACGGCCGTGTCGCCGCTGCCGTGCTGAATGGTATCGGCTCCCCCGACCGCATAGCTCGCGGTGAACACGATGACCAGAGAGATGCTCCACCCGATCAAGAAGGCAGCCGCGTTGACGCGTGCCCGTGCCGTGTCGAGCAGCAGGACCTAGACGTTATGGCCCCGGCGCCGGGGGCGGCGACACCGTCTCCTGGTGCTGGCTCGGCCGCGGTGGGCCCTTCAGCCCGGGCCAGCAGGACCACGCCGATGACGGCCAGGGCCAGCTCGATGATGGCTGAGTCAGGGCCAAAGGTCCCTTACCTAGTGCGACGACCCCCCGGCGCCCGCCAGGACAAGACAGTCGTGGTTGGCGGGCGGGACACCCGCGCGATGACTCCCCGCGAGGCTTCACCCGCCCAGTCAATCGCCTAGTTCAGGAATTGCGCGATTCGGCGAGTTGCCTGCTGATGCCACGGACGCTGCCTATTGCTATCGATAATAGTGGCAGACGGATCGCGTTAGATGATGATGCTTGCCCCACTGATTTGATGAGAATCTGATCAACGCGGGGTAGTGCGGCTCAGAACACTTCTCCGTGCGCCCGGTCCGGTCCTAGCCGGGTGACGGCCAGCACGCACATGTCATCGAGTTGGGGTTGGGCGGCGAGGGAAGCGATCAATTCGTCGCAACGGCTGCCGAGCGGCGCGCCGGGCTGCCATGTCTGCAATCGCTGCGCGACACGGGCGATGCCTTCGGTGAGATCCTCGCCGCGCCGCTCGATCAGCCCGTCGGTGTACATGAGCATGATGTCGCCGACGTCGAAACTCGTCTGGCCCTCGGTGTACTGCGCACAGCCTTGGTCGCTTGGAAGGCACAGGGCTGGCCCCTCGGCGGGCGGGGGGATCTCGACGGTCCCGGTTTTGGCGCGGCGGATGAGGATCGGCGGATGGCCCGCGGTGGCGTAGGTGACCAGGGACATATCGGGCTCGATGATCGCAGTCGCGACCGTGGCGAACTTCCCGCTGGTCGCCCAGTCGGTGACGCGCGCCAGTTCGTCGAGGATGCTGCCGGGCCGGTAGCCGGCGAGGGCCAGAGTACGCCCGGCGTTCCGGAGCTGTGTCATGTCCTCGGCGGCGGTCAGGCCGTGTCCGACCACGTCCCCGGCAGCCAGGTAGGCGCGCTTGCCCGGCAGGGCCATCGCGTCGTACCAGTCCCCGCCAACCTGCTGGGTCGTTCCGGCCTGCCGGTAGCTGGCTCCGACCTCCAGGCCGGGAATCACCGCGGCCGTCGTGGGCATGACCGCACGCTGCAGGACCGCGGCGAGCGCGTGCTCATCTGCGTAGACGCGGGCGCGGACCTGAGCCTGCGCGACAAGGTCGGCTACCGCGGCGACGACGGCGAGCTGCCCCGGCTCGAATTGCTGGGGATGCCTCCACATCAGGCCGATCACGCCGACGGGTGCCGTGCCCACCCACAGCGGCCATGTCAGCCAGCTCGATCCGTGCGCGATGACCGCTTGCGTATGGGGGCCCGGGTAGCGCTGTTCATACTCGGCGGGCGTCCGGATGATCACCGGGCGGCCTGTCCGGGCGGCATCGGTCGCGGCCGCGAGGGCGTCCATCGGCAGGTCCGAGAACTGCCCGGAGACCTGCCCGGCGTCGCCGGCCGTGGTTATCCATACCAGCCGTCGGCCGTCCGGGCTGATGGCGCCGAGGCATAGCGCGTCGGCGCCGCCTACGGCCGCGCGGACGCGATCGGCCACCACTTCGCCGATCGCCTCGGGGGTCAGCGCCGCAGCGAGCAGCCTGGTGAGTTCGGCAAGGGTCTCGACCCGCGCGTGCTCGCGCCGCTCGGCCTCCCGCAGCCGAGCCCGCTCCAGGGCACGGCTCGTGGTCTCGGCCATGCTCCGCAGATACTCGCGTTCTACGGCGGTCGTCTCACGCGGCCCGGCCCACCACACGCCGAGATAGCCAAGGGCGCCGACCTCGGTGAGCAACGGAAGTGCGGCCGTGGACCCGATCCCCGCGTCGGGTACCTTCGGGCCGGCCAGGTACACAGGACGGCGGTCGCGGACCGCGCGCGGTCCCAGCGCGGCCGGATCGGTCATCCACTCCGCTGACATGACCGTCACCTGCGCGGCGGCGTCGCCACCTGGGAGCTGCTCGAACCGATGCCCGTCGGCGGTCAGCATGCTGATCACCACATGCGCCGCGTCCAGCCGGGCGCGGACCGCAGCCGACACCTGGTCACCGACGGACTTGACCGTAGCGGCATCAGCGAGCACCGCGCCCAGCTCGGCGGTCTCCCGGCGGGCCTCGGCCATCGCTCGCTCCAGCCGTGCGCTGTCCCGGTCCTGCACCGCCGACATCCGGCCCGCGACTTCCTGAGCTAGCACCCAGCCGACCAGGACGACCAGGGCGATATACGCCTGCGTCACGGCCACCGAAGCTGGGGGCGACAGCCCCAGATGAGCGAACTCGCCGTACCCGGCGGCCGTCATGTAGTTGGCCACCGCCGCGAACGCCGCGCCAGCAAGAACCACGCCCAGGTCCCGGAGCCGGAACGCCGCCCACGCCAGGATCGGCAAGAACGGCAGGGTGGACAGGTCGCCGAAGCGGAACGCCACGACCGAAAGCACGACCGCGAGCAGGACCACCAGCACCAGTTCGAGCCAACGCGCAGACGCCAGTGCCCGCCGCTGCGCCCACAGCAGCACCGGGCCGCCGATCACCAGCACCGCGATTCCGTCCCCGGCCCACCATTGCAGTACCAGCCCCGGCCACCAGCCACCCTGACTCGCCCAGCTCACAGTGGCCCCGATCAGCCCGCCAGCAACCGGCCCGAGCACTGCGGCGCCCAGTACGAACCGGCCCAGCCCCAGGCGTGTCCCGAGGTCCGGCCGCCGTCCTGCGCAGAACCAGCGGACCAACGACGCGCCGGTCACCGGCTCCACCACGTTGGCCAGCGCCGCTCCCAGTGCCACCGCGAGCGTCAGGTGATGCTGCAGATCGACACCGATCTCGCTGACAACGACTGCGGCCATCACCACCGGCCAACGCCGCCGGGCTATCAGCAGCAAGGCCGCCACATCGACACCAGAAGGGGGGTAACCGAACGCCAGGCCCGAGCCGAAGTGGTGCCACGACAACTCCGCACCCACCACGTACGCCCCGACGATCACTGCGAACAGGCCCACCGTGCGCCCAGCCGCTGATCGGGTCCAGCGTTCCACGGTTGCCAGGAACGTTATTGCTCCAGAGGGTGGCCAAGTCGTGGCCAGCAGGACACGCTGCCCGGCCGGTTCCGGCCAGAGCCGTCCAGGAGAACCCAACCGTGTCGTCACCATGCTCAGCCGCCAGCAGGAAAACCCGGCCGCTGGCCGGTTGTTATGGCCGCAGGAGTGAGCGGCTCACGTCGCAATCCCGCCTCCCGCAGCCGCTAACCCCGCCCGCGCCTGCGGCGGGTACGCCACGTCTGGGTCCTGTCGCCCTCATCCGGCCCGGCCTCACCCCGGGCCGCTGCTTCTACCTGCTCGGTCAGCCTCTCAGGGCTGCTGGCCGCAACAAGTGTTCCCTTGCCTCGGACGGCAACCCACACGCTTTCAAGAGGATCAAACAGGATGCCCCACCGGGGGAATTTGGCCCGGAGCTTACGTGTGTCATCAATTGCGTGGGTGTTGTCATCTGGCATGACATCCCCCTGATTGCTGAGCCAGCCGACTTCCAGCTTAGGTCGGCGGAGCTGGCACTGCTGGAGAATAGCCAGATCACAGGGGGTTTGTCCAGGGCCGTGAGCCCGGATCCTGGTCGCCCCTGGTGGGCGCACACGCCGGGCAATCAGGCGGCGCACGCCGGCCACGAGACCTCGGTACCGCCCTGATGGGAAGCCGTCCGGCAGGTCGCGTTAGCGTTGCCGAGCGGTTCATTACATTCAGCCAGCTGAGCATAGGGTTGGCAGCATGACGCTGCGGCTTGTTCAGATTGCGATGAATGCTCGGGATGAGTCCGCGGTCGGCCGGTTCTGGGCGGAGGCGCTCGGCTGGGCTGTTTCCAGCGAGGAACCCGGCGTGACCAACCTCGAACCCGTGGGCTTCGCCTATCCCGACCCCGTCGCCGTCTGCATCGACGTCATTGCCGTCCCGGAACCCAAGACGGTGAAGAACCGCGTGCACATCGACTTCGCCACCACGTCTGCGGCCCATCAGGCGGACCTGGTCGCGCGCCTGCAGGATCTCGGCGCGACGCCCGCCGACGTGGGCCAGGGCGACGTCTCATGGACCGTCCTGGCCGACCCGGAGGGCAACGAGTTCTGCGTGCTGGCGCCCTGGCCGGGCCGCCGGGACACCGGGCCAGTGGCTGCGGTGACGGTCAACTGCGCGGACCCGCGGGCCCTGGCCCGGTTCTGGGACGAGGCGATGGACTGGACCCTGCACCAGGTGACCGGCGATCACGCGGTGCTGCGCTCCGCCAAGGGTGTCGGGCCGTATCTCCAATTCCTCCGCACGCCCGACATGAAGACCGTGAAGAACCGCGTCCATCTCGACCTCCGGCCCTACCCCGGTGACGATCAAGAGGCGGAGGTGGCCCGGCTGAGGGCTCTCGGCGCCACCGACATCGACCTCGGCCAGGGCGACGTCCCGTGGACGGTCCTGGCCGACCCGGAGGGCAACGAATTCTGCGTCCTCACCCCGCGCTGACGCGGAGCCTCTTTCCGATATGACAATTGAGCGGCTGCGCGCAGAACTCCCCGCTCTGGCATGCCCCGCGACCGTCGCGATCTCCAGCAAGAACGTACCGAACGGCGCATCGGGCACCGGTCCAGGCAGGATTGTGGGGCGATGTAGCGTGTCCCTCGTGGCGGTGAATGCGGAGCAGGCCGAGGACTGGAACGGAGCCAGTGGTAGGCACTTCGTCGAGCAGCGTGAGCGGTGGGAGCGGATGCGGGGCCGGCTGACGGCGCGGTTGCTCGCCGGCGCGCAGATCCAGGACGGGGAGAACGTTCTCGACGTCGGGTGCGGCTGCGGTGATGTGACCATCCTCGCGGCGCGCGCCACCCGTAGCGGGCACGCTCTCGGCGCCGACTTGTCCCGGATCCAGGTAGCCGAAGCGCGCCGGCTCGCCGCTGCTGCTGGCGTCACTAACGCCAGGTTCGAGGTCGCCGACGTCCAGGTGCACCCGTTCGGGGCCGGGATCTTCGACGTGGTGCTGAGCAGTTTCGGTGTGATGTTCTTCGATGACCCGTCGGCGGCGTTCGGCAACCTGCGGAAGGCGCTGCGGCGCGGCGGCAGGCTGGCGTTTCTGTGCTGGCGCACCCGCGAGGAGAACCCCTTCTTTACCTTCGGGTTCGCCGAGGCCGCGGCGGTGCTCGGCCGCCGCGAGATGCCTGGGCCGGATGCTGCTTTCTCCCTCGCCGGCACCGGCCGGGTGGGCGCGTTGCTGAGCGGTGCAGGGTTCGGCGGCATCGACTGCGAGAAGGCGGACGAGCCGATGCTCGTCGGCCGCGACGTAGACGACGTGCTCGAGTACGAGCGCACCTTCCCCAGCGCCAGAGAGGTCCTGACCGGGCTCAGCCCAGCACAAGCCGCTGCGCTGACCAGACAGGTCCGGGACCGCCTGGTGGCGTACGCATCGCCTGGTGGCGTGACCATGCCCAGCGCGGCCTGGCTAGTCACGGCACAAACTGTATGAGCCGCCCATCCACCGCTGAACCGCACCCGCCGTTTCGGTTCACGCGAGCGGTCCTAGACCGATCAGCTGACCTGCGCGCCTGTAACGGACGGAATCGCGGTCAGGCCCGTGGCCTTGCGTCCGCCCGGAATAGACTCCGGCCAGCGGCGGGTAATCGATCCGGGTCGTCACGAAGGCGTGAGGGGGATCGCCATGACAGCTGCCCGGCAGATCCTGTTCATCCAGGGCGGCGGTGCGGGCGCGCACGACGAGTGGGACGACAAGCTGGTCGAGAGCCTGAGGCGAGAGCTCGGGGGTGGGTACGAGGTCCGCTACCCGCGGATGCCCGGCGAGGGCGACCCGGGTTATGCCCGGTGGAGCTCGGCGATCCGGCGCGAGATGGCGGACCTGGACGACGGTGCGGTCGTGGCCGGCCATTCGGCAGGCGCGGCAATCCTCGTCAATACGCTCGCCGGGCAGCCGCCGGAGAAAGAGCTCGCGGCGATCCTGCTGATCGCCGCCCCATTCGTCGGCCCGGGCGGCTGGCCCAGCGACGAGTTCGAGCTGACGAGCGACCTCGGCGCGAGACTGCCACCAGGTGCGCGGGTGCATGTGTTCCACGGACTCGGGGACGAGACCGCCCCGCCGTCGCATGCCGGCCTATATGCCCTGGCGATCCCGCAGGCGCAGGTGCACCAGCTGCCCGGGCGGGATCATCAGCTGAACAACGACCTGAGCGAAGTGGCTGAGGCGATCCGTATCAGCAGGCCAGGACCCGTCACCCAGGCGTAGAGCCGACACCACTTTCATGCCAGCGCCTGAGCGGGCAAGCCCGCGTCAGGCGGCACGGTCGCGCGTGAGCGCCCGGCGGAGCCGCATATGACTGGGCTGGTGCGGGCGCGCATCGGGACGATATGTACCTTCAAACCCCTCTGATCGCGGGGCTGGGGCAGTGGGCGCTGGCGCAGGTACGACGATAGCTGAGCGTGCCAGGCGATGCTGACCTGGCTGCAGGCCAGCTACGGGGTTAGCAAGGCAACGGCGCTGGCGTTGGCCAGCCCGGTGCTCGACCTGAGGGTCACGCAGGTGGCGAACCAGTCCTGGGGCGTTCATGCGCTGCTTCCGGCAGGCGGGATCAGCTGACAGGAGGGGGCGTTCGGAGCGGAACTGCCAGCGCGTCGACGGCGGCGGCACCGACCGGCCGGGAGATAAGCGGGCTGACGTTGAGCGCCGCTGGGATTTCTTACTCTTCCAATGACCTTCGCGGGGCCATATCAGATGGTTTGTGGTCACGCGGAGAGTAACAAGTCGGCGGACACGCCAGCTATGGCAAGCGTGCTTCGGCTAGCAGCAGGCCGGACAGGTCGGCCAGCGCCGGCGTCACTCCGGTCAGCCCGCGGGCGGTGAACCAGCGCGTGACGTTCGCCGAGTCCCTGGTCAGGAACTCCGCGCCCCGCGGGTTCGCGATCACGTCGACGATCTGCGGCATGTCGATCATGACCAGCCGGCCGTCGTGTACCAGCAGGTTGTAGGCCGACAGGTCGCCGTGCGCGTAGCCGAGCCGGGCCAAGCCGCAGAGGGCAGTCACCAGCTGGTCCCACAGGCTGGCGAGCTCGGCTCCGGCCGGCCTGATCTCGGCCAGCCGCGGCGCGGCTGTGCCGTCCGGCTCGCCGATGAACTCCAGCAGCAGCTCGGTCTCGAGCATCTGCACCGGATACGGCACTGGCAGGCCGGCCGCGCAGAGCTGACTCAGGGCGGCGAACTCGGCGCTCGCCCACTGGGTGGAGATCATCGCCCGGCCCGCCGCGGACCGCGCCGCGATCGCCCGGTTCACCCTCGACTCCCGGACGCGCCGGCCTTCGAGGTACTCGCTGTCGCGCTGGAACATCCGGTGCTCCGCGGCCCGGTACCGCTTGGCCGCGAGCAGGCAGGACCGGTCGGTGCCGGGCACGCCGCGGCGCAGCAGGAAGACGTCGGCCTCCTTGCCGGTCTTCAGGATGCCAAGCTCGGTGTCGATGGCCGCGAGATCGGTGACAAGCCAGTCCGGGTGCGGTTGCGGGCCGCGCTCCGTGGGCGCGGACTGATCCCACGTGGACCACCGGTCACCCTCGGGCAGCCCGAACGTCTCGGAGCCGAAGTCGGCCGGCGGGAGGCGCCGGCGGTGCCGGTCGCGCTTGAGGAAGGTGGACTCGTCGTCGTCAAACCGCCGCTTGCCGCGACGGAACTGAGAGCTGGACATGGCGGAAGCTCCTGGTGCAGGAAGTGCGGGCGGGCAGCAAGAAACTCGTGATGGTCCTCATCTGCGTCCCTCCTTCCTGCTCAGCGAGCGTCCGCCAATCGCGGGCGGCGACGGCAGGGGTGCGGGCTGCCAGGCTGACACGCCACCAGGCAGCGGGCAACAGGTTTTCCGCCGGTCAGGCCCCCGTCGCGGCAGCGATCGTGCGAGCCCGCTCCTCGATCAGCACCCTGGCGGCCAGACCACGGTCAAGAGGATCTTGAGTCCGCAGTGGATCTACATGACCACAGTCACGTTGCATGCCGATTCGAAATCGCCTAGTCCCTTGGGTGCTCGCCGAGCCGCGGGTGACCGAGAGGATGATCAACGCCCGGCGGGCCCGGTGGTCAGGCGTCCCGGCGGATCAGCACGACGGCGGTCACGGCCAGCAGGATGGCCGCCAGGACGACGAAGACGCCCGTCTCGATGCCCTGGAACGGCCAGAACCGGCCGGCGGGCTGGTAGGTGACGAAGGAGCGGAATCCAGTCAGCGCCGCCCGGCAGGATGAGGTCAGGCCCCCCGTGGGTTTGGCCAGCCCCGCGCAGGCCCTGGGCAGGGAGCTGACCGCCACCCCCAAGGCCGCCGGCTGGTTCTGCGGCGCCGCCATCAGCTGGCCGGCCGGGTTGCGCGTGCCCTGGCTGAGCAGCCAGTACGAGCCGGTCAGCTGGGTCTGGGCCGGCAGGCTGCGGACGACCGTGACCGCGCTCAGGTAGTGCGGGCGCAGCCAGAGCGTCACTGCGAGGCGGGCCGCGATGAACCCGCCGAGAGTGACCGCCATCGCGGGCACGGTACGGCGGATCAGCGCGCCCGCGCAGATGCCCAGCGCCATCGCGAACACCGCGTAGGCCACCGGCACGAGGTACAGGACGTCGAACCGGCCAGGGTAGAACTCGCTGCCGTGCTCGGCGTTGGTCGGGCTGGCCCACCAGGTGGTCAGGGCGGCGATGGCAGCGCCCCAGGCCGCCGCGGCGAGCAGCAGCCAGCCGGCTTTGACCGCGAACCAGCGGGTGCGGGTGATGCCCTGCATCCAGCCGAACTGGGTGGTGCCGGCCTCGAACTCGGCGGCCACCATAGGAGCGCCCAGGAACAACCCGGCGAGGACCGGCGTAGCCAGCAAGATGAGGCTCACAAAACCAACCGTGGGGCCACCAGAGAACAACCCGCCCCCGATTGAGCAGTTCACGGCGGTCGGGCCGTTATGGGCGCCCGACGCGCATTCTGTGATGATGGTGTGGTACTGCGAGACGAGCTGCAGGCCGGTGAGCACCAGCAGCAGGCAGAGCGCGGCCATTATGGCGGTGCCCACGGCGAACTGGGCCCGGTACTGCCGCCAGGTGAGCCAGGTCATTGTTCCTCTCCAACCGGAGTCAGGTGGGATATCGCGGGTGCGGCGTCCTGGCCCATGTAGGCCAGCACCATCTCTTCGAGCCCGACATCGGAGCTTTCCCACGCCGGGTCGATGACCGGGGCAGTGCCGCGGACGAGCAGCGTGGTCTGCCGGACGGTGTGCACGGCCTGCACGATGGTGTGCGTCCTGGCGATCGCGGCGGTGTCCCTGCGCGGTCCGACCAGCACGCGGTGCTCGGCCAGCAGCACGTCGATGTCGCCGGACAGCTGAACGTGGGAAGCCGACAGCAGGATGAGGTGATCGACGACCCGCTCCATGTCCGCGACCAGATGCGAGGACAGCATGACGGTCAGCCCGCCGTCGGCGACGGCGTCAGCCATGGTGGCCAGGAAATGCCGCCGGGCCAGCGGGTCCAGCGCGGCGACCGGTTCGTCCAGCAGCACCAGCCTGGGCTTCTTGGCCAGCGTCAGCGTCAGCGCGAGCTGGGCTCGCTGGCCCCCGGACAGCGAGCCCGCAGCGCGGTCCAGCGGGATATTGAGCGACTTCAGCCGGTCCCGTACCAGCGCAGCGTCCCAGCGGCGGTTGAGGTGCGCGCCGATGCTGATGTGCTCCTCGGCGGTGAACCGCCGGTACAGCGGGATCTCCTGGGCCAGGAAGCCGACCTCGGCCAGCCAAGCCGGGTCCTGGCGGGGCGCGCCGCCCAGCACCGACATCTGACCCGCGGTCGGCCGGGCCAGCCCGGACAGCAGCCGCAGCAGCGTGGTCTTGCCCGCGCCGTTCGGGCCGATCAGCGCGCATATACAGCCCTCGGGCACGTTGACGTCGCAGTCGCTCAGCGCGGTGACCCGGCGGAACTGCTTGACCAGTCCCCGGGTCTGGATGACCGTGGTCATGCGATCTCCTCCTGGGGTGCTGCCTGCAGCGTGACGCGCAGCAGCGATTCGATCGACTCATCGTCGAGTCCGGCCTCACGGGCTTCCCGGACCCACCGGGCCAGGCTGCGGCCGAGCCGGGAGTGCGTGCCGGGCGGCGGTCCCGGCGGCCGGTTCAGCACGAACGTGCCGTGCCCGGCCCGGGCGTGCACCAGGCCCTCGCGTTCCAGGTCGCGGTAGGCCTTGAGCACCGTGTTGGGATTGACGGCCGTCGCCGCCACGACCTCGCGCACCGTGGGCAGCTGGTCGCCCACGTCCAGCACGCCCATCCGTAGCGCCTGCCGTACCTGCTGCACGATCTGCAGGTAGGGCGGTACTGCCGACCGGCCATCAATGCGGAAGTTGATCATGTCTTGGATCCTTAATGTCTTAAGCTGTTAAGACATTAAGCCTTAACGAGCCGGCCGTCAACGCGCGGGCGCCCGGTGACCCACAGGCAACGGGAACCATCACAGCTGGGCCGGGCGAGATCGGTCAGGTGATCCGGCGGGCCGACGCACGAGAGCACGGCCGGGGCACTGCTGCCCGATGGCACGGGCCAAGCCCATCTACGTCGACGCCGCAGCGGCAGCCATGTATCCGAGGCCAGTGACTGGCAGGTCTATAACGGCACGGGGGAACAGGCCGCGGACGGCCTGCCTGCGGGGCTTACGCTCCGCGACTGGCGCGGCACGCAGACCTATCCGATCGACCGGATCCAGTCCGAAACCAGCCCGTTTGGCGTGCCACCTCGGGCCCGCATAACGACTGGGCACAGCACATCGACGAGGTCGAGGCACGAGCGATCCCACTGCACACCGGGCCGGAAGACCTGCTGGACCAGGTGGACAACCAGCCAGACCACACACGGCCGGCAGGCGATTCGGGAGCCAGCCCATCGGGCCTCTGAAAGCTACGACCAAAGTCGTAACGCCTACCTGGATTCTCAATCAGACGGGCTCGGAGCGTTCTCCCTGGCCCCTGCATAAATGAGCATCGCGATCACCGGCATGTTCACCGCCCGATTACCTGCGGCAGAAGCCGGCTGGGCATGCTGGCCCATCAGCACTGCCTTGCGGGCAGGTCGCGATGGGCGTGCTCACCGTGCACCGCTGAAGCGACCGGGCCCGAGGCCTGGCCGAGATGAGCCGCATGCTCGCGGCCCTGCCGTTCTCTTCGCGCGCTGAACAGCTGAACCGACCCGGCCCGGGTGTCAAGTCCGGAACACGGGCTGGCAAGGCGGCCCCGGCAGTGGCTAAGGGCATGTGCAATCACTTCTCTTGGTCATGGCATTCGCTTTCCGGTATTATCACTGAATGATTTTGATTAAAGAGTCTGCCGTGTGAGTTCACCCTCAAAGGTGTCTTTATGATGATTTGCCGTTTTTGCGGGGAGGCCGAGACGGCGCCAGGCGTGTGCGCCCTCTGCGGGGGTGGACAGTCCGGGTCATTACTGCAGCCGATAGCGGGCTCTGCAGTAACCGGCTGCCCGGAGCCTGGGGAGCTGGAGAACGCTGCCTTAGCGGACGCTGGGGTCGCCGGTAGAGCAGTCCTGGAGGCCGGAGCTGCGGCGGGAGATCTCGCTGACGCGGAGCCAGCGGGGGAGGCGGTGCCATACGCCGAGGCTGCGGCAGCCGACATCGGCCCCGCGGGCGCCGCGATACCGGAGGGAGCGGCGGCCGAATCCGGGCCGGCGAACCGCCGGCCGGGCGAGGGGCAGGCGAAAGACCGCGAGGATGAAGAGGCCGAAAATCTTCGGAGCATGTTCAGCGCGCGTCTCATCCGGCCAAATCGCCTGAACCTGCCGTTAAGAGCGCTGATATGGCTCGCGGCCATTCAAATCGCCGTGATCGCGGTTCTGATGGCGCTGCAAAAGATACCTCAGCCATTGATTAACAGCACGGTGCTGGACCCCGTGGGCGGCGATTTTGCCGTACCGTTGGTGGCGCTGATTGTCATGGCCGTCTCGGTCGCCGCCGGGTACTGGTTCGGCCTGGCCGGGGCACTGCGGGTCCGGACGAGCGTGGGCGTGCCGGTGGCCGCGCTGGTGACCTGGACGCTGACCGAATACCCGATCGCGGTCCTGCGAGGCGGCAGTACAGGGGCCGGGCAGGTTTCCATTGCCGGCCTGCTTTGGGCTCAGCTCGGCGTCTTCGCAGTTCTGTGGGTGTGGCTGGCCTGGGGGGCTCTGGCCAGGCGGCGCACGGGGGGCACCAGGCCACCGGTCCGGGCGGATCCGGAGGGCAGGCCGTGGCAGCCACGGATATTCCTGGGTGCGGGTTTCTGCGTGCTCGTTTACTACGCGCTTGAGTTCGCGATCTGGATCCAGTTTGCGCGGTCCGGGCAGACCGCCACCGGTACTGGCTTCCTGCTTAACGGTCTTGGTCTCCAGTCCGTGCTGCTGCCTACCTTCCTGGTCCTGGTGCTTCTGCTGGGAAGCACGGATCTGCTGGAGTGGGGTGAGATTGCGGTCGGGTGGGTGGTCGTCAAGGCGGGACGGGTATGGCCGCCGTGGTTGCTCGTGATCGCGACAACGCTGGCCGCCGTTGCTATCGCAGCCAACGTAATCCGACTGGACGGCAGCAACGTGCTGCTCGAACTTGTGGTCATCGGGATACCGGCAGTACTGGTCGCCGCGCTCGTCCGGCTGGCCCCCGGTTATGGCCGCTGGTCTGGTGATATCAGGGCACGCGCGGTCACTGCCGGAGCCGTGGTGATCTTCGCCTACACGACAATTCTGCTCAGTATCACTTCTGCGGTACTCGGAGAGCTCGGCTGGCCGTCACAGTTCGACTACCAGTTCTACTGGCTTGCCGCCAGCCCCGTTGGGCTGGCCGCGCTCACCGCCGGGGTGTTCATCTTGGCCCGTGGTGCGCTAGGACCGGAGCAGCGCGGCCGGGGATTGCTCCTGGTCATCGCCGCGGTGGTGATCGTCGTCGCGGGGCTGCCTGGCTTCCTGGCCGCGGCCCGCTTGCCCGCTGTCTTTCCGCCCCGGCACTTCGGGCTGCTGAACGGTTTGCTGTTCGTTGCGGCAGTCGGAACCCTCATCGAGATCACCTGGCTGGCCGTACTGGGCCGGCTGAGGACGGCCGGCGGCCTGCTGGCAAACACATTTAAGTTGCTGATCGGGTTGCAACTGGTCCGATGGGTGTTCGATCTCCTCCAGGTCATCGCCAGGCTTGGCACGAACTCGGACTACTTGCTGGCCGGCCTGTTTTTCCTGCTGGTTCTATGGGGATTTGCCACCTCCGGTGACAAGCTGACCGGGACCAAGGCCAACTCTGAGAAGTACCCCCGTGATGGCCGCGTCCTGCTCATGGTGAGCTACACCCTGGTCTCCAGCGCGACCCTGCTCTACCTGGGCGCGCTGCACGGGCCCGCTCGCGCCCCGGCTCCGCCGAGCTACCTGACGACCGATCTGTCCACGCCTCTCGGCCTGCTCATGCTGGGCCCTGCGCTGATCATTGTGGCGTTCGTCACCAGGCTGACGAGGCTGCCGACCAAGGCCGCCGCCCTGGCGGCCGAATCGCCAAGCTGGAGGTGGGCCGCGGGGCCGGCTGAGCGCCTCCGGGTCCGGGTCCGGATGTTGTCGGCCGGTGCTGTGCAACGCGGCGTCTTGGTGACCGGGACGGTCCTCACCGTCGTGTCGCTCGCCGTAGTCGCCACTAGTGGGCTCCCGGATCTGGCACGGGCTAGCGCAGCGCAACTCGGGCGCACCTACACGGCCCTGGTCCCCGGTCCCGACTGCGACGGCGGCGGCGCAACCTGGTTCGTCACCCTAGGTCATAAGATTTCGACTCACTGTGAACGTGATGGCCTACTCGTTACGGCGGGGCCGCACGAAGTGGGTGACGTGACCTTCCTGCCGCCCGACGGCTTCGCATTACCGAACTATCGCATCTCTGTCACGGTGAGGTTCAGCAGCGGCTTTGATGGCTGTGCGAGCATCTATACGCGCGGAAGCGCGGCTGGGCGCTACGAGAATTTGCTGTGCGGCGATGATTCAGCCAGCATAGACGTGCTCAATATGAACACACAGAGCGAAGCGCAGCTTTCCGGGACCGTCCGCGTCCGGCCAGCACCTAACTACACGATCGTAACGGTATCAGACGGCACCAGCCAGAGCCTCTTCATCAACGGGACCAGGATCGAATCGGTCGTCGATGACGAATTGCGCACGACCTTTAACGTTGGGCTGGAGCTTCATAACCTGAGCGGCAGGCGCGAGTCGGCAATCTTCAATAAATTCGTGTTCACGCCACTGCCAGAATCTCCGCACACCTAGCCTGAACCGGTCGAGCCATAGCAGCCAGACAACTGCCGCAACCGAAAGTGCTCAGGCCGCACGCTCGGCGGCACCCATGAGGGCCACTGGCGTCAAGAGGGCATGAGGTTTTTAACCCGGTGTCTTGCGAGGCGCCGCCGGGCTGTGGCTGGCGGAGTGGGCTCGCAAGCACCCATCCGGCGCCCGGCCGGTGTACTGGGCCGGGCGCCATGACCATGTGTTCGGGGACCGGGCCGCTCAGTCATGTGATCGAGCGCGGCCTGCTAGGCCGGCTCATGCAGCCACCGCCCGAGGCTGAGTTCATGCGTTGGCAGATCCCTGTCGATCGGGACCAGCCCGACTCGTACCCTGGTCTGTATCCGGGAAGGCATCAGGGTCAGCCTTGCCGGGGTGAGGTGGTGGAGGTGAGCGGCTGTTGAGCTCAGGGCAGCACATCGAGCACGGGCCATTACCCAGCTTCTCTGACCATGACTAAGCCAAGCCGGATCAGCGCTTCGGTGGTGATTGTGGGGGGCGGCCCGGTCGGGCTAGCACTGGCTGTGACGCTCGGTAAGGTGGGGGTCTCCTGCGTGCTGGTAGAGCGCCAGCTTGAGCCGTCGGCGATCCCGCGTGGGCAGAACCTCTCGGCGCGCAGCCTGGAGCACTTTTACTACTGGGACTGTGCTGGCGAACTGCGCGCGGCCCGGCTCCTGCCGGCCGGATTCCCGATCGGGGGCATTACCGCGTACCGAAGCCTGGCGAGTGAGTACTGGTATGCCCCGGCCGGCCGCGAGATGGTGGCCGACTTCTATTACCAGCGGAACGAACGGCTGCCGCAGTACCTGACGGAAACGGTGCTGCGCAACCGGGCGAGCGGGCTCGGCCCCGTCACCCTGCTGTTCGGGTGGTCGGCGGCCGGCGTGTGGCAGGACGAGGACGGTGTGCGGGTGACGGCGCTCGAGAACACCGGTGCCGCGCGCTGTGAGATCGAAGCTGACTACCTTGTGGGATGCGACGGTGCCCATTCGCAGGTCCGCGAGCAGATCGGCATAGCCAGCGGGGGCGCCGACTTCGACCAGCGCATGGTCCTGGCGGTCTTCCGGTCGTCCGAGCTGCACGAGCGCCTGCAACGGTTCCCGCTGCGCAGCACCTACCGCGTGCTGCATCCCGAACTCAACGGCTACTGGTGGTTCTTCGGCCGGGTGGACCCGGCCGAGACGTGGTTCTTCCACGCGCCGGTCCACAAGTTCGCCACGACGGCCAACCTCGACGCGCATGCGCTGATCGAGCGGGCTGCCGGGTTCGGCGTGGCGTGCGACTTCCAGCACGCGGGGTTCTGGGATCTGCGCATCAACATCGCTGACCGTTACCGGCAGGGCCGCGTGTTCCTCGCCGGCGATGCGGCGCACAGCCATCCTCCCTACGGCGCCCACGGGCTCAACACCGGGTTTGAGGACGCGGTCAACCTCGGGTGGAAGCTGGCCGCCGTACTGCACGGCTGGGGCGGCCCGGACCTGCTCGACAGCTACACGCAAGAGCGCCGCCCGGTCTTCGCCGGGACGGGAGAGACAATCACCGAGGGCATCGCCCAGGACCGCGCGTTCCTTGAGCGCTACAGCCCGCAGCGGGACCGCAGCGAGTTCGAGCTGGCGTGGAATGGCCGGACCTCGGGTGAAGTGGCCCCGGCCTCATACGAGCCCCACTACGAAGGCTCGCCAATCGTGTGGGGGCCCGCGGGCTCGGCGTGCGGGGTCCGCGGCGGCCATACCTTCGAGGCCCAGGCCGGGCACCACTTGGCACCCCTCGTGCTGTCTTCGGGAGCCAACGTCTTTGAACGGCTGGCGGGCGGGTTCACTCTCATCGCGCTGGACGGGGACCAGGAACCGGCCGCCGCGTTCCAGGCGGCGGCGGCGAACCTGGAGGTGCCGCTGCAAGTCATTGCGGACACTTTTGCCGGGCAGCGCGCGGCCTACGGCAAGCGTTTCATCCTGGTCCGGCCTGACCAGCACGTAGCCTGGACGGCAGACGACCCGCCTGTGGACGCCGCGGCGATACTGGCCAGGGCCATTGGAGCCAGGATCTGAGTGCCGTGCCTGACCGACCCGGGTCGGCGCACGGTAAGCGTTCGCGTACCAGGGTTCGTGGGCGTCAGCGCCAGAATTCGGCGAACTGCTCGGCAAGGCCTCTGCCTTGCTCGTAACCGGCTCGAGCGGCGGGCGGACGCGTTGACAGATCCATCAGATTGGTGCCGAATGCGTTGAGGGAGTCGCTATCCGGCAAGATGGTTTCGACTCTGCTGCCGCCTGCGCGGAGTTCGTTGACCTGCGCTGCAAGTTGCATGCCCCAGTCCAGCGGGTGCCGTGTTCTGCCGCCAAGTGGTGACATCACCAGCACCCGTTCGTATCCGGCTGCCAGATCGGCATTCTCGTTGCGTCGGTAGCCGCCGTCGATGTAACGGCTGTCGCCGATGCTGTAGGGAGGGACACCGAAGCCGTTGGAGGTGCTGGCGGCGACGGCGTCCACCAGGTCGACTCCGCTGTTGCGGTCGAACACGACTGGTTCGCCGGTATGGGCATCGACCGCCGTGATGAGCATCCTTCGTTCCGGCCAGTGCTGGCTAGGCAGCCGGGCGGCGACTGTAGCGCGCCACCGCGTTTGCCCGGAGCCGTCCGACGCCGCATCCATTTCGAGCGCCGCCGCACCCATTCTGCGGCGCATGTCGGCCGCATCCTCAGCGGCAGCGATGATTCGGCTCGTTCTTTCCATATGGTCGGCCACCGGTCCCAATGGAACGCGTCCACGGTCGGATCCGACCGGACCAGTCCGTTGCTGGGGCGCAGCGGAAAGGATGTCGGCAAGCAGTTGGGTCGGGCTCGCACCGCTTATCTGGGCCGCGGCCGTCGATCCGGCCGACGTGCCGATGATCAGGTCGGCTTCGGTCACATCCAACCCGGCATCGAACAGGCCGACGATGACGCCGATCAGCCACGCATTGCCTGCCGATCCGCCCCCATGGAGGACCAACGCTCGCTCGCCCACGGCGCTCACCCGCCTTGTGGCGTTGACCTGCGGCTGATCCTGGTCGGATCTCGGCCGGTCGGAGGCCGTCGTCGAGGTGAGGTGCAGAGTTGAAGAAGGTGTTGTGTTCATAGGAGTCGCCTTTCGCGAAATGCCTGTCGGGCGCTCCCGGTGGCGACTACCTCAGTCGCGCGATCGTGGACTGCAGGGGAGCACCCACTGCGGATACTGCGTTCATGGGACTCACCTCCTGCCGATAGATCACGATCACTGGAACGCTAGCACGCCGGGCGACCCGGTGCGGCGAACGGAGCGGAAGGCTGCGGCGCTCGAGGCCGCGTAGCGCATCGGACTCGTGGTCCGCTAGCTGGCGCCGACGAGCTGTTTTGGCAGCCCTGCTGCCCCGCGCCACCGTTGATGACACTGGTCTTCCCCGGCAAGGCCTCGGCGCCCTATCAGGAGGACGGGAGAGGCGAAGTAACCTGTCTCAGGTGGCACGACTCATACACCTAAACGGGCCGCCCGGAATCGGGAAATCTACGGTAGCAAGCGCCTTCGCTGACCGGCATCCCGGTGTCCTCAACCTCGACATCGACCAGGTAGCCGCCATGATCGGCGGCTATAGCGACAGATTCTCGGACTCGTTCGAGGCGGGGAGACTTCTGGCAGCAGCGATGGCGCGGGTCCACCTCGTCAATGGCCACGACGTGATCATGCCGCAGATGATGACGAACGTGAACGCCGGGGAACTGGCGTGCTTTGAGTCTGCCGCAGCAGCGGCCAAAGCTGAGTACTGCCAGATACTGCTGACAGCCCCTGTCGAGTCGGCGGTTGGTCGCTGTATGGAGCGGGTGAAGGGCGGTGATCCACACCATGATGTCATCAGCAAGGTCATCGACGAGAACGGCGGCCGTGACTTCCTGCGGAAGCTCCATTCACAGGTCACTCAATTTTCAGCTGACAGGCAGCCGCACTCAGTTATTAACTGCGAGCGGCTCACAGTCGAGCAGACCTGCCAGGCCGTCGAAGCTGCGCTCCTGCCGTCTTGACATAGGCAGCCGAATAGACAGGAGTGCCCTCGGGCTGCGGGTGCAATCGGTTCAGCGCTGCGCGACATCGAACGCCATCGCACCAGCTCACAACGATCCACCAGACGATGGTGCTAGCCGAAACGAGACCATGCTGAATACGTGCTGAAAGTGTCCTCCAGGCGAAAGCGCGAAGGGGAGTAGCCGTAGTGCACCAGTGCTGGTAACCCTTCAGAAAGCGCTGGTCTCATAATCCGCTGGTTTTGCTCGTGAGATGCGGGATCTGGCCCCAATTTCGTGAACCGGCCGACCTCGCCCCGGGCCGGCAGCCGGGTCGCGCCTGACTCGCGGCCTGTATCCGTGGTTATCTCATTACCGCGTGAAATGAGTGGACTCCTGGTAGTCCAGCGGTTGTCTAAGCCTGCTGTTCTCCCAGGAGCCCGTGGTGTCATTGTCGCAAGGCGACGCGTTCTTGTCATGCCCTGGTTCGGTTGACCTGGGTGTTCTGCTGCCTCACCTGGCCGGTGTGATCGTCGAGGCGGTCACGGCGGCGGCCGGGCTGCTGCTCGTGGCGGCCAGGGCGCGTGCCTCCGAGGCGGCGTGCCCGGCGTGCGGGGCGGTGTCGGGCCGGGTCCACAGCCGCTATTCCAGGACGCTGGCCGATGCCGCGATCGGCGGACGGCAGGCGGTGATTCTGCTGGCGGTGCGGCGGTTCTTCTGCCTGGCCCCCGGTTGCGGGCGCAAGACGTTCGCCGAGCAGGTCGACGGCCTGACCACGCGTTACGCGCGGAAGACGCCGCTGCTGACCGGCGTGCTCGGGCGCATCGCGGTCGCGCTGGCCGGGCGGGCGGGATCGCGGCTGGCCTGCGGGCTGGGCGTCCCGGCGTCCCGGCAGGTCCTGCTGCGGCTGGTCATGGCCATCCCGGACCCGGAGGCGGCGTCCCCGCGGGTGCTCGGGGTCGATGACTTCGCGATCAGGCGCGGCCAGCACTACGGCACGCTGCTGATCGACATCGAGACCGGCGCCCCGCTCGACCTCATCGAGGGCCGCGACGCCCAGCCTCTGGCCGACTGGCTGGCCGCCCACCCCGGCGTCGAGGTCATCTGCAGAGACCGTTCAGGCTCGTATGCGGACGGGGCCCGGACCGGTGCGCCCGGGGCGGTGCAGGTCGCCGACAGGTTCCACCTGTGGCAGAACCTGGCCAAGGCCGTCGAGAAGTGCGTCGCCGCCCACCGCGCCTGCCTGGCCGAGCCTGCCGCCCTGGCTGCCGACGACCCCGAGCCGGAGCCCGCAGGGCCGGCAGACGCCGGGCCGCCGGACCCGACGGGGAAGTTCGCCGATACCGCGCGCCGCAAGCACGAGCAGGTCCGCGCCCTGCGGGCCGAGGGACGCGGGCTGCGGGAGATCGGCCGCCACCTGGGCTGGGGCCTGCACACCGTCCAGCGCTACGACCGAGCCGCCACGTGGCAGGAACTGGCCGACGGCCGCTGGCAGGCCCCGCGGGCCAGCAAGCTCGACCCGTTCAAGCCCTACCTCGACCAGCACGCCGGCGAAGGACACGGCAGCTTCACCCGCCTGTTCCACGAGATCAAAGCCCTCGGCTACGACGGCAGCTACTCCGTCGTCCGCAACTACCTCGACCAGGTCCGCCCGGAGAAAGCACCGCTCGGCGAGGCGCCGCCGACCGTCCGGGACGTCACCAACTGGCTCTGCCGCCGCCCGGACACCCTGACCGAGGACGAGAAGCCCCGGCTCAAGGCCGTCCTGGACCGCTGCCCCGAGCTGCAGGCCGTATCCGGCCAGGTCCGTGCCTTCGCCACCATGATCACAGACCTCACCGGCCAGCACCTGCCGCAGTGGATGGCCGCCGCGCGCGAGGCCGGGCTGCCGGGCATCGCGTCGTTCGCCAAGGGCCTGGAGCAGGACCTCGACGCTGTCACCCAGGGCCTGACCACGAGCTGGAGCTCCGGACCCGTCGAGGGACGCGTCAACCGCATCATTCTGTGGAATCAGAAATGTCAAATCGGCCGTGCCTGGTCTTGGCGGACGTCGATGATCGGCAGGCTGACTGCGTCGGCCGGAAGGTCAAGCTGCCGGGGCGTCGGGCCAGCCGGGGTGGGGGTGTCGGAGAGCCGGTCCAGCAGCCGGTCGAGGGCGATGCTTCCGTCGTCGATGGCGGCCTGCTCGTCCTCGGTCAGCGGGATCATCGTCCGCATCTTCTGCAGGTTCTCCTTGGCTTCCAGGAGCTGTGCCCGGCCGGAGTCCTTCGGCGTGTAGAAGTCGCACTTGGCGCAGGCCATGCGGTGCGGGCACTGCTCGAAGAAGGTATAGGTGCAGTAGCCGTGGCTGAGGTCGTAGTGCTGCCACGGCTCGCCGGCCGCGGCGGCGCCGGAGGCGACCGCGTCGCGGTCGACGAGGACCTCGATGGTGCGGACGTTGCGGGAGAAGTACCCGGCGTCGTCGTAGGCCCGGGTCAGGGTGACAGGGCTGATCTTTGCGTAGAACTGCGTCAACTGCGGCGACCGGTGGCCCAGCCAGGCCTGCAGCTCGAACAGCGTCATGGGCTCCTTGGCGTTGTAGAGCTGGCTGGCGATCGTGGAGCGGGCCCGGTGGCTGGTGATGTTCCCCCGGACGTCAGCGGCGGGAACGCCGGCCTTGCGGCAGAGCACCGGGATGACCGTGTTGTTGATGTAGGAGGTGGAGATCTTCCGGGCCCTGTAGGCGAACAACAGGTCAACCTGCTCGCCGGTGCGGCGGTCGGTGAACTTCGGCTGGACGGGCCGCAGGGCCTGCCAGGCGTCGAGGGCCTGGCCGAGCACCGGGTCGACGGGCTTGGTGAAGGCGGTCCCGGTCTTGTGGGTGGGGACGTCGAGCAGGCAGACGGCGTCGCGGGCCAGGACCCGCTGCGAATCGCCTGGTATGGCGGTGCCGTCGTGCTGCCAGCGGATGCAGCCCACCCGCAGCCGGGTGATCTCATCGCTGCGCTGCCCGGAGAACAGCCAGGCCAGCGTGACCGCGCGGACCAGTTCCAGCGGGTAGAAGTTCCCGGCCTGAGCCTGCGGGAGGTCGTCGGCGTCCAGGTTCAGCCCGGCCCACATCAGCTTCGCCCAGATCTCGTCGGCGATCACGCGAGGGTCCGGGCCGAGCAGGGCCGCGATGCTGCGCGGGACGGCCAGTGCCCGCTGCGGGTCGAAGCGCCTGGGAACCTGCTCCCATTCCTGGAGGTCACGGAAGAACGTGCGGACAGCAGCGAGGTGGCCGGCCTTGGTGGCCGCCTCCAGCGGCTTGCCGAGCTGGTCCTTCAGCCCGGCGGTGCGCTGGAGGTAGTCGCCCACCTTCATCCGGTTCGACCGCCGCGACCCAGGCGGCGCAGGTCTGCCGGGTCCAGGACGCGGGGTCGGCGGCCTCCGGGTGCCCGGCCTCCAGCCAGCGGCCGGCCTTCAGCAGCGTCGCGCGGAAGCCGTCCCGGACCCGGCGCGAAAGCGCGGACGTGCCGTGCCAGCGCTCCACCTGAGCCTCCCAGGCCGCCGGGCCTCCGCTCGCCCGGGCGGAGTGACGGCCCGTCAGCCGCTGCGGGGGCTCGCAGAAGCCCAGCTCGGCGACGGCCCGCTGCATGGCGTGCAGCGTGTTGCCCCTCGCCGCGGGCAGGAGGCGCTCGCGGCGGGCGCGCTCGAACAGGTCGGTGCCCAGTTCATCCAGGTGAGGGCTGCGGTTCAGGAGGAACATCTGGCAGGCGACCATCGGCAGCATCTGGTCGTCGTCGCGGCCGAGCTGGTAGCCCCATCCGGCCAGCACCGAGCGGACGCGGGCGATCTCGCCGTCTACGCGGTCGCGCCCGAAGACGCGCCAGGCTAGGGCGAGGCGGCTGAAGCCGCCGAGCCGGTAGAAGTCAGCGAAGCCGCCGATCAGGAAGGCGTGCGCGGCCAGGTGCGGGCGCACGGCATCGTCGGCCCAGCCGGGGGCCGCCTTGCGGAAGCCCTGCTGGTCCCGGCCCAGCAGCCCGGCCCAGTCCTCATCGGCCCACGACCAGTAGGACCGGCCCGTCTCGGCGCACCGCAGCAGGACCACGGCTGCCGCGTCCAGCATCGCCCGGCGACGGTGAGCCGTGGACGGCGCCTCCAGCGCGGCGCTCACGTCGTCCAGCGGCCTCAGCAGGCGCTGGACCTGCCTCCACGCCCGGGCCGTAGGGTCGTGGCGGGCAAGACGGCGCAGGTTGCCGACGCCGAGCTCGACGATGGCGTCCTTCTCGGCGTCCCGGAACACGGGCGCGGAGTCGTAGCGCGCCGGGTTGACCGGCCACCGCCAGCGCCCGGGACCGCCCTGAGAACCGGCCGCAGGCGGCAACGCGCTCACCTGGCAGCCTCCGCGCCGTCGCCGCCGGCCAGTGCCTGGACCCGCCAGGCGTGGATGTGCTCCATGCCCCGGCTGAGCTTGTCAGCGAGCTCCCGGCCGGACAGGTGGATGTACCGCAACGTGGAGTCAGTGTGACGGTGCCCGGCGAAGGCCGCGATCGCGTGCACCTCCCAGCCCATCCTCGCCAGGTCCGTCAGGCACAGGTGCCTGGTGGTATGGGTGGAGAACCGCTCGACGCCGGAGGCCAGGGCGATCCGGCGGACCACCTTCGACCAGGTCCACAGGCTCAGCGGCTGCGCGTGGTTGCGCCGCGACTCCGACAGGAACAGCGGCCCCCGGGCACGGCTGACCGACGCACGGTGCGCGAGGTACTCCGACAGCAGCACCCCGGTCGGCGCCGAGTACGGCACCACGCGCTCCAGCCGGTTCTTCGTCGTCTCCGCCCGGATCCGCAAGGTGCGGTGCGCCGGGTCGATGTCGTCGGTGCGCAGCGAGCACAGTTCCTCGCGCCGCAGCGCGGCATCGTAGGCCAGGGCGAGCATCACGCGGTTGCGCACCGGCTCGCGCCGGAACTCCTCCAGCAGCCGAAGCCACTGCCGCTCGCCCGGGATCCACGGCAGCCTGGTCAGCCGCGGTACCAGGCCGCGCTGCTGACCGCCCGCCCGGCTGCCCGGCGTGTAGCGGCCGCGGCCCACCGGGTTGGACTCGCGCAGCCCCTCCTCCATCAGGAAGTCGTAGAACAGCCGGACCGGCACCAGCCGCTGCTGGATCGTCGCGTTGGCCAGCCCCGATCCCGAGTCCATCGCCACCACGTTCGCGCCGCGATGATGCGGCCGCAACGTCAGCTCCCGCACGTAGACCGCGACGTGGGCGCGGTTCGCGGTGACCGGGTTGACATCCTCCCGCTCGCACAACAGCAGGTACTCGGCCAGCCCCCGGGCATACGCGTCGATCGTCCGCGGGGCCCGCCCCAGATCGGCCCAGATCTGCAGCCACACCGCCGCCTGCTCGTGCCGGCCCAGCACCGGCCACTTCTCCCTCAGCACCACCGTGCCGTTCAAGCCATCTCCCAAGTCCGTGGTTGCACCGAGGGACCATGATCACCCCGGCAGATTCCACGTAACTTTTAAGATGATCAAGCGCCAGATGTTCGGACGCGCCGGCCTTCCCCTGCTCCGCAAGCGAGTCCTGCTCACCGCCCAGAGCTAGCATCGCCCTCGCCAGCGTTCGCCCTGTTTTGAAAGGCACCCGGTTCCAGGGAGCCCTTACAATCGTCAACCTAGATTGACATCACTCAAGAGTCAAGTTAAATTGACGATATGACCTCTCCGAACCTGGCAGCCGCCGCTGGGAGCGAAGACCCGGCCGTCGGGCTCCGGGCCGTCGCCTCCCTCCGGCGGCTCGCCGAACAGCTGGAATCCCTGCACGTTGACCGGGCGCGCGAACTCGGCTGGCCGTGGTCTCAGATCGCGGCCGAACTGGGCGTGTCCAAGCAGGCCGTCCACCAAAAGCACGGCGGCCGCACCGAACCGGGCGCGAAGAAAGGAAGCTGAGCAGATGTTCGAGCAATACACCGAGGCATCCAAAGCAGTCCTGGTCGAAGCACAGGACCTCGCCGTGGAGCTCGGATCGGGCTACATCAGCGTCGGCCACCTCCTCTACGGCTGCGCCGAGGTACGAGCCGAGACGGCAGGCCGGCCGCTGCGGGACTGCGGGATCACCGCGGCCTACGTCCGGCGACTGCTCCCGCACACACCCGAGCAGCCCGCAGGGCCCGCCGATCCCGAAGCGCTCAGCGCCATCGGGATCGACTACGGCGGCGTCCGGGCAGCCGTCGAGGCAACCTTCGGACCCGGGGCACTAGACAATGCCCCCGACCGGCGCGTTCCGGCCTCCCGAACCCGCCAGCCGCCCTACACGCCGAACGCGAAGCGCTCACTGGAACTGGCGCTCCTGGCCGCCCGGGAACTGCGCCAGGACCAGGTCGTTCCCGGCCACCTGCTGCTCGGACTGCTCCGCCTCGACAACGACTTCGTGTCGAACCTCATCGAGGAATCCGGCACGACCATCGCCGCGCTCTCCGCTGCCGTGCTCACCACCCTGGCCGCAGCCGCGCAGTGAGCGCCCTGCGTCACGGCCTCCGCGCACAGGCAACGCTGCCTGAATGAGCACTAGCCGATGCCAGGACTTTCACGAAATTGGGGCAAGATCCGAGATGCGACCGCACTTGCTCGTCAGGGGTGACCGCATCTCCGTGGTGCTGAAGTCGCTGTTCGTGAGTTTTTGTCCCGTCGCCGGTAAATCGGCCCTGTCTCACTGGAACCGGCCCGTTATCACCTCGGTCTCAGTTAATTCGGCCCGCTTGGCCCAGGCAGCGATGATCTCGGCTGCCAGCCAGTGTCCGAGTAGTTCGGCTTCGGCTGCTGTGCCGGTGCCGCCTTCGTGCGGGTTGGCGCCACGGGCGAGCAGGAACGCGGTCATGTCGGCGTGCAAGGGTTCGCCCGTGCTGGCGTGACGGGCCTGCTCGGCGTGGATAGCCCGCCGGAGCAGAGTCCAGCCGTCGCCGTTGTCGCCTTCGATGTCGTGGCCGTCATCGAGCAGTTCGCGCAGGCGGTTCACGTTGTGGTCCGTGACTGCCTGATGAGGGGGGAGAGTGACTGGTGCTGCACCACTGCCCGCCTGCGGCCCACGTATTTGCGCACCATCTGGTAGGAGATTCCGTCTGTCCCGTGCCTGGTGACCAGCTCACGGTAGATGTTGATGACGGGCTGACGCTGCGGCGGGAATACCTGCAGCTCGGCTTGGAGCATGTCATCGATGATGGCCGTGAACGGGTCGAGCCGTGATCCGCGGGGCGGCTGGGGCTTGCGCGGGGCGGGATGGGGCGACCGGAGCGCCTCGCGGACGATTCGCTTGCCGGTTCCGTACTTGTCGGCGAGCGCTCGTGCCGACAGGCCGCGCTCGCGGGCGTCGCGGTGGATGAGCGTGAACAGCTCTGCCTTTGACCATTTGCGCCGGCGCGCGTCAGGCGGGCGGCTGCGCGAGGCGGTTCCGGCGGGAGGTTCCTGGTCAGCGAGCGCATGCTGCAGGGACGTGACGGGCCGTCCGGCCAGGACGGCAAGCCAGCCGAGCCGGAAGCCGCCGCCGGGGCCAGGGTCCTTGAGGTAGCGGCGCAGGTGCATCGGCCGCAGGTGGTTCGCGACGGCGAGACGGCGGATATAGGAGAAGGTCGATTCGCCGCTGACGGGCCGGGGCCGGATCGGCAGCGGCTCCGACGGCGGCTGCGATGCTTCCGCGGTCACCGGCGGGCCGCGGAAGCACGGCGGGCGGGTGCCGTCCTGGGGCTTGGTTCCTGCTGGGCGGCGTGGTCGATGTAGATGGTGTCCAGCAGCTTCCTGGTGATCTGCTCGGTGCCGGACTGGACCGCATCGACTGCCGCGCCGCGGATCAGGTGGGACAGGCTGCCGATCATCCCACCGGTGCGCTGGTGGAGGTAGCGGTCGAGTCCGGCCAGGGTTCCGGCCTGGTGGCGGCGGAGGCGGAGGGCGTCTTCGAGGGTGGCGACCAGGCCGCGCCATTCCTGGGCGAGCGGGAACGGCAGCGTGGGGATGACGGTGAAGCGCCCGGCGATCTGGCTTCCCCGGATGCCGGAGAACAGGCCCTGGCGTTCCAGGTCGATTCCGGCATAGACGAAAGTAGCCGGGATTCTTTCGGACAGGTATTTGAGGGTGTCGGATACTTCGGCGCCGCTGCGGGTGGCCAGCTGCATGTTATGAATCTCGTCAACCAGGACCACGCTGGCGGACATGTCGATCGCGACGCCGCAGACGGCCTCGATGATGTCTGTCATGTTGGCGCGTGCCGGGACGGGGAGCCCGAGGAACCGGGCGAATTCCATGGCCAGCATCCGCGGCGTCGCGGCTGGCGGGACGGTCAAGTAGATGACGGGAATCCGTTCCTGGCCCGGGTGGCGTGCCCGGTCGGTTGCCTCGTGCGTCTTGCCGAGCTGGGTGATCGCGGTGGTCTTGCCGGTCCCGGCGGCGCCGGACAGGATCAGGCCGCGGCGGGCGCTGATAGCGTGCCGGTTCAGCAGCGTCAGCCGCCGGCCGGTGGTGACGACCTGCCGCAGCACCGAGGTCCCCACCACGCCGAGGCGGGTGTGGTAATCCAGTCGTTCCTCGTCATAGGCGGCCCTGGCGTCGCTGCCGAGGGCCGCGTACTTCGTTGTGGCCAAGAGCTCGGGCTGGCCTGACGCGAGGGTAGTGAATTCTCTCCAGCCGGTCAGGGTGGACAGGTGCTTGTGCGGATCGCCGGCGCCCGTCGGCACGGCATGAGCGCCTTCGCCGGGGCCGTCGCCTTTCACCATGGTTTCTTCGCTTCCTCGAAGGGGTCGAAGATGCCCAGCGGGATCACCTTGGCGAGCGGCTCGCCGCTGTCCTGCCCTGGTGTTTCCGGCTCGTCCCTGGTCGCAGCAGGGCCTGGCTCTTCGAGTGCCCCGGTTCCTGCGCGGGCCGCCGTTCCGGCACGCGTGCGTGCTACGACCCGCCGTTCCCGGGCCGATGACTGCCGCCCTGCCCGCCGGGATTTCCTGGCGGGGCCAGGGGCTTGCGGCTCCGCCGCGTCGTCCGGCGGGCCATGGTAGGCGCGGCGCAGCAGGTTATCGACGGCAAGGGCCCGTTCCAGCTCCGTGGGATTGTCCTGCCCCTGGGCGGCGAGGCGTCCCGAGACGTGGTCCCAGGCCAGTTCCCCGAACGGCGCCGGGACCTTCTCCAGGTACTTCCACGGGCAGGTGATCCAGCCGTCCCGCCCGCGGACGAACACTTTCGACACGTCATAGGGGTCGTGATGGACCTCCCATTGCCCCTTCCGGGCGGTGACCCCGGATTTCTGCTGCCGGATCGGGTTCAGTTCCCCGGCGTCGTAGGTCCGGTGACTGATCTTGATGCCGTAGGCGTTGACGGCCCGCCAGACCGCGGGCAGCAGCTCGATGTGGTCCTCGGCGCTGAGCGGGACCGGGACGTACCCGGCCGTCTCGATCAGGGCCGCGTACTTCTGGTTCGGGGAGAACGCCCGCTGCGGGTGCAGCGGGTCCCGCAGCCCGTCGTGGGCCCTGTTCTGCCAGACCGATATGAGCCATTCGTCGAGAAGATCCTGCATCTGCATCAGCGACCACAGCGGCCGCTCCTCCACCCGGCGGCCCCGCCGGTCGGCACTGCGCCCCAGGTAGCCGACGGCGAACTGGCAGAACAGCGTGGCCAGCGAGGAGAACATTTTCTCGATGTGCGGCTTGTCCGAGCCGGTCGCCAGGTGCGCCGGCTGGATGCTGATCCCCAGGTGCCGGCACGAGGAACGGAAATTATCGGAGACGAACACCGACCCGTGGTCGATGACGATGGTGTCCGGCACGATGACCGGCCGGGCCGCGGCGTGCCGCAGCCGCTCGTCGATGCCGAGCAGCCGGTCGTAGGGCAGGGCCGAGTGCGCCATCGCCAGGCTGGCCGGCCATCCGGGCCGCATCGGCTCGGGCGTCAGGGCACGGGCCAGCAGCACGCTCGCGTCCACCGACCTGGTCGAGGGCCGCAGCACCGCCGCGGGCACCGTCCGGGTCGCCACGTCGATCATCCCGGTCAGCTCCACCCGGCCCGGGACCCCGTCATCGAGCAGGACCAATACGTCCAGCGGGGTGGAGTCGATCTCCATCAGCTCGCCCGGAGCAGCCGGGTATGCCTGGGAGAACATCCGCTGCGGCCGGCCCGCCAGGCCGCGGCGGGTGGCTGCGGACCCGGTCGTGTGCCGGCCCGCCGACAGCCGGGAGAACAGCCGGAACATCGTGGCCCGTGACGGCTCCCGGTCTGACTGGCCCTGCTCGGTGAGGATCTGGCGGGTGCGCCAGACGATGAACGTCGCCGTCCGCGACGACTCGTCGGTCGCCTCGGCGATCGCCTGTTCCATCGCCCCCGCGACTGCGGGATCGGGCCGCCCGGCCGGGCTGCGCCTGCGCTGGACCCGCTTGTCCACCAGCCCGGGCAGGCCCTCGGCCTGCCACCGCTGTCGCCGGTGCTTGACGGTCGATCCCGCGATCTGCCTGCCCTGCGCGGACAGCTCAGCGGCCTTGGCCTGCTCCCGGTCGGCCAGGCTGGTGCGCTCCACGTCATAAGCCGGCCGCGGCGGCGTCCCGGCAGGCGCGTCCGGAGGTGTTCCGTCCACGACCTCGATGATGTGGGCCTCCCACCATCGTGCCCGCTCAACGGCCTCCGGCGGCAGCCCGGCCAGCCCGGTCTGCGCGGCCGGATGCCCGCCCGGCCCTCGCGGCTGCAGCCGCACCCGGCCGTTGCCCACGAGTTCCGCGACCGCTGCCTCCTCGACGGCGCCGTTATCGTCAGCGAACCGGATCAGCGGTCCCGAGGCACCCAGCACCACCCGGGGCCGCCCGTCGATGACGACTTGGTCCCCGGCCCTGATCTGCCCCGGCAGGCCCTGCGCAGTCATTGCGCGGCCCCGGCCGGAGCCCGCCATGCAGTCGAGGTGCTGCCGAGCAGAACGGACATGTCGCAGGCCAGCTCACGCCGCCAGAGCAGGTGATAGGCCACCGGCAGGACCGCGACGGGGTCCCCGACCTGCGTGGCGCCGGCCAGCAGCGGCATGCCCGGCGTGAACGCCTCCAGCAGCTCTGCGGCCGCCGGCTCGCGGCGGCAGCGCTGGTGCCGGTATCGCGACAGCCACCGGATGTTCGCCCGCACCACCGGGTCGATCGTGCCCGCCCGGCGGAACTCCCAGCCCGCCTGCCCGCAGGCCATCGCCGTCACGCGGAACACCTCGGCGTCCTTCGCCGGGATCCGGTCATCCGGGCGCACGTCGACCACCAGGCCGCTCCCGTCGGCCCGCCGGGCGAAGAAGTCAGGCGCGTGCCGCCGGGCCCGGCCGTCCTCGTCCTGCCAGTGCAGCCAGAACGGCTGGGAGGCGATACCCGTGATGTCCGGGTCAAAGTCCATCGCCATGACATGACCTGTTGACCGAACTACCCGAGGTGCCCCTGCCCCTCTGAGCATCTCCGGTCATTGCAGAGCGTGACGGTGTTCGCCCGTCGTGACGGCGTCGGCTGACCCGGGGCTAGCTCGCTTTGTGCTGACATCGGCGTGATCGGTATCGGTCGGCTCGTCGAGGGGGAGCATGGAGGCTGGGGTGGTCCGGGACATCGCCGTATTGGTAGTCCCGCGGATCGGGCGCGTGGTGGACGGCACGGACGGCCGGGTGCCGTTTGGTGTTGTCGATGCGGCGGGCCAGGAAGTTCCGGCAGTCAGTGAGTTTCTGCGCGAGATGGCAGCCTGCGATGCCTCGCCGGCCACGCTGAGGTCCTACTGCTATGAATTGCTGGGCTGGCTGCGGTTCCTCTCCGCGGTCGAGGTCACCTGGGACCGGGCGACGCGGGCAGAGGCACGGGACTACGCGTTGTGGCTGGCGCAGGCGCGCAAGCCGGAGCGGCAGCGCCGTTCGGGCACGCCCGCACCGGGCACGGTCAACGCGGTCACCGGCAAGTCATATCCGGGCAGCACATACGCGGTGGCGACCCGGCGGCACGCTCGCACCGTGGTCCACGCCTTCTACGAGTACCACCGGAGCGTGCACGGCTCGCCGTTGCTCAATCCGTTCCCGGCGGACAGGTACGGCAGTGCCGGGCAGGTCAACGTGCACCACAACCCGATGAGGCCGTGGCTGCGGCCCTCGGGGCCGGCGCCGTATCAGCCGAAGGCGCCACGGCGTATTCCCCGGGCGATCCCGGATGAGCAGTTCAACGAGCTGTTCGCCGCGCTGGCGTCGGACCGGGACCGGGCGCTGCTGGCGTTTTGGATCTCGACTGGGGCGCGGGCGAGAGAATTGCTGACCGTGGTGGAGGGCCGGGTTGACCCCACCAGCCAGCTCATCGGCGTGGTGCGCAAGGGCAGCCGCGCGCTGCAGATGCTGCCCGCGTCGGCGGACGCGTTCGTGTGGCTGCGGCTCTGCCAGCATCGGCTGGGTGATCAGGTCCGGCGGGGGCCGGATGCACCGCTGTGGTGGACGCTGCGCCGGCCGGTGCGGCCGCTGACATACGACGCGGCCCGGATGATGTTCGGCCGTGCCCAGGCCGCGCTGGGCTCGAATTGGTCGCTGCATGACCTGAGGCATTCGGCGGCGTACCGGATGGCGAACGATCCGGGAATGTCCCTGGTGGACGTCCAGTGGGTTCTTGGTCACGCGCACTTGTCCACCACGGAAATCTACCTGACCCCGAATCCCGACGAACTGGTCGAACGGCTGCTGGCTCACCACGCCAGACAGGCTGAGGCAGCCGCCCGCCCGCCGGCGCCGGCCCCCGGATACCGGCCGGAGGTACTGCAGGAGCTGTTTGGCCCCAGGTACGGACAACAGGAGAACCAGCGGTGACCGCCGCAGTGCGGCTTGACGCCGCCCCAGTCATCGAGGGCGCCGGCGCAGTGGGCATGAACTACCTGCCGCGCCTGACGCCAGCCACCTGGCCGCAGACCGGGCAGTCCCGGGACGCCACATTCGGCCGGCTCATCGCGCCGCCGTTCCGGTCATCCAGCACGGAGGTACGGGGCTGCGCCCGGCGTGGCCTGGTCGTGCTGCTGGACTGGCTGGCCGCCCAGCCAGGCGGCACCTGGCAGAGCCGCTGGATGGCCAGCGGCGCCGGCCGCGCCGGTCAGGACTGGATCGCCCTGGCCGCCCAGCACCTGGCCAACCCGGGCGAACAGCTGACCGCGCGTGTGCGCACTGACCTGGTGACCGGAGTACGCATGCTCATCGTCGGTCAGGTCATCCGCCCCGGCTATCCGTGGCTACTTCGCTACCGCCCCAGCGTCCTGCTGGAGGAAGCCCGCCAGCTGCTCGACCCGGCGGGCTTCGCGCGCCTGCGCGCCCACTGCCAGGCAACCGGGCGCAGTAACCCGCTCGACTGCAAGAGCGCACTGAACCGCATCGCCTGGATCCTGCTGAACAAAGGCGGCCAGGTCGGCGACATAACCGTCGGGGACTGTGTCGAATTGGACACCGCGCTCCGCGCGCATCAATGCAAGAGCGCCGTCGACAAGCCGCTGTACTACACGCTGCTGCGCGAGACCGGCGTGCTGCCGCCCGATTCGCCGCCCAGGCTCAAAGCCTTCCGGATGGCCGGCCAGCTCAGCCCGGCCCAGCTCGTCGGCAAGTACCAGATCCAGTCGCCGGCGATGCGGCAGCTGCTGACGGCCTATCTGGCCGAACGGGCGCCGCAGCTCGACTACGCCTCGCTGATCCAACTGGCCACCACACTGTGCTGCCTGTTCTGGCGGGACCTGGAAAGCCACCACCCGGGCATCGACTCGCTGCGCTTGGACCCCGAGGTCGCCGTGGCCTGGAAGGAACGGCTCACGCTGCTGCACGACAAGCACGGCAACCCGGTCGGCAAGCGGGCCAGCCCACGCAGCAAACTGCTGATCGTCAGAGCGTTCTACCAGGACATCGCTCGCTGGGCGGCCGAGGACCCCGGTCAATGGGGACCATGGGTGGCACCCTGCCCCATCAAGGCCAGCGAATGCTCCCTGTTCAAGGAGACCAGGCAGCGCAAGGCCGCCATGGACCAGCGCACCCGAGCCCGCCTGCCCGTCCTGCCCACCCTGGTCCGCACCGCCGAAACTGGACGCCGGATCACCCGCGAGCGTCTGCAGGCAGTCCTGGCCACCGCACCCGGTCAGACCGTCCATGTCCACGGGGCCGCTCTCATGCGGCGGCCGGGGCAAGCGGGCCGCGTCTACGCCACCGACCTGGCCACCGGCGTGCGCCGGGATCTGACCTACGAAGAGGAGCGCGCCTTCTGGGCTTGGGCAATTGTGGAAGTCCTGCGCCACACCGGGGTACGCGTCGAGGAGATGGCGGAACTAACCCACCACAGCTTCGTCGCCTATACCCTGCCCGGCACCGGCGAGGTGGTGCCGATGCTGCAGATCGCCCCGTCCAAGACCGACAGCGAGCGAGTCCTGCTCGTCTCACCGGAACTCGGTGAGGTTCTCGCTGAGATCATCCACCGTGTCCGCAACGGGCGGCAGGCGCTGCCCCTGGTGGCCGCCTACGATCCCTACGAGCGGACCTGGGGCGCTCCGATGCCATACCTGTTCCAGCGCCAGCGCGGGCCGGAGCACCACGTCATATCCCGCGCCGTCATCCGCCGCTACCTCAACGACCTGCTCGCCAGCTCCGGCCTGACCGACGCCTCGAACAACCCGCTCGTGTTCACGCCCCACGACTTCCGGAGGCTGTTCGCTACCGACGCCCTGCGCACCGGCCTCCCACCGCACATCGCCGCGAAAATCCTCGGACATGCCGATCTCGGCACCACCATGGGCTACGCCGCGGTATACGCCGAGGATGTCGTATCCCACCACCGGGCCTTCATCGCCCGCCGCCGCGCACAACGGCCCGGAGAAGAATACCGCGACCTTACCCCTGCCGAATGGGATCAGTTCCTGCACCACTTCGAGCTGCGTAAGGTCGCTCTCGGCGTGTGCACCCGCGACTTCGGCACCCCCTGCGCGCACGAGCACAGCTGCATACGATGCCCGCTCCTGCGGCCGGATCCGGCCCAGATGCCGCGCCTGCACGAGATCCGCGACAACCTCACCGCCCGCGTCACCGAGGCTCACCGTGAGGGCTGGCTCGGCGAAATCGCCGGCCTGGAAGCCACCTTGGCCGCCGCCGACCAGAAGCTACAAGCCATGAAACAGATCGCCAGCCGCCACGGTGTGACCCACCTTGGCATGCCTGACTTCCACCACAGCGTCGGACGGGCCAGCACACCCAGCTGAGCCGATCAACGTCGCGGACGCGTCACCTTCATCCACACCAAGATGTCATACAGCCTCAACCAGGAAAGCGAGACGTCGTCGATGCCGGTAGCCAGCACTTCGAACTCGTTGGCGAGGATCTGGAAATGCTCGGCGTGAGCGTGGATCTCGTCATAGATCAGCTGCCACGATCCGCATCTCCTGGCATCAGCAGCCACCCGGATCGGCTTCACCGTCTTGTTGTCCAGCAACGGCACCAGGCGTGGACGCTTGTGATGCAACATCTTGTGCACCCGGGCGACACGCAGCCCCGGCGTGGCCATCCCTTGCCGCCACGCCTCGAACAGATACCACCCCGCGCTTCCTCTCGGAGGATCATCGCCGACCTCCTCGCGGTCCAGCCGCAGGAAGTCGGGCTGCACTTGGTGGGCAGCATCGAGATGTCCGGCGGCTCGATCAGCGAAGCTGCGCAGCCGGACGAACGCAGTCATGTCGATACGGGCGTTCAGCCCGGCGGTAACCAGCAGATCCAGATCGGTGAACCCACGGCCATCCGACGCTGGCACGCAGTCATACGTGCGATAGGCATATCGCGGCACCGTGTGCGGCTCGAATGCACCTGGAAACCGCGAATCTGGATCAATCGTCACAGTGCCGAACGCGTACTCCCGAACAGTGTCAAGCGCCTCCGCCGCTGAATACGCTGCGGCACCCCCCGCCAGACTGAACACCGGCGTGCACCTCCGGCTCGCTCCACAAAGCAGGCAACCCATGCTATGGCCGATGAGGCCGCCCAGACCGTCGATGGAACAGCCGCCTTCAGCCCACATTGGGTCACCGCGACGCCACCAGACCGGCAGGAAACGCAACCCGCCGTCGGCTGCACTCACGACACGCCCGGGTGCCGTTACAGCTCAAGATTCATCCACCTAAACGCTGCGTAACCGGAGCACCGGACGAGTGAGAATTTGATTACACAGCGTAACGTTCAGTTAAGATCGCGCTCTAGCCACGACTCGAAGCCCACGTGGTCCCCGGTGGTCGATGACCACCATGAACCCGGGAAATGCGAGGCTCCTTTCGCCCACTGGAACGACCGCACCGGCAGCGCGTTTTCAAACCGCTCAGTCACGCACGCCGTCAGCGACTCCCGGTGACGCGTCTCGTCCGCCCCGGTGAACTCCAGGAAGAACCGCAGACCAGCGCCAGGCTCAAGGTTCAACGCAGCAACAGCCATAGCCCCGCCCTGCTATGAGTTACCCCGACCGACCCAGGGCCAACAGTAATGAGACACGGACCGTAACGGGCCGGATTCAGTGAGACAGGGCCGATTTACCGGCGTCAGGGCATTTTGACCGCAGGCGCGATCCGCCGCCCTCGTCGGTCAGCACCAGGCCGGTGAACGTTCCGCCGATGTCGGGTCCGATCCTCGCTCCCGCGCCTCCGTGGGTAAGAAGTGAGGCTGCGATGCCTCCGCCTCGCATCAGTGACTGGGAGCACTTCCGCTCGATACGGTTCGACCCCGGGCTCTGGGCGCCGCCGGTGCGTTGGGTGCTGGCCCGGCATGAGCTGGCGAGCGATGGGCCGATCGAGCTGGCGTCGAGTGTGCACGTGGTGGCCGTGGCCGGGGACGTGGTGGTCAAGCTCTACCAGCCGGTCAGCGACGACGGGATGGGCTCGTTCGAGATCGAGACGGCGGCGCTGCGGCTGCTGGGCGGTGCCGGGCTGCCGGTGCCCCGCCTGCTCGCGGCCGGGCAGCTGGGCGGAGCCGGGTGGCCGTGGCCGTACTGCGTCATGTCGACGCTGCCGGGACGGCCGCTGAACCGTGTGGCAGGCGACCGGGCCCAGATGGCGGCGGCGCTGGGCCGCTTCCTGCGTGCCATGCACGAGCTCCGGCCGGCCGGGCCAGGGCCGTTCGCGGCCGATGGGTTCCTGGCCGGGCGCCTTGACCCGTGCGTCGCCGAGCACCGCGCCGCAGGCCGGGTGCCAGCGCGCTGGATGGACGAGATGCCGGGCTACCTGGACCGTGCCCGTCCGGCCGTGCTGGACGGGGCCGGCGACACCGTGCTCACCCACGGCGACCTCCATTGCGGCAATATCTATGCGCACCCCGGCCCGGTGCTCGCGGGCGTGCTCGACTTCAACGACGTCCGCCTGACCGACGCCTACTACGACCTGGTGGTCGTGCACCTGCGGGCGCTGGACGCGGACCAGCGGCTGCTTGAGACACTGCTCGACGCCTACGGATGGGGCCCGGTGGCGCCGGGCTGGCGGGAGCGGATGATGGCGCTGACCATCGCCCACGACTTCGACGAACTGGGCGACGCCCTGGCGGCGCGGCCGGATCTGGCCCAGATGCCCTCGCTGGATGCGCTGGCGGAGCGGCTCTGGGGGTGATCGCGGCCACCGCGGCATCAACGACCACCTCGCCATCCAGGCCCTCATCGCCACCTGGCACCACCAGCCACGATCGCTGAGAACTGGCCAGGTAACCGGCACGTCAACCATCTGAACATCCAGCACATCACGTCGAAGACGCGGAGCAGGGACATGTGTCCAGCGCCTCCCCTGGCGCGTACTGAGCCATCCGGGGCAACCCGTAGAGGTGTCCGCCGGATCGGGAGCTAGAGGTACTTTGCTGGGTTCCCGGTGCTGCGCGGGAGGTTCAGCGTGGGGCGGGCAGGTGGCTGATGAGGTAGCGGAGCACGGCGCTGCGGCGCGTGGTTGTGGCGCGTTCCGCGCTGCGGGAGGCGCGTACTGCCGCGAACCCGTAGTCGACCATCTGCCGCTCGTAGTCGGCGATGGCCTGTACCGGCGTCTTCTCGTCCCGGGCGGCGGCGCCGAGTTCGGTGGCGAGCAGCGCGGCGTCCCGCAGTGCCGTATTGGCGCCGGAGCCGCGGGCGGGGCTCATCGCGTGGATGGCGTCGCCGAGCAGCGTCACCCGGCTGGCCGGCCACGAAGCGATCGGGACGGCGGCCCTGATGGCGACGAGGGAAGTCTCCTGGATCGACGCTAGCTGGACGAGCCGCACGAGATTGGGATGCCAGCGGCGGATCGTGTTCCCGACCACTGCGTGCAGTTCCGCGGGGCCGAGCCCGCCGAGTCGGCAGGCGAAGTGGCCAGCGCTTCCGGTGACGGCCCACATCAGGTAGGACTGGGCAGGGCTGAGGTGGACATCGGGGACGAGCCGCCGGGCCGCGCGTTCTGGCGGTTCGCTGAAGTCCAGCACTCCGATGGCCATGCCGGCCGTGTTCCCGACGACCGCGGTGAACCCGTCCCAGGCGGAAGGCGGCACGAGCGGCCGGGTCTGCCCGGTGAGCGGAGTCCGGCCGTACAGGCAGACGATCCCGCTGTCTTCCAGCCGGGCGTGCGGGAGGTAGCGGCGACGGATCGGTGACCCGATCCCGTCCGCGGCGACCAGGATCTCGGCGTGGGCGGACCGGCCGTCGCTGAAGCAGACCGTGACCCCGCAGGAGTTCTGCTCGAAGCCGGTGCAGGTGCGGCCGAACTCGATGACGCCGTCCAGCCGGGCGGCGAGGATCTCCCGGAAGGTTTGGCGGTTCACCGAGGTTGACAGGGTCGCCGGGTCCAGCGGATCGGACGGAGGCTTGATCTGGGTCCGCCGCAGCGGCCGCAGGCGTTCGGTCATGACCGTCATCGCCGTGCTCGGTCGGCCGCTGGTGGCGACGCACAGTTCGTACAGGTCAGGTGGCAGACAGGCGTGCAGGGCCGGCCCGGCGTTCAGGTGCAGGCGGTAGCCCTGGCCGCGCGAGTCCAGGGTCTGGTCCCGCTCGTACACAGTGACGTCCGCACCCGCCCGCAGCAGTCCGTGCGCCAGGCAAAGGCCGCCGATACCCGCGCCGGCCACCGCTACCTTCACCGCGCGCCGCCGGTGGCCTGCTGGCTCATCGCCTCCAGCGACCGGCGGACGCCCAGCCCGGTCCGCTGGCCGTACAGGGCGGTACCGCCCAGCAGAACGGGAACGGCGATCACCGGCACGACCGCGGGCACGGCCGCGGCGGCTTTCACCGGCAGGGATACCGCCAGCAGCAGTTCCACCGCGCCGGCGGTGAGCAGGATGACAGACCAGCCGATCGCCAGGACCCGCAGGCAGCGCCGGAACGCGCTCCCGTGGGCCCAGACCTGGTCCCAGAAGGGGCGGTTCTCGGGCCGGCCCTGGCTGAGCATCGGGCGGAGCATGAAAAACGTCACGGGCTTGCCGCGCACGCACGAGCCCGCCGCCACGACCCCCGCGGCCAGCGGCCACACGGCATCCTTCACGATCAGGACCCGGGCGTCGCCGGACAGCAGCGATAGCAGCCCGCTGAGCGCGAACGCCACGAGCACCGCGGTGCCCAGCCCGTCGAGCCGGCCCCGCCGGGCCAGCCCGGCCACCTGCCGCGGCAGGCAGGCCAGGCCGCCCAGGATCAGGGCGAGCACGACCGGCGCACCCAGCGCCCGGGCCGCGTAGTAGATGGCGGCCGGCGCGATCAGGTCACCGAGCAGTACTCCCGCGACGGCCGCAGGACGGATGTGGTCCGGCGGCGGCGTTTCGACAGTCATGGTCATCGTCATTCCTTCTGTTTCCGGGCAGCCCAAACAGGCCGGGCCAAGCGGGAGGGCGGACGGTCAGCGGGCGGCGCGGGCCTGGTCCAGATAGGCGACCAGCTCGCCCCAGTCAGCGCCGTCGTGACCGGGCGGCTGCTGCCTGCCCCGGTTGACCCACAGCGCGCGGACCGCCGTGCCGATCTCAGCGTCCGGGCCGCGGATCAGTTCCGAAAGCTCATCCAGCCGGTCGACGATCCTGCGCACGGCCGGATCGGACGGCTGCGTCCCGGACCGCATCTCCTCGAGCGCCTCGCCGTACAGTCGTGGCATCTCCACCCCGACCGCGTGCTCGGCGACCACGCCCAGTTCGCCGATCCGCCGGTGCATCGCATCGATCTTCTCCTGCCGCAGGTAGCCAGTCAGGTCACCCGTCAGCCTGATGATCTCCGCGAAGCCGGCGTCATCTGCATCCCTGGCCGCTATGAGCTGCTTGCGGAGTCGCTGCGCCATCCGGATCTGCCGGTCCACGTGCTCAAGCTGCTGGTCGATGACCCGGCGCACGTCGGTCCGCTTGGCCAGCAGGATGCCCACCTGCTCCAGGGACAGGCCCAGCTGCCGCATGGCCGTGACCTCATAGAGCAGCACCAGGTCCGCGCTGGTGTACAGGCGGTGACCGCCGGACGTCCGCACCGACGGCACCACCAGGCCGATCTGGTCGTAGTGATGCAAGGCCCGGACGGTCAGCCCGGTCGCGGTCGCTACCTCACCGATCCGCCACATGCGCTCATCAGCCGCCATAAATCCAGCATGGCACCTGACGTAACGTCAGATTCAAGCCCTCGGCCAGCGCTGACCGGATACGCCACCGGGCGAGGCTCAGCACCGGAGACCACGCATCCTCTGCGATGGCCACGGCAGCACTCCGGCAATGGGCCGCATTAATTGAGACCCAGGCCATAATGGGCCGATTTAAGTGAGACAGGGCCGACTTACGGGAGACTGGACAGTTTTGACCGCGCCTAGTGTCTTGCGGGACGGCATCAGCGGAACTCTCAGCCGATGCCGATCTGGAAGGCTGATGTCGTGCCGCCCCGGGCCGTCAGTGCTTTGCTGAGCGTCCTTAGACGCGGGCAAGCGCCTCGCGCAACGGGTCAAGACCCATAGCGCCCAGGCTGAGTGCCCTGGCGTGAAAGTCCTTGAGGCTGAAGTCTCCTCCGGCCCGTGCCATGGCATCCTGCCTGGCCTGTAGCCAGATCCGTTCACCAAGCTTGTATGAAGGGGCCTGACCCGGCAAGCCGAGGCAGCGACGTAGCTCGGAGCGCAGTTGCCGTTCATCCCAGCTGGAGTGGGCGCGCAGGAACTGCCAGGCGATCTCGGCATTCCAGCGCTCGCCCTCGCGCCAGCCGGTGCCCCCTGGAACATCCAGTTCCAGGTGCACCCCGATGTCCAGGGCCACCTGGGCGGCGAGCAGTTGCTGACTGTCGAGCATCCCGAGATATGCCCCCGGGTCGTCCAGGTATCCGAGCTCTCCCATGAGCCGCTCCGCGTAGAGCGCCCAGCCCTCGCCGTGGCCGGATACCCAGGACATGCGCTGCCAGCGGTTCAGGCTCTCCCGGTCCGCCATGGCGTGCGATATCTGCAGGTGATGGCCGGGAACGCCCTCGTGGTAGACGACCGTGACTTCCTTCCAGGTGGAGAAAGTCTCAACGCCGTCCGGCACCGACCACCACATCCGCCCGGGCCGGGACCAGTCATCGGAGGGCCCGGTGTAGTAGATCCCTCCGTCGTTGGTGGGTGCGATCAGGGCCTCGATCCGGTGCGCGGGCTGCGGGATGTCGAAGTGCATCCCGTGCAGCTCCGAAATGGTGCGCTCGGCATGTTCCTGCATCCAGGCACGGAAGTTCTCGCGCCCTTCGACGCGCCGGGCCGGGTCTTCGTCCAGGATCGCCACGGCCTGCTCCACGGTGGCCCCAGGCTGGACCAGGTTACTGACCCGCGCCATCTCGGCCCGCAGCCGGGCGATCTCCTCCCAGCTCCAGGCGTAGGCCTCCCGCAGATCCACGGCGGCGCCGAGGAAATACCGCGAGGCCCGGACGTAGACCTCAGGCCCGCAGGCATCCTTCTCCCTGGCCAGCGGCATCAGCTCGCGGTCGAGGAAGGCGCCAAGCTCGGCTGTAGCGGCCGTGGCCGCACGCGCGGCCACGCCCAGCTCCCCCCGCAGCGAGTCCGGGACGGCGGTCAGCCGCCCGACCAGTCCTGAATAGAAGGAATCCCCCGGCCTGGCCCAGGCCGCGCACTGCCCGACGACCTCCCCGACCTGCCGCCTGGCCGCGCAGCGGCCATCCCTGGCCGCGTCGAGCACGGTCGCGGACAACTGGCGGTAAGCCCGCGGCACCGCGGCCATCCGCCTGGCGATGTTGGCGGCGGCCTCCTCGCCCTCGGTGGGCATCAGGTCGAAGACCTCGCGCACCCGCTGCACCCAGCTGGTGATGGTGTTGAGTTCGCTGGTGGTGTCCCCGGCGTCGTAGCACTCCATAGCCAGTGCCAGCCGCTCCCGCATCGCGGCCCGCGCGACCTGCTCGCGCGGCTCCGGGGCTTCGGCCGCGTCAAGGTCCGCGAGGGTTGAGCGATCCAGCCCGGCCCGTCCGGCGAACCCGTCAGCACCCAGATCCGCCAACTCGTGGTCGTGCCCCGCGATCCCGGCGTAAGTGGCGTAGCACGGGTCCAGGGCAGCGGCCCGCTCCACGTACTCCGCCGCGATGTCGTCGATCGAAGGCATACCTGAAACCTAGCCCCGGGCACCGCGTCGCCCCGGATGGCTGCGCCAACGATCCGGTTGCGGCCAATGCCGCTGCGCATGCTCGCGCGTTAGGTGCCAGCCAGCGGCTCCAGACTCTGGCCTCAGGACCTGACCGCGGACCAGCTCACCCCGCCAGGCGCGGTCACTTCTCACGAATATCGATCATGCTTCCAACCCCCAGTGCGGTCAGAACTCACTCACTCACGAACATTCGGGGATCACATCTCGCGAACAAATCAATCCGCCGATCGTCGCAAGACGAGGCGCGCGCCGGAACGGATGTTCTGAGCCCATGGAATCACATATGCCTCCTAATTCAGTAGGCATACCTAATCGGCAGGGAGGATGTGGATGGTTCGGCTTGCAGGCAGGCCGGCAGTGCTCACAGCGCGTATCCAACGTGACCTTGACGCTGCCCGGGCTGTTCCCCCGGCCGATGTTGTTGATCATGCGGTCAGGCGCGCGGTGCGGGCAGCACGCGCACCGCGCCGGACCCGGTTCCCGCGCCAGCCAGGTGAATGAGCCGGTGATCTCTGGGCGGGTAACGCGGCGCCAGCACCTTGACCAGGCCAATGATCCGCGGTACGCGGATACCCAGGAGGCGCACCAGCAGCCCGCCTTTATCAGGCTAGTTCGCAACGCTGGTGTTGTTGATCTCGTTTAAGGCCGCGCGGAGGTCGTCGGGGATGGGTCGGCGGCGGTGATGGCGTGGGGTCCGGCCCGCAGGTTCGTGACACCCCGGCCGGGTTCGAGCGCACCTGCTACATCGGCGTGCCCGCGATCGACGGCGTCGACGTCGTGAAGCTGAGCGCCGCGACCCGGATCACGGTCACCGGCCCGTAGCCGTAGCCGTAGCGGTCAGGGGCTCGAGCAACTCGGCGACGGCCTCCCGGCCGTGCTGCCGGGCGCTGTCCAGCGGCGTCGCGCCCCATTCGCTCCTGATGTTCGGGTCGGCGCCCAGCCCCAGCAGCATCCGCGCCATCTCGACGTCGCCCGTCTGCGCCGCCTCGTGCAGCGGGGTGAACCATTGCTGCTCGAGCGGGATGTCGAGGCGGCCGCGGGCGTTCACGTCGAAGCCGAGCTCGGCCAGCAGCGCGATCGCGTCGAGCTTGCCGCCCGATGCCGCCCAGGCCATCAGGCCGGGCCGCCGCTCGCGCGCCTCGGGGCCGAAGGCCCGCAGCCGCGTCACGGTGTCCCGATCTCCGGCCAGGACGGCCGCGATCAGCGAGTTGACCTCGTCGAGCGCCGACGGGGCGGCGCCGCGGCTGACCAGCCACCTGGCCAGCTCCGGGTACCCGCTCAGCTTCGCCAGCTCGGCCGGGGTGAGCCCGTCGGAGTTCCGCAGCGCTGTCGGCCGTCCGCCCGGTGCCGCGTACGGCGTGCGGAAGTCAACGCCGTGCTCGACCAGCAGCCGGACCCGGTCGCGCATGTCGTGCACGATCGCCCACCACAGCTGCCCGCGCAGCATCTCGCGCGGCGAGTCGGCCTTGTCGCCGAACCGCATCGCCCACGGCCCGCCGTCCCCCCGGCCGAGACCATGCTCGAACAGCAGTACCAGGTGCCGGTCGTCGCGGCCGAACTGGCGGTCATACAGCAACTGCCCGTCGTTCGCGTCGGCGCCCGCGGTCAGCAGCAGCTCGGCGAGCGCGAACGCGTGCGGGTGCTCGTCCTCGTCGTGGCTGCCCAGCGCGCAGGTCGCCGCCGTGTACGGCGGGTACAGGCCGTGCCACAGGTAGCCGGTGTTCGGGTCGCCGCCGTGCTCCAGCAGCGCGCGGGCCGTGCCGAGCGTGGCTTCCTCGCTGATCCCCGGGTCGTGCCGGGCGCTCGCGAGGTACAGCAGCGGCTCCCACCCGTACGGGCCGCCCTCGCGGCTGGCCAGCGCCGGGTCGGCCGCGACCTGCGCCCGGACCGACGCCTCGTCCCCGGCGGCGGCCGCGACATAGATGCTGGAGCGGGTCAGCTCCGGGTGGGCGGCCAGCACCTGGGCCGCTCGTTCCCAGCGGGAGGGCTCGTCGTCGCCGCCGAAGCGCAGGCAGGCGAACGCGAGGAACTCATCCGCCGCTCCGGAGGTCTGGTTGACCTCGTCGGGGGACCGGCGGTACCGCTCGATCATCTCCAGGTGCTGCTTCAGCCGCGCCCAGGACGCGAACCCGTTGTGCCGGGCGACCACGAGCTGCGCGCCGGTCAGCGTGACCGCGTGCGCGCCCTTCGGGTGATACTCGGCGACCAGATCCAGGGCTCCGGGCACGCCCGCGCGGGCCAGGTCCCGCACGTCCTTGGCCTGCTTGCGGAGCTGCTCCTGGCTGGCGTCGTCGGGCAGAGATACGGATGGCATGTTGCCAACCCCCTTTCACCGCCTGCGGTCCGCATCGTCAGGCCGAAAGGAGGCTGATTAGCCAGTACCGTTCGCGACAAACCTGCTCGGGTGGGCTCGGCCCTGTCCGCGGACCCGGCGGCGCCCCGCGCGCCGACCCCGAGACTACGCCCCGGCGGAGTGTCGCGTGAAGGGAGCATGATGAGCAGCAGCCTGACCGACGACAGCGAAAACATCCTCATCTGCCGCAAGTAGCGCGCGTCGGAGCGGGCAGGCCCCGTCCCGGAGGGCGAAACGTTCGTCCGGCGCCTGGGCCCGCCGACGCTGACCTCTGCGTCCGTTACCCGGCCGCATCGGCACTGGTACCGGTCAGAGCGACAGATGGCGTCACGATGCGTGACGGCGGGGGTCGGTCAGAACGCGCGCCGAGCCGCCGATCGGCGCGGCTTTGGTGGTCCTGCGTTGTCGCTGGTGGTCGTGCCGAACTGGTGGATCTGCGCCTGCGGGGTGCGGCAGGGTTTCAGGCCTGGGTGATGCCGGCCGCGGGCAGCAGCACCCGGTTGACGATCTCGGTGACCTCGGCGGGGCTGGGCGGGGTGCCGTAGTGCAGTTGCTGGTGGATGACGAGGGCGGGTCCGGTCTCGGCGAGGAGGCTGGTGACGGCGCCGGGCCGGATCTCGCCGCGTTTGGCCGCCCGGCGCAGCGCGGTCGTGATCGCGTCGAGGCGTGGTTCCAGCAGCGACTCGATGACTGTTTGGGCTACCTCGGGATGGTGCTCACGCTGCCGGAGCATTTCCACGATGAGGGCGTACAGGGACCGGCCGGCGCTGGGCCATGGCGGTGGCCATCTGGGTGAGGATCTGGATGAGGTCGGCGCGTAGCTGTCCGGTGTCTGGCTGGGGTTCTTGGCCTCCGGGCGGCTGGTGGGCGAGCACGTCGGTAAGCATCTGCTGCTTGTTCGGCCAGCGCCGGTACAGCGGGGCCTTGCCGGTGCCCGCCCGGCGGGCCACGCCCTGCATGGTCAGCCCGCGGTAGCCAGCCTCGGCCAGCTCGGCGAAAACGGCCTCACGGATCTGGTCTTCCAGCTGCTGGCCGCGCCGCCGCGGCCGGGCCTGTCCTTCAGTCATCGTGCCTGCCAATAAGAGACGTTTGCGTCTTCTAACACGCCATGCTAGACCAGATTAGAGACTACAAGGTTTCCTGAACTGCGGTACGCATGCGGCACGCCGCCGCAGGCGTCGCGAGAGAGGAGTTCCGATGATCGTGGTTTCCGGCGCCACAGGTACCGTCGGCCGTGAACTGGTCGCCGAACTCGCCAGGCGCCAGGCTACGGTTCGCGCGCTGTCACGCAACCCTGGCCGCACCGACTTCCCCGCTGGCGTGGAGGCAGTAGCCGCAGACCCCGCCAGCCCGCATACCCTCGGCCCGGCCCTGGCCGGCGCCAGGAAAGTCTTCATCCTGGCCACCGGGCCGGCCCGGCTAGCGCACGAGACCAACCTGGTCGCAGCCGCCCGGCAGGCAGGAGCCACGCAGCTGGTCAAGCTGTCGGCACTGACAGTCGAAGACGAAACCGCCAACGACATCATCACCGCCTGGCACCGCGCCGCCGAGCAGGCCGTCACTGGAAGCGGGCTGACCTGGACCATCCTGCGGCCCGGTGCCTTCATGTCCAACACGCTGGCCTGGGCAGGCATGATCCGGCACCAAGGCCGGGTCTTCGCCCCGCACGCCCAGATGCGCACCGCGGCCATCGACCCGGCCGACATCGCCGCGGCCGCCGCCACCGTCCTGATCGACGCCGGCTACGACGGGCTGGCATACCCGCTAACCGGCCCGGAGCGGATCAGCGCCACCGACCAGGCCCGCATTCTCGGTACCGCGCTCGGACGGGAGATCGGCGTTACCGACATCTCACCCGAGGCCGCCCGCGAACAGATGATCCAGGCTGGCACCCCCGGTCCCGTTGCCGACGCCGTCCTGGCCACCCTGGCCGGCGCGGGCACCGGCCCCGGCGCCCGCGCGCTGCCCACAATCGCCGAGCTCACCGGCCGGCTGGCCCGGCCGTTCCGCGACTGGGCGATCCGCAACCTCGCCGCGTTCCGCTGAGCCGGAGCAGGCCGCCGGCATCCGCATCCGCGCAGCCGCCCCCACAGTCCCCAGCCCACAGTCCCTGGGAGCACACCGTGAGTGATCTCGCTCAAACCGGCCGCATCGTCCTCTCAATCCCGCTGGCACTTGGCATCATCGCCTTCCTGGCCTTTCAGTGGAACACCACACATGTGTTCAACCCGAAATGGCATCCACACGCCCGCTTCCACGCGGTCCAGCTCGGGTTGTTCTTCATCGTGTTGTCCGGGATAGGGCTCTGGCAGGTCTGGAGCACTACCATCAGCCTGCCTGCCGCCGCTTGGCTGGCCGCCGCAGTGCCCTTCGTCTTCTGGGGCGGAGAGTTCGCCGCCTTGCTGGTCCCCGGAACCGACCCCAGCCCCGACCCCGCCAACCCCAACACCTTTCCCCTGCTCGGGGCACACGTGCACGGCAATCTGTTCTTCTCCGCCACCATGATGGCTATCAGCCTCCTCGGAGCCGCACTTCTGATCACCGGCTAGCCCCATGGCACACCACCGGCCTGACCGCCCCGAATACCCCGAGCTGGGCAAACCCCTCTTGAGCCTCTCCCCGCTCACCACGGCACCCGGTCCGCGCAGGCCAAATGAGAGCCACGCGACCCAGCGCGGGCAGCCGAAATGAGAGCGACGAACCGGGCACCTAGACCGAGCCTCGCCAGGCACCGGTCCTAAGGCAAGTCAACAAGTAGCCGATGAGCGGTCGTAGTTACATCGCCCACTGGCCATTGTTGTTATCTATGATGCGCCAAGAAGCCTGAATGCTGTCACAGCGATCGCTGGCGTGATTCGATCACTGCCAATCGCCGCAGGAAACTCTTAACAGAAGCGTTGACCGCCTCACTGTGGGGCCATGTAACCGAGAGTCGCTACATAGGCCGTTGACAAGGCAAGTCCTGCTCTAGCGCTGCGGGTCGCCTTCGATCAGACGCAGTCGGGACGTCACCGTCGGGCTATCAGCCTGGCGGAGCATCGCGTCGAGTTCGGGGTCGGCCCCGATCTCCCGGACCTCTTGCGCGCAGCGGCAGGCGACGGCGATCTTGGCAGCCCAATGCAGCGCCTCCTCGCGTGAAGGCACGTTGACGAGCGTGAATCCGCCGATGGCCTCCGGGTACGGGCCGTCGGTGACCGCCCCGTCGGTGGCCACGATGCTCGCCGGCTGGTCTTCCAGCCCGCCGGCGGACACATACACGCCGGCATTGATGACCTCCTGGACCGCCGCGTGCGCGGCCCTGGCCACGGCGGGCGCGTCCTCGTCGGGGACGTGGTCCATCGCGTGGGCACCGAACGAGATCAGGTACTGCGTCATCCACGACTCCGTTGTCCCGGCGGCCTGCTCCCGCCGCGTCTTGGCTAATAGACGAACGACTCGCCCCGGATCCATCGCTCTGCCAGGAGAAATTTCTCACCGGTCCCCGCCGTTCAGCCCCCGGGAGCGTCACGTGACCCGTGTTCGCGGAGATCATCGCCGCTGGCGCCAACTACGAGCAGTTATCCGGCTGGTCGGTTGGCGGTGACAGCCCGGAGCGGGGCAAGGCCCGGCGCCAAGGAGATGATCCTATTCTTCGATGGCCCCGCCGATGCGGCGCAGATGCCGCCGGAAGGTGTATGACGGGTCAGCGGCCCGCCTGGCCAGGTAGTCATCGAAAGCGGTCTGCTGGCGCAGTGTCTGGCCCTCCCGGATCCGGCGAGCCTGGTCCCGCTCGCTCTGCCAGATCTGGTGCGCTGTGACCAGCACCTGCTCGGCACGCTGTGCCGCGACGAACAACACGCCGTCGTCATCGGCGAAGACGATGTCCCCGGCGCTGACCAGGTGCGGCCCGAACCGCGCGGTGACCAGCGCCTCGGGCTCCCGCTCGTCCAGCCGCACCGGCCCGGCAGGGTAGCTCCCGTAACTGAAGACCGGAAGGCCGATCGCGGCCAGTTCCGGCGTGTCGCGGTGCAGGCCCCACACCACCAGGGCCGCCATACCGGCTGCCTCGGCCTCCAGCACCGCCAGGTCGCCGACGCATGCCTCGTCCGAGCGGCCGCCGTTGTCGATGACCAGCACGTCGCCGGTTTGTGCCCGGCCAAATGCCTCCAGGAACACGTCCACGCTGCCGTAGTGCCGCACTGGCAGAACCCGCCCAGCGATCCGCTGGCCGGCCACGACCGGCCGGATTCCCGAAGGGGCGGCCTGCAGCGGAACACTACAGCGCAAGCAGGCATCGGCCACCAGTGGTGTGGACAGATCCGCGAACGCCTCCAGCATGGCGACCTCCCCGGTAGCACCCGGCACCGCGGGCCGCGGGCGTGCGGGCCGGTGCCATGATCCTATCGCCGCCCGGACAGCAGCCATCTGTGCCAGCCGACGGCCAGAAGCCACTCCATGTGATTACCCGATCAAGAAGGCGTGACGAACAACTATCCGCCGATATGCTCGGCAACCTGGTTGCCGAGATGTCCGCCCGACGCTGCACATAACTGGGTGATCTGTGTCCAGCACGCGCATGGCCCGACAGCCGCCGACGTCCGAATCTGTCGATGAGCGCTTGTCAAAGTGCAGAACCTGACCCTGCTGGCTGACACCAGCCAGACAGCCCGCAGTCGGTGTCGTCGGGAACTCGGGGCTGTCCGACGCGCGGCCCTCAGGGGCTGCGGTCATGCTGGAGGCGGACTTCTGCGGGCGGAGGCCGCGAGCCGGTCGGCGAGCGCGATGACGAGGCCGCGGAGGTCATCCGGTCGCTCGATGATGAACGGCAGGTCGAGCGACGCGAGCACCGGAGGCAGCCAGTCGAGCCGCTCCGCACGCAGCTCGACGTGGAGCCAGCGCTCGGTCTGCAGATCGGCGGCTCCCGCCGGCGGGGGCTCCTCCACGCTCGCGACGCTGGCGGGAAGCCGGGCGCGGATCTGCTCGACTGTCCCCTGGATCCGCAGGATTACTTGATGCCGGTAAGGAGCCTTGGCTAGCCCTGACAGAACGCGCTGCGCCGGATCGAGTCCGGCGGGCGGCTCGAAGGAGCCGGGCAGGGTCCTCGCGTCGGCGATGCGGTCTAGCCGGAAGGTCCGATCCTCGCCGGTCTCGGGATCTGTACCCGTGACGTACCACCGGCCCGAATGGGCGACGAGCCCGTGCGGGTGCAGGGTGCGTTCGCTGCGCCGGCCGTCGGCGGCGGTGTACCTGATCGAGATCGGCCGGTGATGGCGCACCGCATCGGCGACAGGGAGCAGGACCCCGGTGTCCGGGGCGGGGAACTCACCCGCCGGGGCTGTGAAGGCGAGGGATTCGAGCACGGTGTCGAGCCTGCGGGCGAGCCGCTCGGGCAGTACCCGGCGGATCTTGGCCGCTGCCGTCTCACTCGCCGTGCCCGTCGTCGTCATCAGCCCCGTCCGGCGGCCGGCGACCAGGCCGAGCAGCACGGCGAGCGCTTCGTCGTCGCTCAGCATGAGCGGAGGCATGCGGTACCCGGAGGCGAGCCGGTACCCGCCGTAGCGGCCGCGCACCGACTCGACGGGCACGTCGAGGTCGATCAGGTGATCCACGTACCGCCGCACGGTGCGCCCGTCGACGCCGAGCCGGTCGGCGAGTTCGGCCACCGTCCGGATGCCGCCCGACTGCAGGAGCTCCAGCAGAGTCAGCACGTGAGTAGTAGGCCGGGCCATGTACAGAATTTAGCGTGAATACTGGACCGTTTCTGTCCTGTATTCCTCCTAGCGTGCGATGTAGACAGCTCCACAGACCAAGGAGACCACCATGGACTTCGTCTCGATCCGCATCATCACCGGCGACGTCGCGCGCCTCGTCGCCTTCTACGAGAAAGCCACGGGAGTGCAGGCGAACTGGTCCCCGGGTCGTATTTCGCGCTCGCGAGCGGCACGTAGTCGAACCAGCCGGCGTTTGGCGCCTGGCCGATGAACAGGCTCGTATAGATGAAGATCCCCGAGCCGAGGAAGATCCAGAAGCTCAGCGCGTTCAGCCGCGGGAAGGCCATGTCCCGCGCGCCGAGCATCAGCGGCAGCAGGTAGTTCCCGAACGCCCCCGTCGTCATCGGGATGATGAAGAAGAAGATCATCGTCAGCCCGTGCATCGTGAAAAGCTCGTCGTAGGTGCCGGGTCCGACGACGTGCTGGTTCGGCTGGATCAACTGCGTGCGCATGATCAGCGCCTCGGCGCCGCCGGCGGCGAAGAGCACGAGCGTCGTCCAGAAGTAGAGGAGGCCGATCCGCTTGTGGTCGGTCGTCATCACCCAGCCGAGGACGCCTGGGCGCGACTGCCACATGCGCTCGAGCCGCTCCTCGTAGACCGCCGCGCTCACCGCAGGCTCTCGAGGTAGGCGACGAGGGCCTGCTGCTGCGAGCCGGTGAGCCGGAAGTCCGGCATCTCGTTCCCCGGCTTGAAGTACTGGGAGTCGACGATCCAGCGCGCGAGGTAGCTCCGGCGGTTCGGGATCGTCAGGCCGGCGAGCGTCGTCCGGCTCGCGAGATGCGTGAGGTCGGGGCCGACGAACCCGCGCGCCGGCGTGCCGCGGATCATGTGGCAGCTCGAGCACGGGCCGCTGAGGAAGGTGTGCTCGCCGCGCCGCGCGAGGGCCGTCGTGGGCGCGGCGGCCGGCGCGGCCTGCCGCTTCAGCCACGCCCGGAACTGCGCCTTCGGCTGGACGAAGACGAGCATCCCCATGTGGGCGTGCTGGAGCCCGCAGAACTCGGCGCACTGCCCGCGGAAGACGCCGACCGTGTTCGAGTAGAGGAGGATCCGGTTCTGCTGGCCCGGGATCGTGTCGATCTTGCGGTTCAGCGCCGGCACCCAGAAGCTGTGGATGACGTCCGCGGTCGTCGCCGCGAGGTTGACCCGCGTGTCGACGGGAATGTGGAGCTCGTCGTCGGTGACCGCCTTCGTCCCCGGATACCGGAACTCCCAGTACCACTGATGGCCGATGGCGTCGACGGTCATGGCCGTACTGGACGCCGCGGGCGCCTGGGTCACGTTGATGATCGCCCAGTCGCCGACGATGAAGAGCGCGATGACCACCATGAGCGGGAAGACGACGCCCCCGCCGACGACGACGAACCAGGCCGGCTTCTCCCCGGGATGCGGGTCGGCGGGGTCGGCGCCGCCGAAGCCGCGACGGCCGCGCCGGATCCACGCGAAGACGAGCAGGCCCGTGATCAGCGCAAGGCCGCCGAACGAGACGGCCATCATCACCCAGAAGAGATTCGCGATGTCGGTCGCCGCGTGACTGTGCGGGTTGAGCGTGCTCTGCGTGCCGCCGCAGCCCGCGAGCACGCAGGGCAGGAACAGCGCAGCCGCCGCGATTCCCCTGCGCCGCTTCGTCCCCCGAGTCGCCAAGTCCGAAAACGGGTACCCGGGCCTGTGCTCCAAAAAACCGTGACCCCGCGATGAACGGCTGGAACTTCGATCCGCTCGAGATCGCGGTGCTCGCTCTCGCCGGCGCGCTCTACTGGCGGCGGGCGAGAACGCTCGCCCGCCGCGGGCGACCGGTGCCGCGTGCGCGTCTCGCGGCGTTCGCCGCCGGGCTTCTGACGCTGTTCGTCGCGCTCGAGTCGCCGATCGACACGATCGGCGAGGAACGGCTGTTCTCGGTGCACATGCTCCAGCACCTGCTGCTCGGCGACGTCGCCGCGCTGCTGCTCGTGCTCGGCCTCGACGGGCGTCTGCTGCGGCCGCTGCTGCGCGTGCGACTCGTCCACCGCCTGCGGGTGCTCGCGCATCCCCTCGTCGCGTTGCCGCTCTGGGCGGTCAACTTCGTCGTCTGGCACCTGCCTGTGCTGTTCGACGCGGCCCTGCGGAACAACGCCGTCCACGCGCTCCAGCACACGCTCTTCGTCACCTTCGGGATGCTGATGTGGGCGGCGCTGCTCGAGCCGCTACCCGGCCCGGCGTGGTTCACGGCGCCGTGGAAGATCCCCTACGTCCTCGGGATGTGGCTCGTGATGCTCGTCGTCTCGCAGGTCTTCATCTGGTCGAGCCACGTCTACTACGCGCCGTACGCGCACGACGCGACGCTGTGGGGGCTGAGCCACCTCGACGACCAGAAGGCGGGCGGCGGCGTGATGCTCGTCGAGAGCGCGTTCACGATGCTGCCGGCGCTCGTCTGGGTGCTGCTCCAGGTGCTACGCGAGAGCGAAGCGCGGCAGCGGCTCGTCGACGCGGGCGTCGCGCCGGCGACCGCCGCCCGCGCTGCGCGTTACGGCCGGGCCTGACCTACGTAAAGCTCGCGGTTGCCGATCAGCCCGTCAGCTGCGAGAAGTCGAGCGCGCCCTTCGGTGCCGTCAGCGTGACCGGCTGGTTCCAGCTGTCGAACGTGAGCGCGCCTGCGCTCGGCCCGGTCTTGACGAAGGCCACGGGATACGGCGTCCCGGTCGCAGAGACGTAGAGCGTCCCGTTCTTCGTGGCGTCATGGATCGCCACGACGCTCTGGCCCTTGTACGTCGTCTCACCCTGATTCTCGAGCGTTCCTGGGTTGGTGGTCAGACTCTTGAAGAGCTGCTTGGCGTTTGCAGAACCGGTGAGCGATCCGAGCTGCGCGTTGTTCGCCGGGACCTTGAGCCACTTGTCGGCGAAGAGCTGGGCGAACGCGCCCGCGTTGCCTGCGTACTGCTTCCAGAAGGCGGAGCTCGCACGCAGGTAAACGTTTTTGCCGATCAGGACAAGGTCGACCTTGGCCCCGTCGAGGGTGACCGTTCCGACCCCGCCCTTGCCTTTTGCGATCGAGAGATCCACTCCGACCTGCTTCCCGGACGAGTGGATCTGACCGGACACGTGTACCCAGCTCGCGGCCTCCGCAGCCTTCACCGCTTCGGCGACGACCGCACTTGCCGGCTTCGAGGCCAGAGCGGACGACTGGGTGGCACTGGTGCCACCGCCACCACCGCCTCCACCGCAACCGGCGGCGAAGAGAACAGCGACCAGCGCCGCGCTGCCGAAGATCCCACGCACAGGCTGATGCTCGCACTTGGCACCGCGGCTGTCCAGCTAGAGGCGGGCGCTCTCGACCTGCTCCGCGAGCAGCTTCGCCGTGGAGCGCTCGAACTGCTCGAGGGCCAGCTTCTCCTGCTCCAGCACCTCGCGCAGCAGGATCGCGACGGCCCGCTCGCCCAGCGTCTCGGCGAGACTCGTGAGCGACTGGTAGGCGGCCACCTCGAGCAGCTCGGTCATCGCCGCCGCGTGCACGTGCGCGAGGTCGCGCAGGAGCAGATCGTCCGGCGGCAGCTGCTGCACGAGCTGCTCGTGCTCCGCGACGAGCCCCTTGAAGGCCGGGCTCTCCTCGGGCTCTTCCGGGACCTCGCTCTCGTGGAGGATCGTGCGGAGGCACGTGACATGGCGCTCCGTCTCGAGCAGGTGACGCTGGAACGCCGAGCGCAGGTAGCTCGCGTGCGCCTGCTCGCAGAGCTCGGGCAGCACCCTCCGCGAGAGTTGGAGCTCTACCCAGAGCATCTGGCGCAGTCGCGCCGCGAAGAGCTCGCGCGGGCTGGTCAGGAGCTCGGACACGAGACACGTCATTCCCGGCTGCGCGCGCCGTACACTCGGAGCACCGGGGTGCCACGCGCGGCGCGGCTGAGATCACACCCGTAGAACCTGATCCGGGTCATGCCGGCGAAGGGAGGAGCGATCAGCGAGAGAGCACCAGCCTGGGGCATCACGCCGGTTCCGGGGCGGCTGCGGACGCTCGGCGGCCTCGAGAACGGGATGCTCTGGTCGAGCCTCGGCCTCAGCCTGCTCGTCCTCGTCGCCGGCGCCTTCCTCGTCCCCGGGCTCTCGCTGCCGGAGGCGCTGCTCGCGATCCTCGTCGGCGGGATCTTCGGCAACGCGCTGCTCGGCTGCGCCGCGGCGATCGGCGCGGAGGCCGGCGTGCCGGCGATGGTGCTGCTGCGCGCGCCGCTCGGCCGCGCGGGCTCGTATCTCCCGACCGGCCTCAACGTCCTCCAGAACCTCGGCTGGACGATCTTCGAGGTGCTCGTCATCGCCACCGCGGCGCAGGCGCTCGTGCACGGGCCGCTCTGGGTCTGGAAGCTCGCGGCTGCGGCGGCGGCGACCATCCTCGCGCTGCTGGGGCCGGTCGGGTTCGTGCGCGTGTGGGTGAAGCGCTTCGCGCTCTGGGTCGTCCTCGCCTCGCTCGCCTACCTGACCTGGTGGACGCTGCACGACGCGAACCTCGCCCAGCTCTGGTCGCAGCCGGGCAAGGGCGGACTCAGCTTCTGGCAGGGAGTCGACCTGGTGGTCGCGCTGCCGGTCTCGTGGCTGCCGCTCGCCGCCGACTACACGCGCTTCTCTCGGAGCAGCCGCGGCGCGTTCTGGGGATCCGCCGTCGGCTACTTCATCCCGAACGTCTGGCTTTACGCGCTCGGCGCGATCCTGTTGCTCTCGCGCGGGCTCTCGGATGCGCCGTCGGTGATCAGCGCGATCGCCACGGGCGGCGCCGCAGCCGCGGTCGCGCTCGTCGCGCTCGGCGTCGACGAGACGAAGGAGCCGTTCGCGAACATCTACTCCGCCGCCGTCTCGCTGCAGAACGTCGTGCCGCGCGTGCCGCAGCGGCTGCTCATCCTCGCCGTCGCAGCCGTCGCGACGGCCGGCACGTTCGTCATCGACCTCGTCAACTACCAGAGCTTCCTCTACCTGCTCGGCTCGTTCTTCGTGCCGCTCTTCGGCGTGCTGCTCGCACAGTGGCTCGCGGGCGAGCGCGACCCCTTCGCCGCTCCGAGGTTCCGCCCGGGACAGATCGCGGCGTGGCTCGCCGGCTTCTGCCTCTACCAGTGGCTCGCGCCGGTCGGGCCGAGCTCGTGGATCCACCTCGTCGATCACACCCATCCCGGCCAGGGCGCGATCGGCGGCTCGCTGCCGAGCTTCGCTCTCTCCTTCGTCCTGTCGCTCGGCCTTACGCTTGCGGGTCGTGCGAGCGCTCGCCGTGATCGGCCCTCTGTCGCGTGACGTCGTCGACGGCCGAGCCGACCGGATCGGCGGCGGGCCGTGGTACGCGGCCCGGGCGCTGCGGGCGACGCAGCAGGAGGCGATCGTGGTCGCGAAGTGCGGCGAGCCCGAGCGGCGGTCGTACCGGCGGCGGCTCGCAGCGCTCGGGCTCCCGGTCTCGCTCGCGGCGGACGGCGAGACGACGGCCTTCGCCTTCCGCTACGACGCCGACGGGAACCGGGAGATGCGCGTCGAGGCGATCGGCGAGCCGTGGAGCGAGGGCGACGAGCCGGAGCGCGTGCTGCGACGGGTCGAGTGGGTACACGCGGCCCCGCTCTTGCGCGACGACTTCACGCCCGACACGCTCGAACGGATCGCGCGGCGGCGGCGTCTCCTGCTCGACGGCCACGGGCTCGTGCGCGCGCGGCGCGTCGGCCCACTCGCGCTCGACGGAGACTTCGACCGGACGTTGCTGCGCCATGTCTCGATCCTCAAGCTCTCGGAGGAGGAGGCGCGGGCGATCGTCGGCGACGGCGAGCTCGAGGAGCTGCGTGGGCTCGGGGTGCCGGAGGTCGTCGTGACGTTCGGTGCCGGCGGGTCGTTCGTCCTCACGCGCGACACCGCCGTGCGCGTGACCGCGCGGCCGGTTCGAGGCGACCCGACCGGAGCCGGCGACGCGTTCTCGGTCGCCTATCTGAGCGCCCGCGCCAGCGGGCACCGGCCGATCTCCGCCGCCCGTCGCGCGAGCGCGCTCGTCACCGCCCTCCTTAGTAACAGTCTGTTACAAGGAAGGACAGGTCGGTGATCGCGGCGGTCGGCACGGTGGCGGGCGTGTTCCTCGTGGACGTCGAGGCCGAGGATCTGCTCGGCGAGGGGAACGAGGTGCCGACGGCGAAGCGGCCTGAGGTGTCGCTGCCGCGCGTCGTCGCGGCTGCGCGCTCCGGCTCGACCGTGGTCGCGGTCGTCGAGCGGAGGCCGCCGCTGATGCTGTCGAACGACGGCGGCGCCACCTGGCGGGAGGCGGGCGGCGGACTGCCGCCGGGCTTCGCGGTCGCGATCGCCGAGGACGATCCCGACCGGATGCTCTACGCGGCGCGCAACCGGCTCTACGTCTCGGCCAACGGCGGCGTCTTCTGGCGCTCGCTGCCGTTCGAGCTGCCGGACATCGACGCGGTCGCCTGGATCGACTGAACGAACGCCTCGACCTCCGCGTCCGAGCGCAGCCGATGCACCCGCAGCTGGGGATGCCGCGCGAAGCGCTTCGGCAGGTGGCGCCGGTTCTCGAACGCGCGCTTGAGCGCCGGCCAGAAGAGCCAGCGGATCTGGTTCAGCCACCGGTCTTCGACGTTCCCGTGCCAGAGCACGACCCGGTCGCGCTTGCGCACCCAGCTCCGCCTCACGAGCCGCCACAGGACGAGCGCGACGGGCAGGTCGAGCCACACCACCGTCTCCGCGCGCTCCAGGACGAGGTCGCCGATGCTCGTGTGGTAGGTGCCGTCGCAGACCCAGTCGTCTCCATCCGTTGCGACCGCGACGCGGCGGTGCAGCTCCTCCGGCCCACAGCTCTCCCAGTTCGGGCCGTGCCACAACGCGTCGATCTCGACGTGCCGCGCGTGCAGCAGCTCGGCGAGCCGGGCCGAGAGGCGCGTCTTGCCGCTGCCGCTCGGGCCGACCACGGCGAGGCGGGTCACAACCGGAACTCGCCGCGCGCGACGACGACGGCCGAGCCGCCGACCGCGACCTCCTCGGGCGAGCGCGCGACGGCGTAGAGCGTCGACGGCCGACCGATCTCGACGCCCTGGTGGATCTCGATCTCGTCGCCGAAGCCGATCCGGCCGTGCCGGGCGAGATGGAGCGCGAGCGGCCCCGCGGCCGAGCCCGTCGCCGGGTCCTCCGGAACCCCGTGGGCCGGGACGAAGACGCGCACCTTCCAGTTCTCGCCGTCGCGGGCGAAGCAGGCGGTGCCGTGGGGACTGAGCCCGAGCAGCGCGGCCGAGTCGGGCTGCAGCGCTGCCACGGCCTCCGGCGAGCCGAGCTCGACGTAGACGTGGCCCGGCCCCTGCCGGTAGAGCTCGACCGGCAGCCCGCTCTCCTCCACGCCGAGCAAGGCGAGCAGCTCGTCCGCCTGCTCGTACTCCTCCGCCACGACCGGCGGCAGCCGCATCCAGCCGAAGGCGATCCGCGAGCCGTCGCGCTCGAGCCGGACGGGAACGACGCCGGCGCCGGTCTCGAGATGGAGCTCCTCGAGCTGGAGCGGACCGCCGAGCACGAACGCCGTGCCGAGCACCGGATGGCCCGCAAACGGCAACTCGAGCGTCGGCGTGAAGATCCGGAGCCGCGCGTGCCCGTCGCCGGCCGCGGGATAGACGAACACGGTCTCCGAGAAGTTGATCTCGCGGGCGAGAGGCTGCAGGCGCTCCTCGGGGATCTCCCGCGCATCGGTGAAGACCGCGAGCTGGTTACCCGCGAACGGCACGTCGGTGAACACGTCGGCGAAGACGAAGCGGAAGGTCGCCACGCGCCGACTGTACCCGCACGCCAGCTGCATGCCGCCCGACGCTTGACCGACGCAGTGGTGCTAGCAATAATGGCGCTATGACCGTACGTGTCCCGCGCCTGCCCTGGTCCCTCGATCCGCTCATGGCGGAGGCCAAGCGAAGAGCGAGACAGCGACGGCTGCTCGTGGCGCTGGTCGCGATGGCGGTCCTTGCGACGGGCGCTGTGCTCGGAGTCGAGCTGCGAGGTCTGGGGTCGGTGACCCCGGTGCCCGCGAATCTGACCGTGCTCGCCGTGCAGGAAGGCGGCGGACGCGCGCTCTTCCATCTCAGATGCGATCCCGCCGGCGGCAATGTGGCCCAGCCCGCCAAAGCCTGTGCGGCAATCGCTGCGCAGCCCAGCCTCGTGACCAATCCGAAGCCCTTCTACGACGGGGGCTCCAACACCTCGTACTTCACGATCACCGGTCGCCTGAACGGGAAGGCCGTCCACTTCAGCGGCGAGAGCGACTGGACGCCGCAAATGGCGCTGATCGACAAGCTCGGCCTCGCCGGATCGCGGGGACAGCCTCTCCATGTCGAGCCGCGCCGCCATGGCTTCGTCGGACTGAACCAAACCCAGACGTTCGCGCCCGGGGCTCTTCGGCCGGGCGACCTCGTCACCTGCCGCGTCCGCCACAGCCACCAAGGACTTCCACTGGCGATGAGCGTCCCGATCCACCGGGGCTTCGGGAACATGTTCGCATCGACGCCGGGCGTGATGGCGGTCCGAGTACGAGCCGACGGAGCCGTCATCGCTTCCTGCCTCGCCCGCAATCGCCTACCTCTCGACAAGCGAGGCCGCACCGCGCTGCCGAACGGGTGGCCGCCGTAGCGACCTCGGGCCTGGGCCGGGTCGCGTCTACGCTGTCCGCCCATGCTTGCGATCGAGGTCAGCGGCCTGCGCAAGGCCTACGGGAACCTCGAGGCCGTCCGGGGAGTCGACTTCGCGATCGAGGAGGGTGAGGTCTTCGGGCTGCTCGGGCCCAACGGCGCCGGCAAGACGACGACCGTCGAGATCCTCGAGGGCTACCGCGACCGCGACGCCGGCGAGGTACGCGTGCTGGGCCACGATCCCAAGCGGCCGGGACGGGACTTCCGCGAGCGGATCGGCGTCGTCCTCCAGCAGTCGGAGATGTGGCCGAACCTCACCGTCCGCGAGACGCACGCGATCTTCGCCGGCTACTACCGCGCGCCGCGCGACGTCGACGAGGTGATCGCGCTCGTCGGGCTCCAGGAGAAGGCGGGCGCGCGGGTCAAGTCGCTGTCGGGCGGCCAGAAGCGGCGCCTCGACCTCGGCCTCGCGCTCGTCGGCGATCCCGACCTCGTCTTCCTCGACGAGCCGACGACGGGCTTCGACCCGCAGGCGCGCCGCGCCGCGTGGGAGATGATCCGCTCGCTGCGGTCGCTCGGCAAGACCGTCCTGCTCACGACGCACTACCTCGACGAGGCCGAGCAGCTCGCCGACCGGGTGGCCGTGCTGCGGGAGGGGCAGATCGTGCGCATCGGGACGCCCGCCGAGCTGACCACCACCGACCTCCAGACGGAGATCAGCTACCGGCAGGACGGCGAGGAGGTGCTCGTGCGCACGGACGAGCCGACGCGCGTGCTCGCCGAGCTGACGTCCGCGGCCGTCGCGCGCGGCGAGGAGCTCGAGGGCCTGCAGGTGCGGCGGCCGTCGCTCGAGGACGTCTACCTCACGCTCACCGCCGAGGACGAGGCGGATACCGAGGTCGAGGCATGAGCGCCGAGGCGATCCGTGTCGGGGTGCGCCGGCCGGCGCGCCGGCTCTTCGTCCACCAGCTGCGCTCCGAGCAGCTCGTCTTCTGGCGCAGCCGCGAGGCGGCGTTCTTCATCTTCCTCTTTCCGCTCCTGCTGTTCGTGCTCCTCGGGTCGGTCTACACGAAGAAGATCTACGGCGTGCCGGCGCCGGAGGCGCTGCTCGCCGGGATCGTCGGCTATGGCTGCGCGAACACCGCGTTCGCCGGGCTCGCCATCCAGCTCGTCGTGAGGCGGGAGAACGGGATCCTCAAGCGCCTCCGCTCGACGCCTCTTCCGCCCACGACGTACGTCGCGTCGCTCCTCGTCTCGACGCTCGTCGTCTTCGCACTCCAGACGATCGCGCTGTTCCTGCTCGGCCGCGCGCTCCACTCGACGCCGTTCCCCCCGGACGTCGGCTCGTTCGTCGTGACCATCGTGATCGGCGCGGCCGTCTTCGCCGCGCTCGGGACCGCGATCGCGTCGGTCATCCGCTCCGCCGAGGGCTCTTCCGCCGTCGTGAACGCCATTCTGCTGCCGATGGCGTTCCTGAGCGGGTCGTTCGGCTCGACACTCCACTATCCCGCGTTTCTGCGCGCGATCGGCGACGTGCTGCCGCTCAAGTACTTCATCGACCTCGTCAACGCCGTCTACCTGCGCGGGCACGGGGTCTGGACGCGGCCCGAGGACCTCGCCGTCCTGGCTGCCTGGGGCGCCGCCGGCCTCATCTTCACCAGGTTCAAGTTCCGCTGGGAGCCGCGCGGGCGGTAGCACGTTAGGAGTTCGGGCCGCGGGAAAGGAGCAAGGGCATGAACCCGTTGTTCGACGAGCCCGCCATCTCGCTCCTCGTGCGGGAGCATGACGACCCCGGTATCGAGATCCGCGTCAACTTCGGCGTCTTCGCCGGGCGGCACGCGACGCCGGCGGAGATCGACGAGCTCGCCCTGGCCATCAGGGAGCACGCGCCGTCGTTCGCGATCGTGTCCGAGAATCGGCACGAGTTCGGGGACGCCGTCGAGGCATCGGTGCACCAGGTCGTCGTCGAGGTCCCGCAGGACGCGGGCGGCGAGGCGCAGGAGCTCCTCGCCGAACAGATCGTCCTCGCGGCAAACGGCTGGGCCCTCGAGTGCATCGCCGCCCGGCACGGTCCCGAGGTGTAGCTAGCCCCCCGCGGAGTACATCACCGTCACGGACGCCTGGATCTTCTGCGTCCCGGCCTCGATCGGCGGGGCCGCCGCCGGTCTTGCCTGCAGCGCCTCCCCGTAGAGGATCGGCGTCGACGCGCCGCCCTCACGCACCTTCAGCGCAGTGCCGAGCGTGAGGCCGGCGGCGCGGGCGATCGCCTGAGCCTTCTGCTTCGCGTCGCCGAGCGCCCGGGCCAGAGCCTGGTTGTAGAGGGCCGTCTTGTCGGCCGTGTCGAGGTTCGGGCCGTCGACGTTGTTCGCACCGGCCCCGACCGCGGCGTCCACGAGCGGGCCCGACTTGCCGAGCGCCGCCGTGACGTTCACGGAGTTCGACGCCTGGTAGCCGGTGATCTTCCTGCCGTTGCTCGAGGTCTGGGGCCAGAGCGAGACCTGCGTCGTCTGGATGTCGGCCGCGGCGATGCCGGCCTTCTTCAGCGCGTCGATGATCGAGCGGGCCTGGGCGGAGTTGCGGCCGAGCGCTTGCGCCGCGGTCGCGCCGTTCGTCGTCACACCGAAATCGAACGACGCCTGGTTCGGCGTGGAGTCGACCGTGCCGTTGCCGGTCACGGTGATGGTCGAGCCGCCGGCCGGTGTCGCCGAGCGGCCGAGGTGCGGCTGGGCCACGCCGGCGATCGCGGCCGCGACGAGCAGCACGCCGGCGACGAGGAGGATCGTGCGGAGTCTGGTCATGCTGTAGGTACGGCGCAGCGCGACCGAACGTCACAGGGCACGCGGCGGCTAGGACTGGAGCTGCGGCGGCGTAGTTCCCGTCCCGTGGATGCCAACGACCCGGCCGCTGCGGTCGAGCGTCACGACCCAGCCGGCCGTCTTCCGTTCACCTTGCGGCTTGCCCAGCGGCCAGTGTTCGAGAAACGCGATCCCTCGCGTGCCGGAGAGCTCGGCCTCGCAAAGACCGGCCACGGTGCCGCCTCCCCCACGGGGGATCTTGCAGCGGACGAGCAAGTTCGGGATGTCCGGAAAGATGCGGAAAACGGGACGGGCCTTCCACGCCGCAGCGGCGAGTTGCGCGTCACCGTGCGCGAGGAAGTCCTGGAATCCGCCTTTCTTCCCCGGCTGGGTGGCGAAGGCCACCTCCTGCGGGACACAGCGACCGTTGATCTTCGGCGCCGTGAAGCCGTTCCTCGTGCCACAGAACCGGGCTCGCACAAGAACGACGTCCACGGCATCTCCGTTGGCGAGCCGCCAGTGCTCCACGCGTACGGCGCTCGCCTGGGTTCCGCCGGATTCACGCGCTTGGTTCACTGCCACCGAGGCTGCCGTCGTGGCGCCGCAACCGGCGGCACCGAAAGCTGTCGCGGCGAGCAACGCCGCTAGCACGGCGCCTTTCATATCCCTGGTTATACGCCCTTACGTCCGACAAAGTGCTTATCTTCAAACCGTGCTACTCTTTTATACGTAATAGTGTGGATCAGGCGCAACTCCTCAAAGGCGTCCTCGAGCTGGCGGTGCTGGCGGTGATCGCGCGGGGCGAGACGTATGGGTACGAGATCCTGGCGAGGCTCGAGAGTGCGGGGCTCGACGGCGTCGGCGACGCGTCGGTCTACGGAACGCTGCGCCGCCTCGAGCAAGCGGGACATCTCAGCTCCCGGCTCGCAGCCTCGAACAGCGGCCCGGCTCGGAAGTACTACGCGGTCACTCCCAGCGGAACCGAGGAGCTTGCGGCGGGCACGGACACCTGGACGCGCATCAGCGGAGCGTTCGGAAGGCTGGTGGAGGCGTGACCTCCGAGGACTACCTCCGGCGCGTCGACGTCGCGCTCCGGGACCTTCCCTGGCGGACGCGGCGCGAGCTGAACTCCGAGCTTCGGGGCCACCTGGCCGAGCTGCCGGCCGACACGGATTTCGTCGAGCGGCTGGGAACGCCCGAGCAGTACGCGGCCGACTTGCGGTCGGCGGCCGGCCTCGAACGAGGCCGAGGAGTCACCGGCTTCCTCCGTGCGCGCCGCCCGCGGAACGTGATCCTCGCCGTGGTCTTGCTCATCTTGATCGGGCTCGCGATCGGGGGCGCTGCGTGGGCGCAGGGCTACCAGCCGCTTGGCTTCAGCGGCTCGGCCGAATTCCCCCGCGACTCGAAGACCGAACTCACCGCCGACGGTCTCTCCCAGGCCGCCGTTTTCCACAGCGGCCGACCGTTCGAGCTCGGCGTGCAGGTCCAGAACAACGGACGGTTCGCCGTCCGAGTGCTCGGCGTGCCGTACTCGTCGGAGGTCTCCTGGTCGTCGAAAACGCTCCCCTGGTCCGCCCGGCTGCTGATGGCCACGGAAACCTCCGTTCGCCTCCCTCCCCTGCCCGGGGCCCACGGCGGCGGCCGCGGCTGGCATCAGGGGCCCTTCAAGCCTTTCCGTCCCTTCGACCTCGAGCCCGGGCAATCCGCCTTCCTGCTCCTCAAGGGCGTCTTCGCCAACTGCCAAGTGATGATCTCCCACGGGAGCATCCCGCTGCCCGACTTCCCAGTTCGGTACCGCTTCCTCTGGAAGACGGCGACGGCTCACATCCCCCTCGAGGGCGGACTCACGGTCAACCCGAAGAACAACCCTCGGATCCGCTGCCCCTAGGCGGTCGCGGGCAGGTAGGGCGTCCAGCCGGACGGGATCCGGGGCGCCGCGAGCTTGATGAACAGGGTCGGCGTCGGGGCCCGCGGCGAGGTGTGGAGCACCATCCCGGCCTGCTCGAGCGTCCGGTCGCCCTTGCGCAGGTTGCACGGCGCACACGCCGTGACCACGTTCTCCCAGATCGACTCGCCGCCCTTCGACCGCGGGACGATGTGATCGAGGGTGAGGCGGCCGTTCGTCGTGCCGCAGTAGGCGCAACGCCAGCCGTCGCGAGCGAACAGGGCCCGGCGCGAGATCTTGCGCTGGATCGCGCGCGGCACGCGGACGTAGTGGACGAGCCGGATCACGTGCGGCCAGATGAAGCTCCCGGTCGACGAGCGCAGCGGCTTGTCGAGGCGCTCGATCACCTCGGCCTTGCCCTTGTACACGAGCACGTGGGCACGCCGCACCGTGCACACATTGAGCGGCTCGTAACTCGCGTTCAAAACAAGAACGTGCTGCAAGGTGCCCGAAAAGTAGCAGCGCCGGAAGCGGCTACTGCTGCGACTTCATGGCCCGTTCCACCGCTTCCTGCTCCTCGGGGGAGAGGGAGACCGGGGCGCGGCCGCCTTCGAGCTCCTTGACATAGATCCGCGCGTAGTCGCGGCCCTGGATGGCGGTGAGCACGACGCCGCTGCGCGACGCGTCGAGCAGCGCCACCGAGGCGGACTGGTGTCCGCCCGACTTCTCGTAGGCGTCGTACCGCACGACGGCCAGCCGCGAGACGGTCGCGTCGACACGCCGCTCGAGCCGCCCGAGCGTTCCCGTGAGGTCGTCGATCGCCCGGTGCAGGCCGTCGACGCGGCCCTGGAGCGAGACGGCGAAGTCGACGAGGTCGCCGCCGCCGCTTCCCTGCAGCGTGAGTTGCGCGGCCCGCACCCGGCGCAGCCGCAGGTGCAGCATCAGCGCGATTGCGAGGCCGACCACAGCGACGACTGCAGCCGCGATCGCGATCCAGCCTGCCACCGAGGCGCTCAACGGCTAGCCCGAGGGGAGGCTGAAGAAGACCGGATACGAGGCGTGGTTGTTGGAGAGGGTCGTCTCCCCCGGGACCGCGCCGATCAGCGCGGTCACCACGGCGTTCGCACCGAAGGCCGACGGCGGCAGATTGAGGTTCGCGAACGAGACGGTCTTGGTCTGCCCCTTCTGGATGAAGGGGACGCGCTTCGTCTCGTTCAACACCTTCTTCTTGAACACGCTCACGGTGAGCGTCACGGGAACTTTCACCTCCTGGAAGTTCCCGGAGTTCGTGAACGAGACCTTGAAGGTCAGGTCTGCGGCGACGTCGACCGTCGTCGGGCTCGAAACGGAGAGCGTCTTCGTCTGGCCGCTCGAGACGGCCTCGGTGCTCACGAGCTCGCTCCCGTGGACCCCGGTCACCTTTCCGGTCGTGTTCGTGGAGTGCAACCGCGAGTAGACCTCGCTGAACGAATGAGGGCTGATCACCTCGGGGTTCGTGACGATTTGCGACGGCGGCGCGATCACCCCCCGCACACCCAGCTTCTTCATGGTCTCCGTGGCCGGCAGCCTGAAGAGCTGCGACCAGACGAGATCGCTCGCGCTGAGAAGCTGCGCCTGCTTGGCGAGGTCGTCGGCGACCTGGGTCGAGGACTTCGATCCCGCCGTGGCCAGCTTGTTGGCCATGCCGGCCAGCCCGATCGCCCGCAGCTGCAGCGTCGCCAGCACCTCCTGGTGCGCCGCCTGGAGCGACGCCGGCGGTACGAGCTGCAGCGCGCTGTCGTATTCCTCCTGCTGCTGCCGCGACCAGAGGTCGAGCTTCGTCTGGAGCTCGCCGAGCGTCAGCTTCGTCGAGCCGAGCAGCTTCGCGTATGCCGCCAGCGACGAGGCCGAGCTCTGCGCGATGGGCTGCACGCTGTTCATGTACGACGCGTACTCGTCGTGCCTGCTCTGGCCCTGGCAGGAGCCGACCCAGAAGACGAGGCCGACGACGACCGCGATCGCGAGCGCCACGAGGCCCGCGAGCCTCGCGAGAGCCACGGCTCCCTGAGGCGGCGGGGCCGGGCGCCGGGGGCCTCCGCGACCCGGCGGCCTGACGCGCCGGCGCTGCCTGCCGGGCGCCTCGACCGTCTCCGGTTCCTCGAAGAACTCGAGCTCTGTTCCGTCGTCGTGGGTGCTCACTCGCCGGGCTAGCCTAACCCGCCGGGAAGGACAGTCCGACCGGGTCGCCAATCTCCGCTCTTGCATGGGAGAGGCTGCCCCGGCGCTAACCGGCATCGAGCTCGTCCTCAACCGCTACCGGCCCTTGCGGCCGCTCGGCAGCGGCGGGTCGGGCTCGGTCTGGCTCGCTCGCGACGAGAAAACGGGACTCGACGTCGCGCTGAAGATGGTCGCGCGCGAGGGCAAGTCGGCGGCGCGGGCCGAGCGCGAGGCCAAGACCGCGGCGCAGCTGCGGCATCCCGCGTGCCTGCGCGCGTACGGCTTCGGTCGCGACTCGCGTCACGTCTACATCGCGTACGAGTTCATCCCGGGCCAGACGTACCGCGAGGCGCTGCGGGCCGGCGAGCTGACGGACGACGACGCCGTCGAGGCCTGCGCGCAGGTCTGCGACGGCCTCGCGCACGCGCATGCGGCCGGGATCCTGCACCGGGACATCAAGCCGTCGAACGTGCTGCTCACGGAAGGCGACCGCGTCTCCGCGCGCGTGCTCGACTTCGGGCTCGCGCAGATGGCCGACGCCGAGACGCTGACCGAGGCGGGTGACGTGCCGGGAACGCTCGCCTACATCTCGCCCGAGCGGCTGGCCGGCGGCGATGCGTCACCGGCGGCCGACGTCTACGCGGTCGGCGTGATGCTGTGGGAGGCGCTCGGGGGACGACATCCGTTCTGGCGCGGCTCGATGCTCGAGACGGCGCGGGCGATCGAGGCCGGCGCGCGGCCGCTCGGGGAGCTCCGTCCCGACCTGCCGAAGCGGCTGCTGCGGCTCGTCGACAGCTCGCTCTCGACGAATCCGGCCAGACGCCCGACCGCGCGCGACCTCGCCGACGCGCTGCGCGGCGCGACCTCGGGGACCGCGGTTCCGCGGCCCGGCATCAAGCTTCCGTCGCGCCTCGAGCCGGGGCAGGCCCTCACCGCCGTCCTCGCGGCGCTCCTCGCGGGCTGGACCTCGGCCGCGCTGCCGTTCTATCCGCACGGCTGGCCGATCCTGCTCGCCCTGGTCGCCTTCGCGGCGACGCTCCTGCGCGAGCGCGCGGGCATCGCGCTCGCCCTCGCCGTGCCGGTGCTCCCGCTCGGCAACATCTCGCTCGGGCTCGCGCTGCTCTACGCGGCCCTCGCCGCCGGCTGGCTCCTCGTGACCTGGCGCGAGCCGCGCGCCGCCCTGCTCTTCGTCGTCGGCCCGCTGCTCGCACCCATCGCCGCGCTCGGCCTGCTGCCCCTCGCCGCGGTGCGCATCCGTTCCGGGGCGCTGCGTGCGCTCGGGGTCGGAATCGGCGTGCTCACCGCCGCTCTCGCCGCCGGGATCCGGCATGCGGCGCTGCCCCTCGTCGGCGGCCCGGCACCGCGCGGGCTCGGCGTGGCCGGCGCCCGCGACCCCTTCGACGTCGCGGGCTCGCTCGCCCGCGCGGCCGGCGCGCACCCGTCGCTCCTGGTCGAGACCTGCGCGCTCGCGCTCGTCGCGCTCGCCCTTCCGTACGCCCGCGCGCGGGGGCGCTGGGCGGCTGCCGGGCTCGGCGCGGGGATGATCGTGCTCACGGTCGCCGCCGTGCCGAGCGCGGCCGCGCTCCCGCTGCTCCTCGCTGCCTGGGCCATCGCGGCGGTCACGGCGCTTCGCGCTCCTGTCCTGGGGGTACCCTCACCCGCGAGCTGATGGTGCTGCGGGGAATCGAGCAAAGGCTGGAGCGAGTCTTCGAGGGCGTCTTCGGCCGCGCCTTCCGCACGAACGTCCAGCCGGTCGAGCTCGCACGCAAGCTCGCGAAGGAGATGGACGAGCATCGCTCGACGTCGGTGACGCGCGTCTACGTGCCGAACGAGTACACGATCTACCTCTCCCCCGGCGACCGCGAGCAGTTCGAGGGCTACGAGAACTCGCTCGTGTCGGAGCTCGAGGAGTACCTCGCGGAGCACGCCGCGCGCGAGAACTACGCGCTGCTCACTCCGCCGCGAATCCTGTTCGAGACCGACGAGGACCTCGGCGTCGGCGAGTTCGGCATCGCCACCCGCATGGCGCAGTACGGCCGGAGCGGCGACGAGGAGGCCCCCGCCGAGGTCCCGGCGCCCGGCGCGACGATGATCTACAAGCCGCGGACGCAGCCGACCGAGGCCGCCTCGGTCGTCGATCTCGGGGTGGAGCGTGAGGTCGCCGTGCTGAGCTGGAACGGCCAGCGGCGCGTCCTCGAGAGCCAGCGTTCCGTGCTCGGGCGCTCACGCGACGCCGACGTCCAGATCGAGGACCCGAACGTGTCGCGACGCCACGCGGAGATCGTGCAGGAGGGCTCGACCTTCTGGCTCGTCGACCTCGGCTCGACGAACGGGACGGAGGTGGACGGGCGGCGCGTCCAGCGCGTGCGGCTCGCCGACGGCTCGCGCTTCACGCTCGGCGAGACGACGGTCACCTTCTCGACCGAGCGGGAATAGGAGCGCCATGACCTTGCTCGCCTCGACGGGGGTCGCAGAGGTGCTCCTCGTGCTCAAGATCGCCTTCCTCGTGCTGCTCTATCTCTTCGTCGTGCGCGTGATCCGCTCGGCGGGCCGCGAGCAGCAGGCGCCGAGCCAGGACAGCATGATCCTCACGCCTGCGGCTGCCGCCGCAGCGGGCCTCGGCAGCGGGGCCTCGAAGCGCAGGTCGGTGCGGCTCGTCGTCCAGCGCAGCCCGAGCTTCGAGGTGGGAGACGAGTTCCGGCTCGACTCGGCGCCGCTGACGGTCGGGCGCGGCGGGCAGAACGACCTCGTGCTGGACGGCGACGAGTTCGCGTCGGCCCGCCATGTGCAGATCGAGGTGCGCGGCGACGGCGTCTGGGTGCAGGACCTGGAGTCGACGAACGGCACGTACGTCAACGGCTCCCGCGTCGCGGGCGCACAGCGGCTGGACGCGGGCGACGTCCTCCGCGTCGGCGAGACCGACCTCGGGGTCGAGGAGGACTAGGTGCCCCTCCGGCAAGTGTCCTCCCACTCCTCGCGGCTGCAAAGCGTCGCGATGCGGCGTCCTCAGTCGCCCCGATAGCTTCAGCTATCGAGGCTCCCTGCGTCCTTGCCTCGCTCGCTTTTCGCGCGCGAGTAGCGTGGCAACACTCACCGGAGAGGCACTGATGCCCGTCGGGGCGTACGCCGTAGCGAGCGACACCGGGCGCAGGCGGCGCCGCAACGAGGACAACTACGTCGTCGCGCCGCCGCTGTTTGCGGTCGCCGACGGGATGGGCGGGGCGCAGGCCGGCGAGGTCGCGTCGCAGCTCGCCGCCTCGGCCCTCGAGGCGGGCGACTCCGACGGGCTCGAGGGGACGCAGGGGATCGACTCCCTGATCCAGGAGGCGAACCGCCGCATCTACGACCGCGCCTCCACCGACCCCACCGCCTCGGGCATGGGAACGACGATGACGGTCGCGCTCGTCGAGGGGATGACCGTCGCGATCGGCCACGTCGGCGACTCGCGCGCGTACCTCGTCCGCGGCGAGCAGATGGAGCAGCTCACCGAGGACCACTCGCTCGTGAACGAGCTGCTGAAGACCGGCAAGCTGTCGGAAGAGGAGGCGCAGATCCACCCGCAGCGGAGCGTGATCACCCGGGCGGTGGGCACGGATCCCGACGTCGACGTCGACGGCTTCACGATCGAGGCCGAGGACGGCGACGTCTTTCTGATCTGCTCCGACGGGCTCAGCGACATGGTCGCCGACGAGGAGATCCTCGAGCTCGTCGCACGCGAATCGCGACGACCTCGACCGGGCCGTGAAGGCGTTGGTGGCGGCCGCGAACCGCGGCGGCGGCGAGGACAACATCACTGCCGTCGCCTTCCAGATCTCGTCCGAGGCCGCTCCGAGCCTCGAGGACACGGTCTCGATGCCGGCGCTCACCGGCGAGGAGGACGAGCCGGACGAGCAGACGCGCGAGTACCTGGACGGCGACATGGACGGCGGCACGATGATCGTCCCGCCCGCCGAGCTCGCCGCGAGCGAGGCCGGCCCACAGGCCAAACGGGTCCGGATCGTGCTGATCGGGCTCGTCGTGCTGGCGCTCGTCGCTGCGCTGGTCATCTGGGGTCTGACGCGGTGACCCTGCGCAACCGCGAGCTGGCCGCCCTCCTCACGGTCGGCCTGTTGACGGCGATCGGCTTCGCCACCGTCTACATCGCGCTCTCCTCGAAGATCTCGACCGGCTCGCTGGGCTATGCCGTCTTCTTCTTCGGCCTCTACCTCGTCGCGCACCTCGTGGCGCGGGTGACCGTGCCGCTCGCCGACCCGTACCTGCTGCCGATGGCGGCGCTCCTGACGGCGATCGGGGTGACGGAGATCTACCGGCTCGGCCCGAGCGACGCGTTCCGCCAGGGGCTCTGGATCGTGATCGGCGTCGCCGCCTTCGCCGCGACGCTCTTCGCGCTGCGCCACGACTACCGCGTCCTCGAGCGCTACAAGTACGTCTTCGGGGTGACGGCAATCTTTCTGCTCTTCCTGCCGCGGCTGCCTGTGATCGGCGAGACGATCAACGGTGCCCGCCTCTGGATTCACGTCGGGTCGCTCCAGATCCAGCCCGGCGAGTTCGGCAAGATCGCCCTCGTCGTCTTCCTGGCCGCTTACCTCCGCGAGAAGCGCGAGGTGCTCGCCCAGGGGAGGCTGAAGGACTGGGGGCCGCTGCTCGCGATCTGGGGGGCCGCCATGCTTCTCCTGTTCGTAACCGACGACCTCGGCAGCGCGCTCCTCTACTACGCGATCTTCGTCGCGATGCTCTACATCGCGACGGCGCGGATCGCATTCGTCGCCGGCGCGATCGGCCTCTTCCTCGTCGGCTCGTTCTTCATCTCACGGACGACGCCGCACGTGCAGCAGCGTGTCGACGTCTGGCTCGACCCCTACAAGTACGAGCACACGACCGGCTATCAGGTCCTGCAGTCCCTCTACTCGATCGCGCACGGCGGCGTCGGCGGCACCGGCCTCGGGCGCGGCATCATGACCTTCCCCAGCGGGCAGCAGGTCGTCCCCGACCTGAACACCGACTTCATCTACTCGGCCCTCGCCCAGGAGCTCGGGCTGATCGGGGCGGCCGCGCTGCTGCTTCTCTACATGGGCTTCGTCCTGCGAGGCTTCCAGGTCGCGCTCAAGGCCACCGACGGCTTCTCGAAGCTGCTCGCGGCCGGGCTCAGCTTCAGCTTCGCGTTCCAGACGTTCGTGATCGTCGGCGGCATCACGCGCGTCATCCCGCTGACAGGCATCACGCTGCCTTTCGTCTCGTACGGAGGCTCGAGCGTCGTCGCCAACTTCTTGCTGGTCGCGGGATTGATGCTCGTCTCCAACCGCGCCAACCGAGAGGCGGCCACGGCGTGAACAAACAGCTCCGGCACGTGTCGGTCGCGGCGCTGATCCTGATCGCGGCCCTCGTCGTCTCGACGACGTACTGGCAGACATGGGCCGTGGGCGACCTCGCCGCCCGCAAGGACGACTCGATCAAGCTCATCCAGCGGCTCACAATTGACCGCGGCAAGATCCTCGCCGCCGACGGCACTGTGCTTGCCAACAATCGAGTGACCCGCAAGCACGGCCTGACGATCTACACGCGGCACTATCCGCAGAACGAGCTCGCGCCGCAGGTGATCGGCTACTCGACCACCGCCGGCACGACGACGGGACTGGAGCAGACGCTCGACGACTACCTGACCGGCGCGAACACGAACCTCAGCAACAGCCTCAAACAGGCGCTGCAGCTCGGCGGGACGACGGTGAAGGGCGACAACGTGTACCTCACGCTGCGTCCCGACATCCAGCGGCTCGCGCTCGACCAGCTCGGCAGCCGCTGCGGCGCGGTCGTCGTCCTCGACGCGAAGACGGGAGCCGTCGTCGCGATGGCCTCGTCGCCCACCTACAACGCCAACCTCATGGTGCAGCCGAGCGGCTACAACAAGGTCAAGAAGATCAAGGGCACGTGCGGCGACGCGTCGGCGCTCCAGAACAACGCGACGCAGGGGCTCTATCCGCCGGGCTCCACCTTCAAGCTCGTCACCGCCGTCGGCGGCGCTCGACACGGGCGCGTTCACGCCGACCTCGCCCTTCTACGACCCCGGCTACTGCACCGAGTACGGCAAGAGGGTCTAGAACTCGGGCGACCCCGACCAGACGCGGTCCCGAGACGTTCGGCAACGTCGACTTCGCGCAGGCGCTTCGAGCACTCGATCAACTCGGTCTTCTGCAACGTCGGCAAGCAGATCGGGGCGCGAAGATCCTCGACTACGCGAAGCGCTACGGCTTCTACTCGCGCCGCCGATCGACATGCCGTCGAAGCACGCCTCTATCGAGCGGGCTCTACAACAACGGGCAAGCTCTGGTTCCCGAAGAGCCGGACAACCAGGTCGACCCGGGCCGGCTCGCCTTCGGGCAGGAGCGGATGCTCGTCACGCCGCTGCAGATGGCGCTCGTGGGCGCCACGATCGCCGACAAGGGAGTCGAGCCCAAGCCGTATCTCGTCCAGAAGGTCGTCGCCGCCGACGGCACGACCGTCACCAAGACCACGCCGCAGGATCTCGGCCGCGTGCTCAAGCCGCAGACGGCCGCCGAGCTGAACCAGATGATGCAGCTCGTCGTGCAGGGCGGGACGGCAGCGACCGTCGGGTTCCCTGCCAGCCTCAAGGTCGCCGGCAAGACGGGCACCGCGGAGCTCGGCCTCGGGAACGTCTACGACGCGTGGTTCGTGTGCTTCGCCCCCGCCGACCACCCGCGCTACGTCGTCGCGGTCGTCGTCGAGAAGCAGCCGAACGGTTTCGGCGCGTCGGTCTCGGCCCCGATCGCCAAGGCCATCCTCGAAAAACTCCTGCACCGCTGAACATGTCTCTACCCTTTAGGCGGCCGTGGCGGTAAGCGACTCACTCATCGACACCCTGTTCGACGGGCGCTACCGGATCCAGCGCAAGCTCGGGGCCGGCGGGATGGCCGACGTCTACCTCGCGGAGGACCAGGAGCTCGGCCGCCGCGTGGCCATCAAGATCCTCAACAGCCGTCACGGGAACGACGACCAGTTCATCGAGCGCTTCCGCCGCGAGGCGAAGAACGCCGCCGCGCTCAACCACCCGAACATCGTCTCGATCTACGACCGCGGCGAGGCCGAGGACACCTACTACATCGCGATGGAGTTCCTCGACGGCCGCACGCTCAAGGAGCTGGTCATCGGCCGCGGCGCCGCGCCGATCAACGTCGCGATCGAGTACGCGCGCCAGATCCTCTCGGCGCTCCGCTTCGCGCACCGGCACGGCATCGTGCACCGCGACATCAAGCCGCACAACGTCATGGTCGACGGCGAGGGGCGCGTGAAGGTGACGGACTTCGGGATCGCGCGCGCCGGCACCAGCCAGATGACGGAGACGGGCTCGATCGTGGGGACGGCGCAGTACCTCTCCCCCGAGCAGGCCCGTGGCGGCGAGGTCGACCCGCGCTCGGATCTCTACTCGCTCGGCGTCGTCCTCTACGAGCTCCTGACCGGCAAGACGCCCTTCGACGGCGAGACGCCGGTCGAGATCGCGATGAAGCATCTCTCCGCCACGCCGAAGCCGCCCTCCGCGCTGCGGCCCGACATCCCGCCCGAGCTCGACATGGTCGTCCTGCGGGCGCTCGCCAAGAATCCGGACGACCGCTACCAGAGCGCCGACGAGATGGAGGCCGATCTCGAGCGCGTCGCGCGCGGCGCGAGCGTGTCCGCGGCCACGGTGGACACGGCGACGCAGGTGCTGAGCCGACCGGCGGTCGCGGCGGCGGCTGCGTCGGCGGCGACCGCCGCGACGATGATCGCGCCGCCGCCCTCGGCGGCCGCGCCGCCGCCCGTGGTCGTGGACGAGGAGGAGATCCAGGAAGGCGGCGGCCCGGAGCGGCCGCTGTGGCCGTGGCTCGTGGCGATCGGCTTCGTCATCGCCGCCGTGATCGCCGGCTTCTTCGTCTGGAACGAGCTCTCGGGCACGCCGCAGGTACCGGTGAACCGCTATGTGGGCGAGAAGCAGGCGCGGGCCGAGCAGCAGATCCGAGCGGCGGGTCTCGTCCCGGCGGTGAACAAGGCCTCCAACTCCAATCCGAATTTTCCTTCAGGAGTGGTCTTCAAGCAGGATCCGGCCGCGGGCAAGAAGATCGACAAGGGCGGCACGGTCACGCTCACGGTCTCGACCGGACCGAAGAAGGTGAGCGTGCCCGACGTCAAGGGCCAGCAATGGACTGCGGCCGAGCAGACACTGGTGAATGACGGGCTGAAACCGCAGAAGTTCAGCGTTCCCGGCAACACCGCGGGCCTGGTCACCGCGACCGATCCGCCCGCCGGGAAGTCCGTGCCGGTTGGGTCGACGGTACGCGTGAACGTCATGAGCGGGCCGGCGCAGGGCACGGTTCCGGGGGTCGTGGGCCTCAGCATCCAGGACGCCACGGCCAAGCTCAGTGCGGCCGGGTTCAAGTGGAATCCGTCGTACGTCGACAGCAACGCTCCCCAAGGCCAGGTGATCAGCCAGAACCCCGCACCGAACTCGACGGAGGCGAAGGGCACGACCGTGGCTCTCAAGGTCTCGAACGGCCCGCCGCAGGTCGCGGTGCCGGACGTCGTGGGCTATACGTCCCAGCAGGCGGTGAGCGCGCTCGAGGCTGCGGGCTTCCAGGTCAGCGAGCAGTACAAGCAGACCGACGCGAGCCAGCAGAACATCGTCCAGTCCCAGAACCCGGCCGGCAACTCGCAGGCGACGAAGGGCTCGACCGTGACGATCGTGATCGGTCAGGCACCGGGGCCACCACCACCGCCGACGACCACCACACCACCACGACGCCGTGAGCTCAGCCCGCCGCGTCCGGGTGGCGATCCTCGCCGGCGGCCGCTCGAGCGAACACGAGATCTCCCTGGCGTCGGCGCGCTCGGTCGCCGCGGCCCTCGATCCGGAGCGGTACGAGATCGCCGAGGTCGCGATCGGCCGCGACGGACGCTGGGCTCTCGGCAGCGGTGTCGATTCGGGACACGTCCTGGTGCCAGGCACCGAGACGCGTCCGGCGGAGACATTGCCCGTTCCGGCCGCGTCCGGGACGCTCGAGACGCTCGGCGCCGTGGACGTCGTCCTGCCGATCCTGCACGGCCCGTTCGGCGAGGACGGCACGGTGCAGGGGCTGCTCGAGCTCGCGGGCATTCCCTACGTCGGCGCCGGCGTCGCGGCCTCGGCGCTCGCGATGGACAAGGACCTGTTCAAGAAGGTCATGCGCGACAGCGGCATCCCGGTCGCCGCGCACCACGCGATCCGGCTCGGCGACGCGGTCGAGAACCCGTTCGGCTACCCGGTGTTCGTGAAGCCCGCGAGGCTCGGCTCCTCGGTCGGCATCACGAAGGTGCACGGCGAGGACGAGCTCGGGCCGGCGGTCGAGCTCGCCTTCCGGCACGACGAGAAGGTGCTCGTGGAGGAGTTCGTCGAGGGCACGGAGGTCGAGGTCGGCGTCCTCGGCAACCGCGTGCCGCCGCCGGTCGCCTCGCTGCCCGGCCAGATCGACACGCTCGAGCACGAGTGGTACGACTTCGCCTCGAAGTACGACGAGGGCGGGATGGAGCTGCTCGTTCCGCCGCCGGGCCTCTCGGAGGAGACGATCGAGCTGCTGCAGCGGCGCGCGGTCGAGTCGTTCGTCGCGAGCGAGTGCGAGGGCTTGGCGCGCGTCGACTTCTTCGTCCGCGCGTCCGACGGCGAAGTGGTGCTCAACGAGCTCAACACGATGCCCGGCTTCACGGCGACGAGCGTCTGGGCGAGGCTGTTCGAGGCGTCGGGCCTCGGCTATGCGGAAGCGCTCGACCGGCTGATCGAGCTCGCGCTCGAGCGCCACGAACGCCGCTCGAAGCTCGAGTACTAGTTTCTTGCGGTGACCTCGGAGATCTCGGCCATGGGCCGAGCCGGAAGCCGGGTCAGCCAGACCACCCAGTAGCGGCCCCTCTTGCCGTCGAGCGTGAAGGTCGTCGCGACCGCCACGGTCTTGGTCGCCGAGTCGACCTGGAACGGCCCGTCAAGGGAGTCGCCGACCTCGACCCGCGCGACGAAGCCGGGAGTCGGCGTCTGTACCGTCAGGCTCGAGAGCTTGACGGACGAGCGCGCCTCGAGAACGAGACCGAGACCGTCCTTGAGGTTCCCGAACTCCGGTGTAGCGTAGGTCTCCGTCTGCCAGGACGTCGTCGTGTTGCCGTCGGTGGCCCGTGGAGCCGTGTAGCTGAGCTCGCCGCCGTCTCCCTGCGGGTCGTAGTCGCCGACGCCGCGCAGATGCACGGCCGCGCCGGTCGGGCCGCCCGAGGTCCCGTTGTCGTGGCCGCCGCCTCCGAGCAACAGCACGGCCGCGAAGGCCGCGCCGGCGACGACGAGCGCGAGCAGCACCCACCCCAGCGGACGGCGACGCCGGCGCCGCGGGCGGGCCCGTGCCTGGCTCCGGGTCCGCGGCGGAGGAGTGACGAGCGTGAGCTCGGCGTCCGCTATCGGCGGCGGAGACACCGCTCCCTCGGGCTCCGCGAGACAGGCCCGCAGCTCCTGGGCAAACGCCTTCATCGAGGTGAAGCGGCGCGCCGGATCCTTGGCCATCGCGCGCTCGACCGCGGCGTCGAGCCTCGGCGAGACGTCCGGCCGCCGCTCGCGCAGATGCGGCGGCGGCTCGTTGACGTGGCGCAGCGCCACCGCCACGAAGTTGTCGCCCGTGAACGGGACGTCGCCCGCCAGCAGCTCCCAGAGCACGATGCCGAGCGAGTAGACGTCCGTCGCGGGGGAGACCGGCTTGCCGCTCGCCTGCTCGGGCGCGAGGTACTCGCCGGTGCCCAGCACCGTGCCGGTCTGGGTGACGCCGTGCTCCACGTGGAGCGAGCGCGCGATGCCGAAGTCGGTCACCTTGACCTCGCCCTCGGTGTTGAGGAGGACGTTCTGCGGCTTCACGTCGCGGTGCACGAGCCCGCGTCGTGCGCGAAGGCGAGCCCGTCGGCGACGGCGAGCGCGAGCTCGAGCGCCTGTCGCACCGGCAGCCGGCCCGACCGCACGACGAACTCCTTGAGGTTCTCGCCGTCGACGTGCTCGAAGACGATGTACTGGCGGCCGTCGTCGTCCCCCCGGTCGATGACCGTGACGATGTTCGGGTGCGAGAGCCTCGCGACCGCGCGCGCCTCGCGGCGGAAACGCTCGAGGTACTCCGGGTCCTCGGCGTAGTGCTGGTGGAGGATCTTGACCGCGACGTCCCGCTCGAGCTGGAGGTCGTGCGCGCGAAACACGCTCGACATGCCGCCGGTGCCCACGAGCTCCTGGAGCTCGTAGCGATCGGCGATCAGGTCGCCGGGCTGCGGGGGCCGTGACACGGCGGGGCTGTTGACCTCGGTCCCGGCACACCGCTAGAACGCACGAGCAGCGGGCGCAGCTAGCGAAGACCGCTTCCAGCGCCTCCTCCCACGCCGCGAGCCCTTCCTCGAGCTCGGCGTCGGTGATGACGAGTGACACAGGACGCGGTTGCAGTTCGAGTGGATACCGGCCTTGAGGAGCAACAGCCCGCGGAGGGCGGCCTCCTCGGCCACGCGCGAGGCGATGCCCGGCGCGGGCTCCTTCGTCTCGCGGTCCTCGACGTACTCGACGGCCAGCATCGGGCCGAGGCCGCGGACGTCGCCGATCGCCGCGAACCGCTCCTGCCAGGCGAGCATGCGCGCCCGGACGGTGTCGCCGATCTGCTGCGCCCGCTCGAGAAGCGCCTCCTCCTCGAACACGTCGAGCACGGCCACGGCGGCGGCGAGCGCGACCGGATTGCCCACGTAGGTGCCGCCGACCGCGTTTCGCCAGAGCGAGTCCATGATCTCGGCCTTGCCCAGGACGCCCGACAGCGGCAGGCCGCCGGCGATGGACTTCGCCACGGTCATCAGGTCGGGCTCCACGCCGTAGTGCTCGATGGCGAACATCCGCCCGGTGCGGCCGAAGCCGGTCTGCACCTCGTCGGCGACGAGCAGGATCCCCTCGCGGTCGCAGATCGCGCGCAGCCCCTCCATGAACTCCTGCGGCGCGGGGATAAAACCGGCCTCTCCCTGCACCGGCTCGACGACGATCGCGGCGACCGTCTCCGCGGCGACCTGCGTCGAGAGCGCGCGCTCGAGCGCCTCCAGCGCGTCGCGCCCGGTGATCCCGCGGTACTCGTCCGGGAACGGCACGCGGTAGACCTCAGGCGCGAACGGCCCGAGCCCCGCCTTGTAGGGGTGCGTCTTCGAGGTGAGGGTGAGCGAGAGGAGCGTGCGCCCGTGGAAGCCGCCCTCGAAGGCGATCACGGCCGGCCGGCGCGTGTGCCCGCGCGCGAACTTGACGGCGTTCTCGACCGCCTCGGTGCCCGCGTTGAAGAACGCGGCCTTCGCCGGGCCGGCGAACGGAGCAAGCGCCGTGAGCCGCTCGGCGTACTCGACGTAGACCTCGTAGGGGACGATCGTGAAGTCGGTGTGGAAGAAGCGCGCGGCCTGCTCCTGCACGGCCGCGACGACGCGCGGGTGGGCGTGGCCGACCGCGAGGCAGCCGACGCCGCCCGTGAAATCGACGAAGCTGTTGCCGTCGACATCGGTCAGGATCGCGCCGCTGCCCTCGGCGATCACGATCGGAAGGTAGAGGCCGAGCGGATCGGCGACGACCCGCTCCTTCCGCTCGGTGATCTCCCGCGAGCGGGGGCCGGGGATCTCGGTGCGAAGCTGGATCGCGCGCGTGACTGCCACATGGTCACGATAGCCACTCCGCCCGACGGGGAAAGCCGGTAAGAATCGTCTGGGATGGTGCTCTCCGACGCGACGATCGCCCGCCTGCTCGCCGAAGGGAGGATCGAGATCGACCCGTACGACGACGCGCTGCTGCAGCCGTCGAGCGTGGACGTGCGCGTCGACCGCTTCTTCCGCGTCTTCCACAACAACCGCTACCCGTTCATCGACGTCAAGGTCGAGCAGGCCGAGCTGACCGAGCTCGTCGAGGTCGAGGAGGAGCATCCCTTCGTCCTCCATCCGGGCGAGTTCGTGCTCGGCTCGACGCTCGAGCGCATCCGCCTGCCCGACGACCTCGTCGCCCGCCTGGAAGGGAAGTAGCTCGCTCGGCCGGCTCGGGCTGCTCATCCACTCGACGGCGGGGTTCATCGACCCCGGCTGGGACGGTCACGTCACGCTCGAGCTCTCGAACGTCGCCAACCTGCCGATCACGATCTACCCCGGCATGAAGATCGGGCAGATCTCGTTCATGCAGATGACGGAGCCGGCCGCGACGCCCGTACGGCAGCCGGCTCGATCGGTTCGAAGTACCAGGGCCAGCGCGGGCCCGACGGCGAGCCGCTACTGGCAGAACTTCGAGGGCTCGTGAAGGTTCTCGTCACCGGTGGGACGGGGTTCGTCGGGCCCTAGCATCGTGCATGCGCTGCGCGCCCGGGAGGCCGCGCCGTGCGGGCGCTCGTGCGGAAGCCGGCCCGCGCAACACGCCTCGCGCGCGTGGGCGTCGAGCTGGCGCACGGGCGACGTCACCGATCCCGCCTCGCTCCGCGCCGCGTGCGAGGGAGTGGACGCTGTCGTCCACCTCGTCGCGATCATCAAGGGGCGGCCCGCGACTTCGAGCGCGTCATGGCACAAGGGACGCGGAACGCCGTCGCGGCGGCGCAGGAGGCCGGGAGTGCAGCGGTTCGTGCTCGATGAGCGCGCTCGGTCTCGAAGAGCGGTCGAAGGATGTGTCCCGTACTTCGCGGCGAAGTGGCGATGGAGCGAGCCGTGCGGGAGTCCGGGCTCGACCACGTGATCTTCCGGCCGAGCTTCGTCTTCGGCCGCGACGGCGGCGTGCTGCCGACGTTCGTCCGGCTAGGTTCGCTACGCGCCTGCGACACCCATCATCGGGTCGGGCCGGCAGCGCCTCCAGCCGATCTCGGGTCGAGGACCTCGCGCAGTACTACGCGCTCGCGACCACCGAGCGGACGGGAACGAACCAGACGTTCGAGCTCGGCGGCCCCGACGTGGTGAGCTGGAACGAGTTCTGGGCGCGCCTGAAGCGGGTGCTCGGCAGGCGGCGGCCGTCGGTGCACGTTCCGTTCGGCCTGATGCGCGCGCAGGCGACCGTGACCGAGCGCCTTCCGGGCGCACCGGTGTCGCGCGACCAGCTCAGGATGCTCGAGCTCGGCGACAACGCGTCACCGACCCGAGCGCCGTCGAGACCTTCCGGCTGCCGCTCGTGCCGCTCGACGAGCAGTTGCGGCGGGCGACGTGACGCGCGGCGTCGTCTACGCCGAGCCCGACGCGGCGCCGGCCGTCGAGGAGCTGACCGTCGATCCGCCCGGCCCGCGCGAGGTGCTCGTCCGGGTCCTCGCCTGCGGGCTCTGCCACTGGGACCTCCACATCGTCGAGACAAGGGCTGGGGCTCGCGGTTTCCGATCCTGCTCGGCCACGAGGGAGCCGGGATCGTCGAGGAGGTGGGAAGCGACGTGACCCTGGTCGCTCCCGGAGACCGCGTCGTCATTGCCTGGCGGGCGCCGTGCGGCGAGTGCCCGCAGTGCCGGCGCGGCGACCCGCGCCGTTGCTCCTCGCAGCTCCGCGCGAAGCGGCGGCTGCACCGAGCCGTGGACGGCGCGAAGCTGACGCCGGTGCTGCGGTGCGGCACGTTCGCCGACCGCGCGGTCGTGCACGAAGCGTGCGCGGTCAGGGTTCCGGAGGAGCTGCCGATCGAGCAGGCGACGCTGCTCGCATGCGGCTTCTCGACCGGAGCGGGCGCCGCTCTCTGGGCGACGCCGGTGCGGGAAGGCGCCACGGTCGCGGTGATCGGCTGCGGCGGTGTCGGGCTCGCGGTCGTCCAGGGCGCGCTGCTGCGCAACGCGGGCCAGATCGTCGCGGTCGACGTCGCGCCGGAGAAGCTCGAGCACGCTCGTGCGCTCGGTGCGACCGACGTTGTGGACGCCTCGAGCGTCGATCCCGTGGCAGCCGTGCGAGAGCTGACCGGCGGCCTCGGCGCCGAGTTCGCCTTCTTCGCGGGCGGCGGTGCCCCGGCGCTCGCCCAGGCGGTCCGGATGTGCGCCTACGCGGGCTGGGCGACGATCGTCGGCCTGCCCGCCCCGGGCTCCCGGCTCGACGTCGATCTCGACGCGGAGTTCTTCGGGCCGCGGCTCACGCTCACGGTGACCCACGGCGGCGACACGATCCCGCGGCAGGACTTCCCGTTCCTCGCCCAGGCCGCGCTCGACGGACGGATCGACCTGGCCCGCTTCGTCACGAGCACGATCTCGCTCGACGAGGTGCCGGAGCGCCTGCCGCGCATCGGCGAGCGCGGCGAGATCCGCACCGTCGCGGTCTTTTAGTCGACCGGCGCCGGAGCGGCCGGCGAAGCGGCACGCCTCTCGGCGTCCCGGCGCGAGAGGAAGAAGCCGACCGCTCCGCAGACCGCCGCGATAGCCAGCAAGAGCTGGGCGACGGCCTGGAGCCAGTACTCGGCCTCACTCCGACCGTCGCCGTTGATCTGCGAGGCAAGGAGCATCGGTCCGACGCTTGTGACGAGGAAACCGACCCCGAACACGATCGCGGCGGTTCCGAGCGAACCCTCGCGCCGCGCTGCCCACGGCTCACCGCGCTTACGACGGCCGTTCGAGGTGAAGAAAGCGACGGCAGCGATGACTGCACCGGCCGCCGCGACGAGCTGGCCACCGGCACGCGTCCCTAGGCCCCAGCTGATCTCACCAGGGGGCGAGCCGAACTTGAGGAACCCGGACAGGTCGAAGCTGTAGGCGGTGGCCAGCAAACCGAAATAGCCCGCAAGCCCGATGCTTCCCCAGCCGAGGCGCCGATCGGGCCGGGCCGAGAGGACACCGAGCAAGACGAGCAAGGCCGCAATTACGAGACTCGCCCAGGCTGCAGCTTCAGCGATTTCGTCGGTCCTGAACTCCCAGGGCTCGAAGGCGGAGCCCCAGGACTCGACGAGAGCGATGAGGATCGCGGCAAGGCTTGCCACGCCGAACCCGGCGAACAGGCCGGCCGAGACTGCTAGGACCGTCCTTCGCGTGCGGCGCGACCTGAGGAGGAAGCCGGCGAGCGCTACTCCGAACGCGACGAGGGCGAAGACCCATCCCAGAACCTCCACGCCGGACGCGACCTTCAGCGACGTGAAACCCGGGAACTTGAGGAAGTCGGCGAACGAGAGGCTCGCCGAAACGACCTGGAGCACAGCCGCGACCACGCCGATTGCCGCGGCGGCTGCGAGCAGGCTGTTCCGTGCTGTCCGTGAGCTCACGCCCATCCCCTGATCGGTCGTCGCGGCGGAGCGTACGACTTTGTTCAGGACGGTGGCACTGCGCCGAGGATCTGGTCCACCGTCTCCTCGGGCTCCTGCTCCGACGTGTCGAGCCACAGCCCGACGCGCGGCGTGGTGGCGACGAAGTCCGCGTAGTGCCGCTCGATCGTCCAGCCGCCGCTGTAGCGCTTGTCCTCACGCGCGGCCTCACGTTCGGACACCGCCTCGATCGACGGCAGGAGCACGACGACGTGGCAGGGACGGCTGCGGATCATCTCCAAGTACTCGGCGAGGAACCGGCCGACGACGACATCCTCCAGGGCGACGGCAAAACCCGCCGCGAAATACCCGTCGGCTGCAGCGGCGGCGAGCCAATGGCGAAGGCGCAGCTGCGCGAGCGCCGCCGCCGAGGGTTCCGGGGTCATCTCCGCGCGCCCGCTGACGACGAACCGGCGGAAGACGTCGCCTTCGAGGTGAACGCCGCGCTCGAAGCGCGCCGCGAGCAGGCGTGCCACCGTCGACTTTCCGGCCGCCATCGGCCCCGTGATCAGGTAGACGGCAGGCGTGCGCGCCACGAGTTTCGGCGCTAGCTGAGACCCTGCCTGCGCGGCAGGTCGACTTCCTCGTTCACGAGATGGCCGTCGCGCTCGACGTAGCCGCCCTTGCCACCGACGACGAAGACGATCGCGTCCTCGTCCCCCGCGTTCGAGATGCGCCGGGGCGTCGTCGAGGTCGCGTGGAAGAGCCCGCCCTCGCCGAGCTCCCGCGACTCCCCGTCGACGTCCACCCGGATCCGTCCCTTGTGGACGAAGTACAGCTCGTCCTGCGTGTCGTGATAGTGCTCAGGCCCCTCGTAGTGCGGCGGAAAGACGATCGCATTGACGCCGAACGCCTCGACCTCGAGCGCCTTCCGGATCTTCCGGAAGCCCGGCCCGTCGCCGAGCTCGTCCAGCGAGCCGAACGCGTACGTCATCCGGAGCAGGCCTCCGCCGTGTGCGCGAGCGGCAGCCGGCCGAGGAGCTCGGCGAGCTGCGCGCGCTCCTGCGGCGAGAACCGAGACCCGAACAGCTCCTCGATGTCGGCGAGGTGCGACTCCCGCGCCGCCTCGAGCTTCTTCACACCGGCCTTCGTGAGTACCGCATACGTGACGCGCTGGTCTGAGGCGCAGCGCTCCTTCGCGACGAGGCCGCAGGACTCGAGGCCGTCGAGCAGGCGCGTGATCCCGGACGCCGTGAGCAGCACGGAGCGGGCGAGGTCGATCCGGCGCATCCGCCGTCCCTCGGCGTGGTAGAGCTGGATGAGCACGTCGAAGTCGCTCAGCGTCAGCTCGTGCAGTGCCTCGAGCCGCGCGGACAGCTCGCGCGTGAGCGCCGCGTGCGCGCGCAGAAAGCGCACCCAGGCGCCGTCCGGGACGGTTGGCTCCGGCGCTGAAACTGCTTGTGTGATCAATACTTGACTAGACAATCTTTTCTCGCTATGATCCTTGCGAACTCAAGTATAGCTCAATCGCCCAAGGAGGCAAGTTCTCAGATGAGCACCCTGGATACCACAACCATCGCGCCGGCCGGCACCACCTGGGCCGCCGACCCCGTCCACTCGAACATCGCGTTCGAGGTCGAGTACGCCGGTGTCAACACCTTCCGCGGAAGCTTCCGCGACTTCGACGCCACGCTCGAGGGCTCGACCCTCGCAGGCTCGGCGCGCGTCGCGAGCGTCGATGTGAAGGACGAGCAGCTGGCCGGCCATCTCCAGTCGCCCGACTTCTTCGATGCGGAGCGGTTTCCGCAGATCTCGATCCACGCCGACGAGCTTTCGGTCGGGGACGACGGTGAGCTCACCGCTCGCGGCGAGCTCACGATAAAGGGCGTCACGAAGCCGATCGAGCTGAAGGGCCGGCTTGCGTCGGCGCCGAGCGTCGATCCGTTCGGCCGCGAGCGCCTCGGGCTCACGCTCGAGACGGCGGTCGACCGCAACGACTTCGGGATCGCTTGGAACGCGCCGAACCAGAGCGGTGGCAATTACCTCGGCGACGAGGTCGTGCTGAAGGCCGAGCTCGCTCTTGTGAGGCAGGAGAGCTAACGATGCGGATCCTCGCCGTCTCCGGCAGCCTGCGGGAGGGCTCGTTCAACACGAGCCTCCTGCGGGCCGCGGTCGAGGCCGCGCCCGAGGGCGTCGAGCTCGAGCTCTGGGAAGGGCTCGCCGAGCTGCCCTTCTACGACGAGGACCTCGAGGCCGACGTGCCCGACTCGGCGCGCCGCCTGCGCGAGGACTGGGCAGCGGCCGACGCGATCCTCTTCGCGACGCCCGAGTACAACGGCTCGGTCCCGGGCGGGCTCAAGAACGCTGTCGACTGGGCCTCGCGTCCACGGCTCGAGGCGTTGCTCCGGAACAAGCCGGTCGCCGTCGTCGGCGCGAGCACCGGCCAGTTCGGCGCCCTCTGGGCCCAGCAGGACCTGAAGCGAATTCTCGGCATCGCCGGCGCCCGCGTCGTTGGGACCGAGATCCCGGTCGGCCGCGCCGAGGAGCGGTTCGACGCCGAAGGTCGCCTCCTCGACGGAGAAGTATTCGAACAGCTCCGGCTGCACCTGACCACTCTCGCCTCGGAAGCCGTCGCGGCTCCCGAGCGAGTCGCTGCCTAGGAGGGCTCGACGGGGCGGTGCTCGTCGCAGGGGTGCCCTGGGCGTCGCGAGGCAAGGACGCAGGGAGCGCTGCCGCCGAGCCCTCCTCTTGCAAAGACGAGGGGCCGCTTGCGCGGCCCCTCAGTCACGGTTACCAGCGCGTAGTGGTAGGAGCGCTTTCCTGCTCCGACCCCGGTAGTCAGGGCCGGGCGGCGCGGAACGCGATGTCCCCCACGCTGGCTAGGCGGTTCCCCCGGTGGGTCCCGGGACGGCACCCCTACCCGCTGGTACCTCCACTGCCCGTACTGTCTGAAATCACTGCCGGACCACCTCCTTTCCGCGGTACCCGCAAGATAGCGGAGGAAGCGGCTACCGCAACACCACCGTCAGCTCGAGCCCGCGGTCGAGGGGAACGGTGACGCTGAGCAGGGTGGGGTCGGCCTGCCGGGCAGCCGAGTACTGCGCGAGTGGGTCGGGATGCGAGAGCACGTTGTCCGCCACGACCAGTCCGCCGGGCTCGAGCTTCTCACGCGCGAGTTGGAACAGCTTTTCGTAGTCGTCCTTCTCGGCATCGAGGAAGACGACGTCGAACACGTCGTCGATCTGCGGCAGCTGCTCGAACGCGTCGCCCTCGTGCAACTCGGCCCACTCCTCGAGGCCCGCCGCCTCGACGTTGCGACGCCAAGCCTCGGTCTTCGCCGGGTCGTGCTCGAGCGAGAGGACGTGCCCGCCGAGATGGCGGACGCCTGCGGCGAGCCAGATCGAGGAGTAGCCGCGCGACCCGCCGAGCTCGAGCACCTCGCAGTCGGTCTGCGGCGCGACGAGCGAGAAGAGGAAGCGGCCGGTCGTCGGCTCGACCTGGCGCGCGCGCTGCTCCGGAGGGAGGCCGCGCTCCCGCTCGGAGGCGTCCTCGCTCTCGAGGCGGTCGAGCACGGCGCGTACGCGGTCGTCGAGCACGCCTTCGAGCCTATCCTCCTGCTCGTGCGCGCCGACCTGACGATCGAGATCACGCGGACGCCCGAGGACGTGTTCGCCTACCTCACCGACGTCTCGAACGTCCCTGCCTGGCAGGCCGGCGTGAAGAGCTCGACGCTGCGCGACGGGCGGATCGAGGAGTCGCGCTCGCTCTTCGGCCGCGAGATCCACACGACGCTCGAGATCGTCGAGCAGGAGGAGCCGCGCCTGTTCACGCTGCGCGCGGTCAGCGGCCCGGTGCCCTTCACCGTCCGGCACGAGCTCGAGCCGGCCGACGGCGGGACGCGGCTGACCGTCACCGCCGAGGGCGACGTCCCCGGCTTCGCCGCCGGCCTCCTCTCGCGGCACGCCGAGAAGCAGTTCCGCAAGGACTTCGAGCGGCTGAAGCAGATCCTCGAAGGGTGATCCGGGCGAAGAGCTGCGCTCTTCGCCCGGAGGCTAAGGAACTTCGCGCACCCGAGATTGCGATCTCGGGTGCGCTCCGTACTGAGGGCACATTGGGGCCGCGTGCTTCAGACGCCTGTTCCGTCGCGAGCCCGCAAGCCTGAGAGGCGTGCGCGCTCGCTACTCCGCGGCGTCGTAACGCACGCGTTACGCCGCCGCCTCGGCGCCAACGAGGTTCGAAACGTTTCAGCCAGCGCTACGCCAAAGGCCGGAGGCTAAGACACGGCGAAGCCGGACTTAGCCGCAGGCCGGACCGCGCTCGCGCCGGCCTCCGCCGCGCGCGAGCGCACGACACAGACCTCCCACCCAACAGAGCCCAAAGCAAAACAGCACGAAGCGCGCCCGAGATCGCAATCTCGGGCGCGCGAAGTTCCGTTACCGAGCCACGGAAACGCGCAGCGTTTCCGTGGCCTCGCGTACCCAGCAGTCGGGGCGGTGGCCGTTGACGATCCCGCAGGCCTCCATGGACGAGTAGACCGTCGTGGGGCCGACGAACTTGAAGCCGGAGGCCTTCAGCCGCCGCGACAGCTCCTTCCCGTCCTCCCGGTCGCGGTACTCCCACATGAGCTCGTCGAGCGGCGTTCCGGCCTCCCGCAGCGCGAGCGTCGCGCGCGCGTTGGCGATCGCGGCCTCGATCTTGCCGCGGTGGCGGACGATCCCCGCGTCGCCGAGCAGGCGCTCGACGTCACGCTCGCCGAAGCGCGCGACCCGCTCGGGATCGAAGCCGGCGAAGGTGCGACGGAAGGACTCGCGCTTGCGCAGGATCGTGATCCAGGCGAGGCCCGACTGGAACCCCTCGAGGCACAGGCGCTCGAAGAGTCCGCGCTCGTCGCGCACCGGCCGCCCCCACTCCTCGTCGTGGTAGGCGATGTACAGCGGGTCGCTCGTCGGCCAGCAACGGATTGGCTCCTGCACCACGGTCACAGTCTCGCTAATGATTCCCCGGAAACAGCGAACGACGGCTCGGTACCCCGGTTGATGTCCGATCGGGTTTCTTGTACTCGGCTAAGGTCGGGGACGAGGACAACGGGGGGAAAGGGGAGCGGCCGGTGTCGGCCAACGAACGCGGCAGCTGGCGCGGAATCTGGGTAATCGCCCGGCGGGTGGCGGTCCCGCTGGCCGCGCTGCTCTTCGGCGCGGCCGCGATGGCCCTGCTCCTCGACTCGGGCACGGTGCACCTGCCGGCGGCCGGCTCCCGTTCCGGCTCCCCACCGCCCCCGGAGAAGGTCGTGGTGTCGTCGCCGTCGACCGGCGCGCAGACGCATCGGCGGCCGGTCGCGCCCGCACGTCCCACCCCACCGAGAACGTCTGTGGCGCCGGCTCCGAGCCACTCGACGACACCCGTCGCGCCCGCCTCACCGAGCGCAAGTACGCCCACTTCGGCGCCGTCCTCGGCAGCTCCGAGCAGGCAGCCGGCTCCCAAGCAGCCTGCGACCGTTGCTCCCACCGCGATCGCGCCGCCGGCCGCGCCGCCCGTGCAGCCCGCCACCGCCAAGCCTGCCGCGCCGCCGCCGCCGCCAGGGCTTGCGCTCGGACACGAGAAGCCCCATCCGCGGGGGCTCGCCCGAGGTCACGAGCACGACGGGCCGCCGCCCCCACGCCCGCATCCGGTCCCGCCGCCGCATCCCGGGCCGCCGGAGCACGTCCACGAAGGCCCCCCGCCCGGGCCGCCGCCCGGCCACGTGCATCACGCGCCTCCCGGACTGGCCCGCAAAGCGGAGCCGCCACGTCCGCACCATGCCCCCGAGCATCGCCCGCCCGGACGGGGCCACGGCGACGAGCACCCGGCGCACGGACGGGCCCAGGGCGACGAGCACTCGGCGCACGGACGAGGCCACGGCAAGCACTGAGGCCTGTGCCGCGTCGCGCATCTCCGGTGGGGCTCGGGCTCCGTCTGCGCTTGATGCTCACCCTGACGGCGGTCGCGCTCTTCCCGATCGTGGCCGTCTCCTACGTGATCGTCCGGGACGAGGTCCGGAACGTCACGCGCGACGTCGAGTTCGAGACACGCGACGCGGCCCAGAGCGCCCAGGCGCGCTTCTCGCGGCTCCTCGACCGACGCCAGCTGCACGCGGTGGCGGCGGCCTCGTCGCCGCAGTTGCAGTCGGCGATCAGCCACCACGGCAGGAGAAAGCTCCAGCGGCTCGCCCGTCGTGACGACCTGCTGATCGTGGTCGGCGGCCGGAGCTACGGGCAGCGGATCGAGAACTCCTTCCCCCCGCGCGCGCAGCTCGTCAGCCACGGCCGTCAGATCGGCTCGGTCGTCTCGCAGCTGCCCGCCGACCGGGCGACGCTGCGGCGGCTTGCGGCAGGTGCCGCGCCGGGAGTGCGGCTCACGTACGTCGACCTACGCGGGGCGACTCCGTCCGCAACGAAGAACGGAGCGACGCTGCCGCTGGCGAAGCAGGTAGGCGTCCGCGCCTACGTCCCGGACTCGACCGTGTCGCACCGGAAGAACGCCGCCTACCTCCGGGTCGCCGAGGCCGGCCTGCTGGCGCTCGTGGCGCTGATGCTGCTGACTCTCGTGCTCGCCCGCCCCCTCCTGCGCGCGTTCCGCTGGACCGAGGAGCAGGCGAGCGAGGCGCGCATCGACTCGCTCACCGGGCTCGCCAACCGCCGTGCCCTCGAGGAGATCCTCGCCGCCGAGATCTCCCGCGCCCAGCGCTTCGCGCACCAGCTCGCCGTCGTGCTGCTCGACCTCGACCGCTTCAAGGAGATCAACGACTCCTTCGGCCACGCGGCCGGCGACGTGATGCTGCGTGCAGTCAGCCGCCTCCTGACCTCGCTCGCGCGCCAGGGAGACACGGTCGCGCGCTGGGGCGGCGAGGAGTTCGTCGTCGTCCTCCCCGAGACCGACCTCGCGGGGGCGCAGCGCTTCGCCGAGCGGCTGCGCCGCACGATCGAGGCGCACGCGGTCGGCGACATGCACACGAGCGCGAGTTGCGGCGTCGCCACCATGCTCCCGGAGGACAGCGTCGAGGACCTGCTGGGCGCCGCCGACCAGGCTCTCTATCAGGCGAAGTCGAACGGCCGCAACCGCACCGAGACCGCCGTCCGCGGGCCTCGCCCGGCCGCTGCCTGAGCGGCCCTCGACAGCCGGCCATCCTGGTTGTAGGCTCGCCGACATGGTGCGCCGCACGCGCACGTTGAGCACCATCGTGGTCGCTGCTCTCGCCACCGTGGGGATTGCAGCCGCTGCCGCGGGTGACGCGCGGCCCTGCCACCCCGATCTGCCCGGTACGCGCTCCTGGAGCGTGACCGGCGAGGTGACGAGCTACAGGTTCGCGGGTCGAGGCACGCTCGTCGCCTCGGTCCGGACAAAGCGCTGTGCGGGCGTCGCTCACTGGAGCTACGCAGCGACCGCGACCGCGTCCGTCTCCTGCCGCAGATCGAGCGCGGGCGGTTCCGGCGCCGCGTCACAACACCTGGTCGCAGCGCAGGGCGACCGCCTGGTGCGAGTCGTGCCCGCGCCCGCCGGCGTCGACAGACCCGACCGGCTCGACGTGATCAATCGGGGAACGGGCCGGAGGATCGCGTCCTGGCCGTTGATCGACCGGCCGGCGCGCGTGGCCCTCTTCGGGAGGATCGCCATCCTGTCGGCGGCCGCCAGGAACGCGCTGTACGCATTGCGGATCTCGGACGGCCGCATCGCGATGCTCGGGGTCGCACGCGCGGCCGACCGACCGATCATCGGCCGGGAGGGCGTCGTCTACCAGGACGGGCTCTCCCTGAAAGCGCTGCGCGTCGCGCCGAACCGCGTGACGCTGAAGTTCGTGCCGCTCGCGTCCGTCGTCCGTCAACTGTCGCTGGCGGATCGCCAGATCGAGACGCCGGGGCGGATCACGGCCTTCGGCATGGATGGCAGACGGGTCGCATTCGCGGTCCACGAGCCCGCGCGTGGATGTGACGTCGTCAAGTTCTGGACCCCGCCCTGGTACTTCGTCGCGCACGTCACCCACCCGACCGGGCCGACGTGCCGCTCGACGCACGGCACGGGCGGCGTGCCGAACGTCGCGATGGCCGGCGACCGTCTGGCCTGGACGACGCACACCGGCGACACGACGCGGGTCTTCGCAGCGTCGACGATCGGCTGTCAGGAGTGGGTCGTGGCGCGGCCGGGTCCCGGCGCACCCGTCGCGGCGCTCGCGGGAGACGGGGACGTGCTGGCCTACGCGCTGAGAAGCGGCACCGTGGGACTGGTCTCGAACTACTCGGACTGGCACGGAGAGGTGCTCTCGCGATCCTCCGTTCAGGTGACTGCGCTCTCCGTCGACGGCGACCAGATCGCGACGCTGTACCGGGACGGAACGGTCACGGTCCTGAGCTACGAAGGCGATCCCGTCAGCCGATTCGCCGCCGGACCGGGTCGTGCGGTCGCACTTCGTGGGAATACGGTCGCCGTCCTGCGCAGCGGGCGCCTCGACGTCTACAGCGCCGAGACTGGGCTCCTGAAGCACTCCTGGCCGGTTCCAGCCAACGCGCGCTCGGTCGATCTCCAGTACGGGCTGGCGGTGGTGGCCGCCGGCGGCAACGTCTACGCGATCAACATCAGCACGGGCCGCAGCGCACGCCTGCTTCATGTCCAGGGCCGTGCGGCTGCTCAGATCGATTCGCCCGGTGCGGTCGTGCAATTCAACGTCGGCGGCCACGGGTACCTCCGGTTGATCCCGATGAGCACGATCGAGGCGCGAACCCGCTAGGAGTCGGGCAGCTCGAGGACGATCGTGCCGTCGGCCACGCGCACCGGATAGGTCGCGACCGGCTCGGTCGCCGGCAACGAGATCGGCCGGCCGGTCGAGAGTTCGAACTGCGACCCGTGCCGGGGGCAGACGACGCAGCAGCGGTCCTCGTCCCAGTCGCCCTCGCAGAGCGGGCCGTCGTCGTGCGAGCAGCGGTCCTCGATCGCGTACAGCTCGCCGCCGCAGTTGTAGACGCCGACGAACAGGCTTCCCTCGCGGACGATCTTCGACGAGCCGGGCGGGAACTCGTCCGCCGGGGCGACTTCGACTTCGGGCACTAGGTCAGGTCCAGCTCGTCGAAGCCGGCGAGGCCCTCGGGGAGCGGCGTCCCCTTCGCCTTGTGGAGCGCGACCTTGAGCGTCGTGAGGCCGAGCATCGCGCACTTGAGGCGCACGGGAGTGAGCGGCACGCCGATCTCCTCGAGCAGCTCGTCCTTGTCCATCGTCGCCACCTGCTCGGCCGTGCGGCCCTTCGCCATCTCCATCAGCATCGACGTGGCCGCCTGCGAGATCGCGCAGCCGCGGCCCGAGAACTTCACCTCGTCGATCGTCTCGCCGTCCTCGCCGAACGCGACGTAGATCGAGACCTCGTCGCCGCAGAGCGGGTTCTGGCCCTCGGCCTCGGCGTCGGCGTCCTCGATCACCCCGTGCCCGCGCGGGTTCTTGTAGTGGTCGAGGATGACCTCGCGGTACAGGCTCTCGAGTCCGGGATCCGTGCTCATGCGAACACCTTACGGACGGCGTGGAGGCCGTCGACGAGCTGGTCGATCTCCTCGGGGATCGTGTAGAGGTAGAAGCTCGCCCGGTTCGTGGCCGCGACGCCGAGCTTCTGCATCAGCGGCTGGCAGCAGTGGTGCCCGGCGCGGATCGCGACGCCCTGGAGGTCGAGGATCTGCGCGACGTCGTGCGGGTGGATGTCCTCGAGGTTGAAGGAGACGATGCCGGCGCGACGGTCGGCGGGCGGCCCGTAGAGCTGGATCCCGGGCACCTCCGCCAGCCGGCCGAGCGCGTAGGCGGCGAGCTCGTGCTCGTGCGCTTCGATCGCGTCGAGGCCGACGGCTTCCAGATAGTCGATCGCCGCGCCGAGGCCGACCGCCTCCGCCATCGGCGCCGTCCCCGCCTCGAACTTGTGCGGCAGCTCGCCCCACGTCGTCTTCTCGAGGCGCACCGAGCTGATCATGTGGCCGCCGGTCATGAACGGATCCATCGCCTGCAGGAGCTCGGCGCGGCCCCAGAGCGCGCTCGCGCCGCTCGGCCCGCACATCTTGTGGCCCGAGATCGCGAGGAAGTCGACGCCGAGCGCCTGCACGTCGACCTTCGTGTGCGGCGCGCCCTGCGCCGCGTCGCAGACGTAGATCGCGCCCTGCGCGTGCGCCCACTCGGCGAGCTTCGCAACCGGGTTGATCGTGCCGAGCGAGTTCGAGATCAGGGCCGTCGCCACGACCTTGACGTTCCCGCCGCGGACCACGTCGTCGAGGACGGAGAGATCGAGCTCGCCCTGCCCGTCGAGCGGGATCATCCGCAACTCGGCGCCGGTCTTGCCGGCGATGAACTGCCACGGCACGAAGTTCGAGTGGTGCTCGAGCTCGGTGACGACGACCAGGTCGCCGGGGCCGAGGTTCGAGAGGCCCCAGGCGTACGCGACGAGGTTGATCCCCTCGGTCGCGTTGCGGGTGAAGATCACCTCGCGCGCGTCGGGCGCGTTGAGGAACGCCCGCACCCGCTCGCGCGCGTGCTCGAGCGCCTCGGTCGCGCGCTCGGCGAGCACGTAGACGCCGCGGTGGACGTTCGCGTACGACGTCTCGTAGAACTCCGTCATCGCGTCGAGCACCTGCCGCGGCTTCTGCGAGCTGGCGGCCGAGTCGAGGAAGGCGAGCGGCTTCCCGTGGATCTCCTGCTCGAAGATCGGGAAGTCGCCGCGCAAGGTGCGCGCGTCGAGCTTCGTCACCGCGCTCGTAGCCATCTCGATCATCGTAACGAGGCCGCTATCGTCCGCCGCCGATGTCCTCGGAATACGTGTTCACGATGTACCGGGCCGACAAGTTCTACGGCGCGGACCGTCAGGTGCTGGCGAACATCTCGCTCTCGTTCCTGCCGGGAGCCAAGATCGGCGTGCTCGGCCCGAACGGCGCCGGCAAGTCGACGCTCCTGCGGATCATGGCCGGCCGGGACGAGCCGTCTTCGGGGGTCGCCGAGCTGGCGCCCGGAGCGACGGTCGGGCTGCTCGAGCAGGAGCCGGAGCTCGATCCGGCCAGGGACGTGCGCGGCAACGTCGAGGACGGCGTCCGCCCGCTGCGCGACCTGCTCGACCGCTTCAACGAGATCAGCGCCGCGTTCGCGGAGCCGGATGCCGACTACGACACGCTCCTCGCCGAGCAGGCGAAGGTGCAGGACGCGATCGACCGAGCTGACCTCTGGCAGCTCGACGACAAGGTCGACCACGCGATGGACGCGCTCCGCCTGCCGGAAGCGGACCGCGACGTCGAGACGCTGTCGGGCGGCGAGCGCCGCCGGGTCGCGCTCTGCCGGCTGCTCCTCTCCTCGCCCGACCTGCTCCTGCTCGACGAGCCGACGAACCACCTCGACGCCGAGTCCGTCCTCTGGCTCGAGCGCTTCCTCGCGGACTACAAGGGCACCGTCGTCGCCGTGACGCACGACCGGTACTTCCTCGACAACGTCGCCGGCTGGATCCTCGAGCTCGACCGCGGCCGCGGCATCCCGTTCCGGGGCAACTACTCCTCGTGGCTCGAGCAGAAACAGGAGCGGCTCGCCGTGGAGGAGAAGACGGAGTCGGCGCGCCGCCGCACGCTCGCGCGGGAGCTCGAGTGGGTCCGCGCGAGCCCGCGCGCCCGCCACGCGAAGGCGAAGGCGCGGCTCGGCGCGTACGAGCGCTTGTTCGCCGAGGAGCAGAACGTGAAGCTCGACCGCGTCGAGATCCACATCCCGCCAGGCCCGCGGCTCGGCGACGTCGTGATCGACGCCGAAGGCGTGCGCAAGGGCTTCGGCGACCGGCTGCTCGTCGACGACCTCACGTTCTCGCTGCCGCCGGCCGGCATCGTCGGCGTGGTCGGCCCGAACGGCGCCGGCAAGACGACGCTGTTCCGGATGATCGCGGGAGAGGAGCAGCCGGACGGCGGGACGCTGCGCATCGGCGACACCGTCGAGCTCGCCTACGTCGACCAGGCGCGCGCCGATCTCGACCCGGCGAACAACGTCTGGAAGGAGATCTCGGGCGGCCACGACACGATCGAGCTCGGCAAGCGCGAGGTGAACTCGCGCCAGTACGTCTCGTGGTTCAACTTCAAGAGCGGCGACCAGCAGAAGCGCGTCTCCGACCTCTCCGGCGGCGAGCGGAACCGCGTCCACCTCGCGAAGCTCCTGCGCTCGGGCGGCAACGTCCTGCTCCTCGACGAGCCGACCAACGACCTCGACGTCGACACACTCCGCGCGCTCGAGGAGGCGCTGCTCGAGTTCGCCGGCTGCGCCGTGGTGATCACGCACGACCGCTGGTTCCTCGACCGCGTCGCGACCCACATCCTCGCTTTCGAGGGAAACAGCGAGACGATCTGGTTCGAGGGCTCGTGGGGCGACTACGTCGAGTGGATGAAGGAGACGCGCGGGCCGGACGCGCTCGAGCCGCACCGGATCAAATACAAGCCGCTCGTTCGGTCGTGAGCGTGCTCGACGACTACGTCGAGCGCTTCAACGCCGGCGTGCGCAGCGGGGAGTGGGCACCGATGGTCGAGCTGTTGGCGCCCGACGCCGGGCTCGAGTTCAGCGGCATCCCTGTCGGCCCCTTCGTGGGACGGGACGTGATCGGCGAGGCGTACCGCGACCAGCCGCCCGACGACGAGATCGTCCTGCTCGACCGGCTCGGCGAGTCGAGCGCCGTCTATGCGTGGGCCAAGGATCCGGCGCGACCCGCGGGCGAGCTACACCTCGAGGAACGCGACGGCGCGATCACGCGGATCCGCGTCCTGTACGAGCAATTCTCCGGCTAGCTGTCGAGAAGGCCGTCGGGCCGCAGTGCTACGGCCCTCAGGTCTGCGCTCTAGACGAGCGACTTGACGAAGACGTCGACCTTCTCGATCGGGAAGGTCTCGGTCTTGATCACCTCGAGCTTGCCGATCTTCGCCAGCGCGCGGAACGCGGCCGCGTTGTCCGGATACTGCACAAGCGCGAGGAAGTCCCACGGCCCCATCAGGGCAAAGGTGTCCTCGAGATGGCCGCCCTCCTCCTCGATCAGCTTCTTGAACTTCTCGAGGTACTCGGGTGCCTTGTCGAGAGTCTCCCTGCCTTCAGGCGTCAGGGTGATCAAACCCGCATACTTGAACATGGTTTCACCTCCCTTCGACGGTTGACGCTACGACTCGCCCCGGAGCCGAGCGTCGGGGAATTCGCGGATCCCGGTACTCCGAACGGCCGCGCGCGCCCGATCACTAGGATCCTGCGCGATGGCCGGCACCTCGCAGCAGATCCTGAGCGGCGCCAAGAAGCTCGTCCCCGTCGCGGTCAAGCGGCCGTTGCGGAAGGCGCTGCCGGCGCGCTATCTCCGCTACATCGATCCCGACTGGCACCGGCGCGTGATTGGGAACGTCCCGCACTGGGAGTACATGGGCAAGCTCCAGCTCGACTATCTCGTCGAGCGGGGACTGAAGCCGGAGCACTACCTCCTCGACGTCGGCTGCGGGCCGCTGCGCGCGGGCATCCACTTCATCGAGTACCTCGAGGCGGGCCACTACGCGGGGATCGACCAGCAGGCCGACGTGCTCGAGACCGCACGCGAGATCGAGCTGCCGAAGCGCGGGCTCGTCGAGAAGCAGCCGCATCTCCTCGCCAACCACCTCTTCGAATTCGGGGAGTTCGGGATGACGTTCGACTACGCGATCGCGCAGTCGGTCTTCACCCACATGCCGCTCAACAACATCATGCGCTGCCTCGTCCAGATGAGCCGCGTCCTCAAGCCGGGCGGGCGCTTCTACGCCACGATCCTCGAGAACCCGCACGGGAAGCTCTTCATCGACGACATCCGCCAGTCGGACGGGCCCACGGGCACGACGCACTACGACAGCGACATCTTCCACTACGGCCTCGACGCGATGCAGTTCGCCTGCGACGGGACCGGGCTGACCGTGGAGTACGAGGGCGACTTCGGGCATCCGAGGAACCAGAAGATGCTCGTGTTCGTCCGCTCCGCCGACGTTTAGCCCGCTCCTGCGCGGTCGAAGATTGCTCCGTGCTGACGCTCTACCAGGCCGAGTGGTGCCCGTACTCGTCCGCCGTGCGCCAGCGGCTGACGGAGCTCGGCGTCGACTTCGTCGCCAAGCAGGTCGCGCCGCGGCAGGAAGATCGGGTGGGTCAGCACGAGATCCCGTTGCTGACGAACGGCGACGGCGAGCGCTTCGAGGGGACGGACGCCGTCTTCGAGTTTCTCCAGTCCCTGGCCGCGGGCGACTCGGAGTACGAGCACCGAGTGCAGTACCGCGCGCACCGCGCCGACCGCGCACGTGAGACAACCACGCGCGTCCTCGCCGAGCAGGCGCCGCTCGCGGCTAGGCCTGCGGAATCCGCGCCTCGAGCGCGGCCGTGACCGCCTCGCGCACGGGCTCGAGCTCGATCCGGTCGAGCACTTCCTGGAAGAAGCCGCGCACGATCAGGCGCTCGGCCTCCTGCCGCGTCAGCCCGCGGCTCATCAAATAGAACATGTCCTCCCGGTTCACCCGGCCGACCGTCGCCGCGTGCGTGCAGCGGACGTCGTTCGCCAGGATCTCGAGCCCCGGGATCGGCACCGCGTGCGTGGTCGGGCTCAGCATGAGGTTGCGGCACTCCTGGTACGCGTTCGTCTTCTGCGCGTCCTTCTCGACGCGGATCATCCCGCGCCAGACCGCGGTCGCCTCGTCGCGCAGCGCGCCCTTGAAGGCGAAGTCGCTCTCGCAGTCGGGCGCGATGTGCTCCTGGAACGTGTCGTAGTCGAGGTGCTGCGTGCCGTCGGCGAAGTACGCGCCCGTGACCCGCGAGGTCGCGCCGCGCCCCGCGAGGTCGTTCTGGATCCGCGTCTTGCCCTTCTTCGAGCCGAAGCCGCCGGCGACCCAGTCGAGCTCGGCGTCGCGCTCGACGCGCGCGTGGTGCGTCGCGAAGTGCCACGTCTGGCGGGAGAGGTTCTGGAGCGAGACGTACTCGAGCTTCGCCGCCGGCTCGACGAAGAGCTCCGTGACGGCGTTCGAGTAGGCCTCGGTGTCGGGAGCGGGCGACGCGTACTCCTCGATGATCGACGCGCGGGCGCCCTCCTCCGCGACGACCAGCAGCCGCCAGAAGGTCTGGCCGGTCGCGGAGATGCGGACGTAGAGCGGCTTCTCGAGCTCGACGCCCTTCGGGACGACGACGAGGAGCCCGTGCTGCCAGAGCGCCGCGTTGTGAGCCGCGAACTTCTCGTCCCAGCCAACGAGCGAGTAAAGGCGCTCGTGCGCGTCGGTCAGCGGCTCGAACGTGATCCCTTCCGGCGCCTTCTCGATGTCGATCCCGTCGGCGGTGACGGTCGCGTAGCCGGCGACGTCGAGGTCGACCATGCTCTCTTTGGCCACGTCCGGAACCTGGTTCCGAACGTGTCCGAAAGCGTCGGGGTCGAAGCCGCGTAGATTCGTGAAGCGCCAGTGCTCCTCGGTCGTGTCCGGGAGCGGCAGCGCCTCGTACGCGGCGAGGGCGTCAGTCCGACTCATAACCCTTGTACCGGTGATGGAGCAGGATGCGGTTGCCGGCCGGGTCGCTGACCCCGGCGCCGTGGCAGACGCCGGAGTCCCACATCTCGCCGACGTCGAGACCCTTCGCCTCCAGCTCGGCCTTCGCGGCGGCAACGTCGGGGACACCCAGCGCGATCGTCCCGGGGGGAAACGCTGCGAACACGTCCTCGTGCGTCTCCGGCGTCATCACGGCGAGCGTCACGTTGGACGCCTCATACTCGATCCAATCGTCGTGATGGAGATGCTCGTTCCGCGGGAGCCCGAGGAGCTCGCCGTAGAAGTGCTGTGCGGCTTCGATGTCGTCCACCGGGACGCGGATGTAGTCGACACGCGTGACCTCCATCAGGGTGTGCTCCCGTCGGGATAAGGGGCATAGCGGTGGTGGAGGGCGAGCCCGTTGCCGTCGGGATCCTTGAATGCGGCGCCATGGCAGACGCCCGAGTCCCATGGCTCGCCGACGAACTCGACGCCCGCGGCCTGGAGCTCCTCCTTCGCAGCCGCAACGTCCGGGACGCGGACGACGACCGTGCCGAACGGCAGCGGCGCGAACTCGATCCCGACCTCCTCCGGCGTGACGAGCGACAGCGTCAGATTGCCGGTCTCGAACTCGATCCAGGAGTCGGACACCTGGTTCTTGCGCAGACCGAGTGTCTCGCCGTAGAACGCGGCGGCGCGCTCGCGGTCGCGCGTGGGCACCGCGACGAAGTCGGTGCGCTGGACCTCAATCATGAGCCGCGTACCTCCGGTGGAGCACGATCTGGTTCCCGTCAGGGTCGGCGAAGAACGCCATGTGGCAGACGCCGGTGTCGAGCACGTCGCCGTTGAAGACGACGCCCTTCTCCTCGAGCTCTCGCCGCGTCTCGGCAACGTCCGGGACACGGAGCGCGAAGCCGGCGTCGTGCGGCCCGCGGAACGCGCCGCCGATCGCCTCGAGGCTGAGCAGATAGAGGAAGCCGTTGTCACCGAGCTTGAACTCGGGAAAGCCTCCGCCGTCGCCCGTCATGGGCAGGCCGAGCGTCTCGCCGTAGAACGTCTTCGAGCGCTCCAGGTCGGTCACGGGCACGGCCCAGAAGTCGACGTGCTCGACGATCATGAGTAGGGCGCGTACCGCTTGTGGAGCACGAGCTTGTTGCCGTCGGGGTCGAGGAACGTCGCCATGTGACACACGCTCGAGTCGACGGTCTCGCCGTCGAACTCGACGCCCTTCGCCTCCAGCTCGGCCCGCGCCGCTTCGACGTCGTCCACGCGCAGGAGCACGATCGCGTTCGCCTGCGGCTTGAACTCCTCGCCCCACTGTTCCGGCATCCAGATCGCGAAGCAGGTGTCGCCCACCCAGAACTCGCCCTTCGCATGCTCGTCCGGCCGCAAGCCGAGCGTCTCGACGTAGAACTGCCGCGACCGCTCCCAATCAGTTGACGGAATGCCGACGGAGTCGACCCTCGCGATCGAGCTCAACCGACCGAGCCCTCCATCTGGAGCTGGATCAGGCGGTTCATCTCGACCGCGTACTCGAGCGGCAGCTCCTTCGTGATCGGCTCGACGAAGCCGCTCACGATCATCGCGCTCGCCTCCGCCTCGGTGAGCCCGCGCGACATGAGATAGAAGAGCTGCTCCTCGCCGATCTTCGAGACCGTCGCCTCGTGGCCGATGTCGACGTCGTCGGCGTCGATCTTGATGTACGGGTAGGTGTCGGAGCGCGACTCCTCGTCGAGGATCAGCGCGTCGCAGACGACCTTCGACTTCGAGCCGTGCCGCGTCCTTGTCCACCTGCAGCAGGCCGCGGTAGCCGGCACGGCCGCCGTTCTTGGAGATCGACTTGGACGTGATCACCGAGGTCGTGTTCGGCGCGACGTGGACGCACTTGCCGCCGGCGTCCTGGTGCTGGCCCGCGCCGGCGAAGGCGATCGAGAGCACCTCGCCGTGGGCGCGCTCGCCCATCAGCCAGATCGCCGGGTACTTCATCGTCAGCTTGGAGCCGAGGTTCCCGTCGACCCACTCCATCGTCGCGTCCTCGTAGGCGACGGCGCGCTTGGTGACGAGGTTGTAGACGTTGTTCGACCAGTTCTGGATCGTCGTGTAGCGGCAGCGGCCGCCCTTCTTGACGACGATCTCGACGACCGCCGAGTGGAGCGAGTCGGTCGAGTAGATCGGCGCCGTGCAGCCCTCGACGTAGTGGACGTAGGCGCCTTCGTCGACGAGGATCAGCGTCCGCTCGAACTGGCCCATGTTCTCGGCGTTGATCCGGAAGTACGCCTGGAGCGGCAGGTCGATCGTGACGCCCGGCGGCACGTAGATAAACGAGCCGCCCGACCAGACGGCGCAGTTGAGCGCCGCGAACTTGTTGTCGTTCTGCGGGATGATCGTCCCGAAGTACTGCTTGAACAGCTCCTCGTGCTCGCGCAGCGCCGTGTCGGTGTCGAGGAAGATCACGCCCTGCTTGTCGAGATCCTCCTGCAGCTTGTGGTAGACGACCTCCGACTCGTACTGCGCGCCGACGCCGGCGAGGTACTTCTTCTCCGCCTCGGGGATACCGAGCTTGTCCCAGGTGTCCTTGATGTCGGCCGGCAGATCCTCCCACGATGTCGGCCTGATTCTCGGTCGGCTTGACGTAGTAGAAGATGTTCTCGAAGTCGATGTCGTGCAGGTTCGCCGCCCCACTGCGGCATCGGGCGCGCGAGGAAGTAGTCGAGACGACTTGTGCCGGAACTTGCGCATCCAGTCGGGCTCGTTCTTGTGCTCGGCGATCGCCTCGACCAGCTCGTGCGACAGGCCGCGACCGGACTTGAAGAAGTAGTCCTTAGCCTCGTCGGGGTTCGAGAAGCCGTACTTGTACTCGCTGTCGGACTGATCCCTTGACGATCGTCGGTCTCGGTCTGGGTCACGCGGTCACCTCTTCCGGTTCGTAGGGCGTCGTAGCCGCCCACCTCCAGCTTCTTGGCGAGCTCCGCGCCGCCCTGACTCGACGATACGCGCCACCCACGAAGACGTGGACATGATCGGGCGTCACGTAGTCGAGGATCCGCTGATAGTGCGTGATCACGAGCGCGCCCATCTCGGGGCCGACGAGCTCGTTCACGCCGCTCGGCGACCACCCGCAGCGCGTCGATGTCGAGACCGGAGTCGGTCTCGTCGAGCACCGCGATCCGCGGCTTCAGCATCGCCATCTGGAGGATCTCGACGCGCTTCTTCTCGCCGCCCGAGAAGCCGTCGTTCAGGTAGCGCGAAGCGAGCTCGCGGCTCACCTTGAGACGATCCATCTGCGCGAGCAGCTCCGTCCGGAACTCGGGAATCGCGATCGGGTCGTCGACGCCGCCGTTGCGAGCCTTGCGCACGGCGTTGATCGCGCTGCGCAGGAAGCTCGTGACGGTGACGCCGGGAATCGCGTGCGGGTACTGGAAGGCGAGGAAGAGGCCGCGCTGTGCGCGCTCGTCGGCGCCGAGCTCCGTCACGTCCTCGCCGTCGAAGAGGAAGGCGCCCGTCCGTGATCTCGTAGGCCGGATGGCCCATGAGCGCGTAGGCGAGGGTCGACTTGCCGGAGCCGTTCGGCCCCATGATCGCGTGCACTTCGTTCGTGTCCACCTCGAGGTCGACGCCCTTGACGATCTCGGTGCCGTCCTCGAGCGCGACGTGCAGGTTCTCCAGTTTCAGCAATGCCATGCGTTCAGCGTAGCGAGAGGGCCCGTGAAGCCGTCCCAGTCCTCGCAAACGCTGAGGGAAACGCGCTACCCTCCGAGAACACATGGGGTACTTCCAGACTCCCTGGCACATCGTCCTGCTCCTTCTGATCGCGCTGCTCCTCTTCGGCGGCAAGCGGCTGCCGGAGATCGGCAAGTCGCTCGGGCACGGGATGCGCGAGTTCAAGGATGCGGTCACCGGCAACTCGGAGCCCGACGCCGCGCCGCAGCCCGAGCTCCCGCCGGCCGAGCCGACGGCAGTCGCCACGACGGCGACTCCGACCGAGCCCGAGCCCGAGCGCGAGACCGTCTAGCAAGGACATGGCGAGGCTTCCGCGCCGACTCGGCCACGCCGAGGAGGCGACGCTCGGCGAACACCTCGAGGAGCTGCGCGGCCGGCTCTTCGTCATGCTCGGAGCGCTCGTCCTCGGGACGGTCGTCGCCTACGTCTTCCACGACCAGGTCCTCAACTGGCTGAACCAGCCGCTGCCTCTCGACCACCGCAAGCTCTACACGTTCGGAGTCGCGGAGCCGTTCACGGTGACCCTCACCGTCAGCCTCTATGCGGGGTTCGTGCTCGCGCTGCCGGTCATCCTCTGGCAGCTCTGGCTCTTCTTTGCTCCCGCCGTCGATCCCCCGACCGAGCGGAGAGTGCTCGGGCTCGCGCTCTTCGCGGTGGTGCTCGGCGCGGCCGGAGTCGCCTTCGGCTACTGGGTGCTGCTGCCGCGCGCGGTGCACTTCCTCACGAATTACGACACCCAGCACTTCCACATCGCCATTCGCGCGAACTCGTACTACAACTTCGTCGTCACCGTCCTCGTGGGGATCGTGATCGTCTTTCAGACGCCGCTCGTCATCCTCGGGCTCGTCTATCTCGGCATTCTCAGCTCGCGCACCCTACGCCGCCAGCGCCGCATGGGCTATCTCATCACCGCGGCGGTCGCGCTCGCGCTGCCGGGCCCGGATCCGGTGACGACGTTCCTCGAGCTCCTGCCGATGTGGCTCCTCTTCGAAGGCTCGATCTGGCTCGCGTGGCTCTTCGAGCGCCGATGGGCAAAGGCGGCTCCGGCCTCGGCTACTCTGGGCGGCTGATGGCCAGGGCAGCGGTCAAGGCGAAGCAGCAGGCGGCGGCGAAGGCCCAGCCGTCGAAGTCGCGTGCGCGCGGACGAAGGCGGCACAGCGGCGGCGGCAATCCGAACCAGGAGCTCTTCTTCGTCCGTCTGCGGCGCCACCAGAAGTGGGTGTACGCCATGCTCGCCGTCGTCTTCGCGCTCAGCTTCGTCCTCGTCGGCGTCGGCTCCGGCAACGGCGGCGGCCTGCAGCAGCTCTGGAACAACATCTTCGGCGGCAACGGCGGTACCTCCCTCTCGAAGGCCCAGGACGAGGTCAAGACGGATCCCACGAAGGGGTACCTGGACCTCGCCACCGCCTACGAGGAGCAGAGCAACCCCGGCCTCGCGATCGGCGCGTACCAGCACTATCTCCAGCTGAAGCCGAAGGACGCGAACACCTGGGCCCTCGTCGGCGGCCTCGAGATGACGCAGGGGAGCAAGTACTCGACGCAGTCCCAGAGCGCCCAGCAGGCAGCTCAGCTCGCGGATCCGAGTGCGCCGTTCCTGCCGGGTGGCACGCTCGGGTCGGCGGTCGGCACGAATCCCGCCTACCAGGGAGCGTCGACGGCCGCGTCGACCCGGACGTCCCTGCTGTACCAGAAGGCGCAGAGCGCGTTCACGTCCGCCGTCACGGACTACCAGAGGGCGTCGACCCTCCGTCCGAAGAGCACGATCTACCCGCTGGAGCTCGCGCAGGCGGCGATCAACGCCGCCAACGGCAAGGTCGCCATCCAGGCGCTGCAGAATTACCTCAAGGTCTATCCGAGCGCTCCGAACAAGAAGGCGATCAAGCGCGAGATCAAGCAGCTCCAGGCTCAGGTCAAGACGCCGACCACGGGCACGCCGACGGTCCGGTCGGGCCACGGCTAGACGATTGCGGCTGCGGCCGCGCGGATAGACTCACCCTCGAGCGGCCCACCACAGGGCCGGCGACCGACTTCGGGGGATCTGCATGAACTTCGACATCAAGACCGAGCAGCTCAGCGGCGACGCCTACGTCATCTCGCTCACCGGCGAGGTCGACCTCTACACGGCGCCCGAGTTCAAGCAGCAGCTGCTAGAGGTGATCGGGCAGGGCGCCAAGGAGGTCGTCGTCGACTTCAGCGGCACGACGTTCATCGACTCGACGACCCTCGGCGTCCTCGTCGGCGGCGTCAAGCGGCTGCGTACGAACGACGGCCAGCTCTCGCTCGTCTGCAGCGACCGCAACATCACGAAGATCTTCGAGATCACCGGTCTGGACAAGGTCTTCACGATCTATCCCACACGCGAAGAGGCCGTGTCGGCGGTGGGAGTCCCTCAAGGTTGAAACCGGCGTACCGGGTCGGGGCGCTGGGGGCAGGGCTCGTCGCAGCGGCGTTGCTCGTCGCCGGCTGCGGCACGGGCGGCGTGGCGAGCGCGGGCGCACCTCCCGACACGCAGAACGGCGAGACGCTCTTCAAGTCGACGTGCGCCGCGTGCCACACGCTCTCGGCGGCAGGCACGACAGGGACGATCGGCCCGAACCTCGACAACGCCTTCGCCGGGGACGTCAAGCAGGGCTACCCGCAGAGCTCGATCGAGAACGTCGTCCTCGACCAGATCCGGCTCGGCTCGGGAGAGATCGCCGGCTACACGACGACCAAGGACTTCATCAAGCGCCACTGCCTGAACGACCAGGCGAAGTGCGAAAGCACGCCGATGCCGGCGAACCTCGTCAAGGGCCAGGATGCGATCGACGTCGCCGCCTACGTCGCCTCCGTCGCGGGGGCGAACGGGTACCCCTCGTCCACGTCGTTCGCGAGCCTCGGGACGAACGGCGCGGCGATCTTCAAGGGCGCGGGGTGCGCGGGGTGCCACACGCTCGCCGCGGCCGGGGCGACCGGAACAACCGGGCCCAACCTCGACCAGATCAAGCCGTCCATGGCGATCGTCGTCACCCAGGTGACGAACGGCGGCGCCGTCATGCCGCCCTTCAAGGGGAAGCTGACCCGGCTCAGATCCAGGCCGTCGCGAAGTACGTCTCCTCCTCCGCCGGCAAGTAGCGCTGGAGATCCGGCCTGCACGGCTGGACGACGCCGCCGCGATCGCGGCCGTGCACGTGCGGACGTGGCAGGCGGCCTACGAGCATGCCTTCGGGGCCGAGCGGCTCGCGGCGATCGACCTCCGCGCGCGGGAGGGGCGCTGGCGGCAACGCCTCGCCGAGCCCGAGGATCGACGCGGGACCGTGCTCGTCGCCGAGGAGGAGGGCTCGGTCGTCGGCTTCGCCTCCTGCGGCGAAAGCCGCGACACGGCCGGCGAGGGCGAGCTCTACGCCATCTACGTCCTGCCCGAGTCGTGGGGCTCCGGAGCGGGACGGGCCCTGATGGCCGCCGCCGTGGCGGCGCTCGGCACGGGCGGCTACGACACGGCGAGCCTGTGGGTGCTCGAGGACAACCCGCGGGCGCGGCGCTTCTACGAGCGCGAGGGGTGGGCTCGGGACGGCGGACGTCGCGAGGAGGCGTTCCTCGGCACGACGGTCACCGAGGTCAGCTACCGCATCACGCTCGGCTGAGATTGGAACCGCGGCGCAGGCTGCGGGAAACTGGTTCGCATGGGGCGCTCGTTCGATGCCGCCTTCGAGGCGGAGTTCGCGCCCCTGCACCGCTACCTCGCGCGGCGTGTGGGCGGCTCGGCGGCCGACGAGCTCGCGGCGGAGACGTTCGCCGTCGCCTTCCGGAACTGGGATCGCCACGATCCGGCGCGGCCCGTGCGGCCCTGGCTGTACGGGATCGCGGCC
>CAVQPP010000178.1:0-10425 GCA_963714445.1 uncultured Actinomycetota bacterium
CCGGTGACCTCGCCTTAGGCGACCGCCGCGACCGGCCGGATTGCGCGGCACGCTGACCGCTGCAGCGGATCTGTTCGACCGCGACTCGGTGGCTCGGATCGCCGAGCGGCTGGTGCGCACGGTAGCGACCCTGGTCGCGGACCCGGAGCAGGCCGTGAGCCGGGTCGGCATTCTCGACGACGCCGAACGCGACGCGGTGCTGACGCGCTGGAACGAGACCGCACTGTCAGTGCCTGCGGCGACCGCGCCCGAACTGTTCGCCGCGCAGGTGACGCGGGACCCCGATGCGCCGGCTCTGGTGTCTACGGGCACTGATCTCAGCTATGGCGAACTCGACGCGCGCGCGAACCAGTTGGCGCGCTACTTGCGCGGGCTCGGCGTCGGCCCGGAGGCGATCGTCGCGCTGTGCATGCCGCGCGGCGTGGACCTGGTCGCGGCGATGGTCGCGGTGTGGAAGGCCGGGGCGGCGTATCTGCCGATCGACCCCGGATACCCGGCCGAGCGGATCTCGTTCATGCTCGCGGACAGCCGCGCAGCCGTGCTCCTCGGCACTGCCGAAGTGCTCGACGAACTGCCGGTCGAGCGGACCCGGACCGTCGCGCTCGACCACCCGGCGGTGGTTGCGGCGATCGCTGCCCAAGACGCGGCCGTGCCGCCGTACAGCGACGGGGATATCAGCTTCCTTGCCTACGTGATCTACACCTCTGGTTCGACCGGTCGGCCGAAGGGCGTCGCGGTCACGCACCGCGGCATCGCGAGCCTGGTCGCCGCGCAGGTCCGGCAGTTCGAGGTCGGTCCCGGTTCGCGGGTGCTGCAGTTCGCCTCGGCCGGGTTCGACGCGGCCACCTGGGAGCTGGTGATGGCGCTCGGATCGGGCGCCGCGCTGGTCGTGGGGTCCGCCGATGAGGTGGTGCCGGGTCCGTCGTTGGTGGATCTGGTGGTTCGGTTGGGGGTGACGCATGCGACGTTGCCGCCGGCGGTGTTGGCGGTGCTGGAGCCGGAGGCGCTGCCGACGCTGGGCACGGTGATCTCGGCTGGTGAGGCGCTGAGCGCGCAGGCGCTGGAGCGCTGGGCGCCCGGACACCGCTTCGTGAATGCGTATGGGCCGACGGAGACGACGGTGTGCGCGACGATGTCGGGTTCGTTGGTGGCGGGGGATGTGCCGCATGTTGGTGGTCCGGTTGTGAATGCGCGTGTGTATGTGCTCGACGATGGGTTGATGCCGGTCGTGCCGGGTGTCGTTGGTGAGTTGTATGTGGCGGGTTTCGGGTTGGCTCGGGGTTATGTGGGTCGTGCGGGGTTGACGGCGGAGCGGTTCGTGGCGTGTCCGTTCGCGCCGGGGGAGCGGATGTATCGGACGGGTGACCGGGTGCGCTGGACGGCCGATGGGGATCTGGTGTTTGCGGGTCGTGTGGATGATCAGGTGAAGATCCGTGGGTTCCGGGTTGAGCCGGGTGAGGTGCGTGTGGTGGTTGCTGCGCATCCGTTGGTGTCGCAGGCTGCTGTGATTGTGCGTGAGGACGTGCCTGGTGATAAGCGTCTGGTCGCGTACGTGGTCGCAGAGCTCGATGACGAGCTGGGCGCGAGTGCTGGAAGTCTGCCGTCGTCGGTGCGAGCGTTCGTCGCCGAGCGGCTGCCGGACTACCTCGTGCCTTCGGCGGTGGTCGTCCTGGAGGCGCTTCCGTTGACGGTGAACGGGAAGTTGGATCGGGCCGCGTTGCCCGCTCCGGACTTTTCCGCAGGCGCGGGCACTGGACGTGAGCCGGCTGACGAGCGGGAGAAGGCATTGTGCGCGGCCTTCGCCGAGGTGCTGAACCTGCCTCGGTCGGCGTCGACGGCAACTTCTTCGACCTCGGTGGCCACTCCCTGCTCGCCACGCGCCTCGTCAGCCGGGTGCGCGCCGCACTCGGCGCCGAGCTGCCGGTCCGCGTCGTCTTCGAGACGCCGACCCCGGCCGGGCTGGCGCTCTGGCTGGCAAGCACTGCGGCCCGAATTGGCGCCCAACCCGACGCCGCTGGCGTGTCCGGGCCTCCGGGCCCGCCGGTTCCGGCGTGCCGGCTCCGGTCCCCAGAGCGCGCCCCGCGCTGCGCCCGATGCGACGCGAGCAGGAGGAGTCCCGATGATCCCGTCGTCCTTGACGCCGCTGTCCTTCGCCCAGCGCCGGCTGTGGTTCACCATGCAGGTCGAGGGCCCGAGCGCGAACTACAACATCCCGGTCGCGCTCCGGCTGACCGGCGACGTGGACCGCACGGCGCTCGCGGCGGCGCTGCGTGACGTGCTCGGTCGGCACGAGATCCTGCGTACCGTCTACGGGGTCGAAGACGGCGAACCGTACCAGCGCGTGCTCGAGCTCGACGAGCTGGACTGGGAACTTGAGATCGCCGAGGTCGGCGCCGACGGCGTGCCGGATGCGCTCGCGACGGCCTCCGGCCTCGTCTTCGACCTCGAAGACGAGCCACCGTTCAAGGCGTGGCTGTTGGCCGCTGGCCCCGGCGAGTACGTGCTGCTCGCGGTCATGCACCACATCGCCGGTGACGGCTGGTCGACCGGGCCGCTGGCCCGCGACATCTCCGTCGCGTACGCCGCGCGCGCCGCCGGGAAGGCCCCGGCTTGGGAACCGCTGCCGGTCCAATACGCCGACTACGCGCTCTGGCAGCGCGAGATGCTCGGCGCGGACGACGACCCAGGCAGCGTGCTCAGCGAGCAGATCGACTACTGGCGCAAGGCACTTGATGGCGCCCCGCAGGAATTGGAGCTGCCGTTCGACTGGCCGCGCCCGGCGGTCTCCACACACCGCGGCCACCGCGTCGAGTTCACCGTGCCCGACCACGTGCACCGCCGGCTCGGCGACGCGTCGCGGGCGAGCGGCGTGACGCTGTTCATGATGGTGCAGGCCGCGCTCGCGGTGCTGCTCTCCCGGCTCGGCGCGGGCAGCGACATCCCGGTCGGCTCGGTGGTCGCCGGGCGCGTCGACGAAGGGCTCGACGATCTCGTCGGCTTCTTCGTCAACACCCTGGTAGTGCGCACCGACCTGTCCGGCGACCCGACCTTCGCCGAGCTGCTGGCGCGCGTGCGCGAGACCAGCCTGTCCGCGTTCGGCAATCAGGACGTGCCGTTCGAGCGCCTGGTCGAGGAGCTTTCCCCGGTCCGCTCGCCGGCCCGCCACCCGCTGTTCCAGGTGATGCTGACCGTCCAGAACAACGCCAAGGCGGTGCTGGAGCTCGCCGGGGCGCGCGCGGAGAGCCTGGCGTCCACGACGTTCGCCGGGGCGACGGTCACGAAGTTCGACATGGACGTGCACGTCGGCGTCAGCGAGCAGTTCACCGACGACGGCCGCCCGGCGGGCCTGCGCGGCGCGGTGACCTGCTCGGCCGACCTGTTCGACCTGGCGACCGTCGAGGGTTTCGCGCACCGGCTGACCCGGGTGCTCGCGCTCGTCGCGGCGGACCCCGGGCTCAAGGTCAACGCGCTGCAGCTGATGGACTCCGCCGAACGTTACAGGGTCCTGACGGAGTGGAACGACACTGCGGTTCCGGTCGGCGCGCGCACGATTCCGGAGCTCTTCGAGGCGCAGGCGGCGCGGACACCGGATGCCGTCGCGGTCGTCTTCGGTGAGGTTGAGCTGACGTACCGCGAGCTGAACATGCGGGCCAACCGGCTCGCCCGGGAGCTGGTGGCGCGTGGCGTCGGCCCGGAGCGGATCGTCGCGCTGGCGCTGCCGCGCTCCGAACAGCTGCTGGTTGCCCTGCTGGCGGTGCTCAAAGCTGGTGCGGCGTACCTGCCGATCGACCCGAACTACCCGGCCGAGCGCGTCCGTTTGATGCTCGACGATGCCGCGCCGGCTCTGGTCATCAGCACTCGTGCACTGGCTGCGTCAGTGCTCGGCGATGCGCCGGTGCCGACAGCGCTGCTCGACGACGAGACGGGCGATGTTGCTGCGCCTGAAGCAGACGCCGACCTCACCGACCTCACCGACGCCGACCGCATCGCGCCGCTGACTCCGGAATCCCTCGCGTACATCATCTACACGTCCGGCTCCACCGGACGTCCCAAGGGCGTCGCCGTGACGCACGCCGGTGTGCCGAACCTCGCGCTCGACTACGTGCGCTGGTTCGAGGTCGGGCCGGACAGCAGGGTCCTGCTGTTCGCGTCAATGTCCTTTGACGCGTCGGTGGCCGAGATTTGGACGCCGCTCGCCTGCGGCGCGACGCTCGTCGTGCTGCCGGAGGAGGCACGGCTGCCAGGCCCCGCGCTCGCGGATTTCTTCCAGAAGAGCGCGATCACGCACGCCGCGCTGTCCCCGGCGGTGCTGCTCGCCACCCACTTCGGCGAAGCAGCCCGCGGCGTGAACCTGATCACGGCCGGCGAGGCGTGCACGCCCGCGGTCATCGACACCACGCGGTCGTTCGCCAAGGTGTTCAACGCGTACGGTCCGACCGAGGCGACCGTGTGCGCGACGAGGTGGTTCGTGCGCGACGTCGAGGGCACCGTGCCGATCGGCACGCCCCTGGCGAACACCCGCGTCTACGTGCTGGATGCGTCGCTCGCCCCGGCGCCGGTCGGCGTGGCCGGCGAGCTGTTCATCGCCGGTATCGGGCTGGCTCGCGGCTATCTCAACCGGGCCGGCTTGACCGCCGAGCGCTTCATCGCCGACCCGTTCGGCGCGCCGGGCTCGCGCATGTACCGCACCGGCGACGTCGCGCGCTGGAACGCCGATGGCGAGCTGGAATTCCTCGGCCGCGCCGACGAACAGGTCAAGCTGCGCGGCTTCCGGATCGAACCGGGCGAGATCGAGGCCGTGCTCGCCGCCGACCCGACCGTGGCCACCGCGCTGGTGCTCGCCCGCGAGGACCGGCCCGGCGACAAGCGCCTGGTCGCGTACGTCGTGCCGGCCGACGCCGACGAGACGGCCCCGGCTCCGCAGCCGGCCGCGCTACGGGCCCGCGCCGCGAGCGCACTACCCGAGCACATGGTGCCTGCAGCCGTGGTCGTGCTCGACCGGCTGCCGCTGTCGCCGAACGGCAAAGTCGATCGCAGAGCCCTGCCGGCGCCGTCCTACGGCGACGCCGCCGCCGCGTCGGCCGCCCGTGGCCCCGCCGACGCGCGCGAGGAGACTATCTGCGCCGCGTTCGCCGAGATCCTTGGCCTGCCCTCGGTAGGCGTCGACGACGACTTCTTCGCGCTCGGCGGCCACTCCCTGCTCACGGTCCGGCTGGTGGAGATGCTGCGGGCGCGCGGCGTCACCGTCCCGGTGCGCGCGCTGTTCGAGACGCCGACCGTCGCGGGGCTCGCTCGAGCCGCAGGCACCGAGGCGCTGATCGTCCCGCCGAACCTGATTCCCGACGGCGCGCGCGAGATCACGCCCGAGATGCTGCCGCTGGTGACGCTCTCGACCGCCGAGATCGCCCGGATCACCGCCGCGATCCCCGGCGGCGCCGAGAACATCGCGGACATCTACCCGCTCGCACCGCTGCAGGAAGGGCTGCTGGTCCACAACCTGATCGCGGCCGACGGCGGCGAGGACGCGTACGTCATGCCGGTCGTGATGGAGTTCGACTCCCGGGCTCGCCTCGACGCGTTCCTCGCCGCGCTGCAGCGCGTCATCGACCGGCATGACATCTATCGCACCGCGGTGATCTGGGACGGCCTGACAGAACCCGTACAGGTGGTGTGCCGCCAGGCGACGCTGCCGATCGCCGAGGTGGTGCCGGAGCCTGACGCCGATCCGGTCGCGCAACTGCTCGCCGCCGGTGGCGCGACGATGGATTTGAGTCGGGCGCCGCTGGTCGACGTGCACTGCGCGGACCTGCCGGAGGGCGGCGGCCGACGCCTGGCGCTGCTGCGGATGCACCACGCGGTGCAGGACCACACCGGGATGGACGTCCTGCTCTCCGAGGTCAAGGCGATCCTCGCCGGCGAGCGGGACCTGGCCGAACCGGCGCCGTTCCGCGAGTTCGTGGCCCGCGCCAGGGCCGGGATCTCCCGCGCGGATCACGAGCGCTACTTCGCCGACCTGCTCGGCGACGTCACCGAGACCACCGCGCCGTACGGCATGGCCGACGCCTGGGGCGACGGCTCGGCGTCGGTGCGCGCCGTGGTCCCCGTCGCGGCGGATGTGGCCGCGCGCGTGCGGTCCGTGTCGCGGCGGCTCGGCGCGAGCCCGGCGACGTTGATGCACGTCGCGTGGGCGCGCGTGCTCGGCGTGCTGGCCGGGCGAGACGACGTTGTGTTCGGCACGGTGCTGTTCGGCCGGATGACCGCCGGCGCGGGCGCCGACCGAGCGGCAGGCTTGTTCATCAACACCCTGCCGGTCCGCGCGGACGTGTCCGGCGTGGGTGTGCTGGGCGCGGTGGATCGAATGCGCGGCCTGTTGGCCGGGCTGCTCGAGCACGAACACGCGCCGCTCGCGCTGGCACAGCGGGTCTCCGGCGTCGCGGGCAACACGCCGCTGTTCACGTCTTTGTTCAACTACCGGCATAACGTGGGACCGAACGCCGCCAAGGACAGCGGGGAAGCGACGGAGACGGACGCCGCCCAGTTCGACGGCGTCAGGGTCCTGTTCATGCGGGAGAAGACGAACTATCCGCTGAGCGTGTCGGTGGACGACGGCGGTGAATCCGGCCTCTGGCTCACCGTGGACGCCGCCGCCCCGGCGGACCCCGGCAGAGTCGGCTCACTGCTGCACACCGCCGTCGGGAACCTGGTGGCGGCGCTGGAGCAGGCGCTGAGCGAGGGCCCTGACGTGCCGCTGTCGCGGGTCGACGTGCTCGGCGAGGCTGAGCGGCGGATGTTGCTGGAGGAGTGGAACGACACCGCGACCACGGTCGCGGCAGCGGACGCGGCGGCAGCGGACGCGGCGGCGGCGGGCGCGTCGGCACCGGAGCGGTTCTCGGCGCAGGCCGCGCGTACGCCCGATGCGGTGGCAGTGGCCTGCGAAGGTGTCGAGCTGACGTACGCGGAGCTTGACGCGCGCGCCGAAGCGTTGGCGCGACGGTTGATCGCCGAGGGCGTCGGCCCGGAATCGGTGGTCCCCGTCGTGATGCGCCGCTCGGTTGAACTTGTCGTCGCGGTTCTCGCGGTATGGAAGGCGGGTGGAGCGTTCCTGCCGGTCGATCCGGAGTATCCGACCGAGCGGATCGCGTTCGTCCTCACCGACGCTGGAGCGCGCGTCGCGCTGACGTCGCCGGAGTGCGCCGAGGCCGTGCCTGACGGCGTCGTCGCGCTGATCGAGGCCGAAACTGTTGACGCGCCCGACGGGCCCCGCCCCTGCATTCACAGAGAATTGAATTCCGACTCCCTGGCCTACGTGATCTACACCTCCGGTTCGACGGGCCGACCCAAGGGCGTCGCGGTCTCGCACCGGGGCCTGGCGAATTACCTGACGTGGGCCGCGTCCGAGTACGCGATGGAGCCGGGCACGCGGGCATCGCTGCACTCGTCGACGGCCTTCGACCTGACGATCACGTCGCTCGTGCTGCCACTCGTCACCGGCGGCTGCGTCGTCGTCTCGCCGATCGGCGGCGTCGAAGGACTGACATCACTGGTCTCCGACGCCGCGCGGGAGGACGGCCCCGGCGGCTTCGGCCTGGCCAAGATGGTGCCCGCGTTGCTGCCGGTGCTGGGGCAGGAGGTATCGGACGCGGCGCTGGCCGCGGCCGGCCGGACCGTGATCGTCGGCGGCGAGGCGCTGGCGGGGGCGGATGTGCGGACATGGCTGTCGCGCGCGCCGGAGTCGGTGATCGTGAACGAATACGGTCCGACCGAAGCGGTCGTAGGGTGCTGCGTCTTTCGGGTCGCGGCCGGCGATCCGATCGCCGACGCGGTGCCGATCGGCCGTCCGGTGATCAATACCCGGTTGTTCTTGCTGGACCAGGGGCTCTCGCCGGTCCCGGTCGGAGTCGCCGGGGAGCTGTACATCGCGGGCGCGCAGTTGGCCCGCGGCTACGTCGGTCGCCCGGCGCTGAGCTCGGAGCGGTTCGTGGCCTGTCCCTTCGCAGCGGGCGAGCGGATGTACCGCACCGGCGACCGGGCGCGCTGGGCGGCGGACGGGAACCTGGAGTTCCTGGGCCGGGTGGACGACCAGGTGAAGATCCGCGGGTTCCGGATCGAGCCGGGCGAGGTGCAGGCGGTCATGGCGGGGCTGCCCGGGGTCGCACAGGCCGTCGTGGTCGTGCGCGAGGACGTGCCGGGCGACAAGCGGTTGGTCGGGTACATCGTGCCGAGCGGGCCGCCCGCCGATCTCAGTCAGGAGGCTGATTCTGACGCGGCGGTGACCGCCGACCGGCTGCGAGCGGGCGTGCACGACCTCGCGTCGCAGCGGCTGCCCGAATACATGGTCCCCTCGGCGATCCTGGTGCTGGACGCCCTGCCGCTGACCGTGAACGGCAAGGTCGATCGCAAGGCGCTGCCAGCGCCCGAATACACCGCCGGTGCCGGACGCGGCCCGTCAACCGTGGCTGAGGAGTTGGTCTGCGGGGCGTTCGCGCGCGTGTTGGGCCTCCCGGCGGTCGGCGTCGACGATGACTTCTTCGCTCTCGGCGGCCATTCGCTCTCGGCGGTGCGGCTGGTCAGCCGGCTGCGCGCCGTCTTGGGCGTGGAGCTGTCGCTGCGAGTGTTGTTCGAGGCCTCATCCCCGGCACGTCTGGTGGCGCGGCTGGGCGAATCCGGCCGGGCACGCGCGGGGCTGAAACGGCTGACCGTACGCCCGGAGCGGATCCCGTTGTCGTTCGCGCAGCAGCGCCTGTGGTTCGTCGCCCAGCTTGAAGGCCCGAGCGCGACCTACAACAGTTCGGTCGTCGTGCGGCTGGCCGGCGCGCTGGATCGCGATGCGCTCGGGACGGCGTTCCGCGACGTGCTGGAGCGACACGAGGTGCTGCGGACCGTCTTCGAGGAGCGCGACGGCGTTCCCGGTCAGCGAATCCTGACCCTCGACGAGCTGACCTGGCGGCTGCGTGTCGCCGAGGTCGGTGACGAGGATCAGGCGCGCGCGATCGCCGAGGAAAGCGGTACCGGCTTCGACCTCGCCAGCGAGGTGCCGATCCGGGCCACGCTCTTCGCCGCCGGGCCCGAGGACCACACGCTGGTCGTCGTCATGCACCACATCGTCAGCGACGGCTGGTCGGAAGGCCCGCTGGCCCGCGACCTCTCGACGGCATACGCGGCGCGCGCGGCGGGCCGTGCTCCCGAGTGGGAGCCGCTGCCGGTGCAGTACGCGGACTTCGCGATCTGGCAGCGCGAACTGCTCGGCGAGCTCGACGACCCGGACAGCCTGCTCACGGAGCAGGCCGCGTATTGGCGCGAGGCGCTGGCCGGTGCCCCGGAGGAGTTGGAGCTCCCGTTCGATCGGCCGCGTCCGGCGGTGGCCGGTCACCTCGGGCATCGCGTTCCGGTGGCGGTGTCTGCCGAATTGCACCAACGGCTCGTCGACGTGGCCAAGAGTCAGGACGTCACGCTGTACATGGTTCTGCAAGCCGCGCTGGCGCTGCTGCTGTCCCGGCTGGGCGCGGGCGACGACATCCCGATCGGCGTCTCGGCCGCGGGGCGAACCGACGAGGCGCTGGACGACCTCGTCGGGTTCTTCGTCAACACGTTGGTCGTGCGCACCGATCTGTCCGGGAACCCGACGCTCGCCCAGCTGCTGGGCCGGGTGCGAGAGCGCGGGCTGGCGGCGTTCGCGCACCAGGACGTGCCCTTCGAGCGCCTGGTCGAGGCACTGGCCCCGGCACGTTCGCTGGCCCGCAACCCGCTGCACCAGGTGCTGCTCGTGATGCGCCACCCGGGCGGCCGTTCCGGGCTCGACCTGCCCGGTCTGCATCCGGGACCGGCGCCGATCGGCACGGAAACCATGACCGTCGCCAAGTTCGACCTCGACGTCTTCCTAGGCGAGGCCTTCGACGAGGACGGCCGAGCGGCGGGGCTGCGCGGCGAGCTGATCGGCGCGGCGGACCTGTTCGACCGGGGAACGGTCGAGGGCTTCGCCGAGCGGCTGATGCGAGTGCTGGAAGCCGTGGCGGCCGACGACGCCGACCGCGAGATTTCGAGCATTGACGTTCTCGGCGGCGCCGAGCGTCACAACGTCCTGCACGCGTGGAACGACACGGCGATGGACGTCGCACCCGGGACCTTGCCGGGTCTGTTTGAGGCCCAGGTTGCGCGTACGCCTGATGCGGTGGCGGTGGTGTTCGGGGATGAAGAGCTTACGTTCGCCGAGCTTGATGATCGGGCGACTTCGCTGGCGCGTCGACTGGTCGCGTCGGGCGTGGGCGCGGAGTCGGTCGTCGGCGTGGTGCTCGAGCGCTCGGTTGAGCTGATCGTCTCACTACTCGGGGTGTTGAAGGCCGGTGCGGCGTATCTCCCGATCGATCCGGAACTGCCTGCTGAGCGGATCGGCGTGATGTTCGCGGATGCGGGTGCTCGGCATGCGCT
>CAVQPP010000179.1:0-10636 GCA_963714445.1 uncultured Actinomycetota bacterium
CTGCCCAGCGCGACGCCCATCAGCGTCTGCGGGTTGTTACGCGCCGCGCGGCCGAGGACCACGTAGTCGATCGCGAAGAAGAGGGTGACGACTAGGAGTGCGAGCGCTGCTCCGAGCACTCCCTTGCCGCCGGCGGCGATTCCCGCGACTACGCCGCAGAGCACGCCGACCGCCGCTGTGGGCACGGCGGACCGCCGTAGCGCGCGGGCGTCGTCGGCCTGCATGGCGTGTGGCTCCAGAGTGTTCGTGGGGTCACGGGATTGCGGCGCACGGAGCTTCGATCTGGGGTGTTTTCAGATGTGCTCCTTGCTCGTGAAACCTATCACAAACTCCAGAGCGCGTCTTTACCGGGTCGGGGTGGTTTCGATCACGTGCGACACGCCGGAACCTGACAATTCATCACATGCCTGCTCAGGAGCCCGGCGGCCGGTTGTTCGGCGCGCTGGGCACCAGGTCCGGCATCGTCGGCTGCGGCCCGGCTTTAGCAGGGGACGAGTTGGTCGCGGCCCTAGCGATTGTTGATGCGGTGTTCATTGGGGCAGCAGTGTTCATTGGGGCAGCGGCGATCACCGGATCCACGACAGCACCCCGCGCGTGGACGCCGGCATGCCGCGCACGCGCGCGCCGTGCGGCGCGATCGTCGATGTGCTTACGTGCGCGCGGCAGCAGCAGGATGGCGAGTGCGACGCCGCACGCGGCCATGGCGATCAGGATCGGCGGGCGGTGCGGCGGCGTGACGGTCGCCAGGATCACCGCGGCGGAGATCAACGCGGCCCACAGGTACATGATCAGGACGGCGCGTTCCTTCGAGTGCCCGATCTGCAGCAGCCGGTGGTGCAGGTGCTGCTTGTCCGCCGAGAACGGCGAGCGCCCGGCCTTGGTGCGCCGGATGACCGCCATCACCATGTCCGCCATCGGCAGCGCCAGGCAGGAGAACGGCAGCACCAGGATGACGTAGACCGCCAGGCTCTTGTGCGTCGCCGCGGTCTGCGAGCCCGCGGCGTGGACCACCTGGTCCGGGTCGATCTGACCGATCGCCAGGATGGTGGTGGCGGCCAGCAGCAGGCCGAGCAGCATCGAGCCGGAGTCGCCCATGAAGATGCGCGCCGGGGACCAGTTGTGGCACAGGAAGCCGAAGCACATTCCGGCGACGATCGCGGCCATCATCACGGCGGGGGTCGCGGCGGAGATGAAGTAGCCGACCTGCAGCCGGTAGCCGTAGACGAAGAACGCGAGCGCGGCGATGGCGCACATGCCGGCGGCCAGACCGTCGAGGCCGTCCACGAAGTTCACCGCGTTGATCATGATGACCACGATGAGGATGGACAGCACGGCGGAGGTGGTCGGGTCGAGCACCAGGTTTCCGTAGCCGGGGATCGGCAGCCAGTTGATCTGCACGCCGGTGAGCACCATGACCGAGGCGGCGAAGATCTGCCCGGCCAGCTTGATCAGCGCGTCCACGCCCCAGCGGTCGTCCAGGATGCCGAGGATGATCAGCAGCCCGGAGCCCCACAGCAGCCCGGGGACGGTCGTCGTCTGTGTGTAGATGCGTTGGTGCAGCATCGGCATCTGGTACGCGAAGACCAGCGCGGCCAGGAAGCCGAGGTACATGCCCAGGCCGCCGAGCCGGGGAGTCGGGGTCGTGTGCACGTCACGGGCACGCAGCTCGGTCACCGCGCCGAAGCGGATCGCCGCCACGCGGATCGGCCCGGTGGTGAGGTAAGTGACCACCCAAGCGACCGCCATGACGACCAGATACTCGCGCATCTAGTTCCGCTCGCCGCCTTCCGAACCGGGCACTGGCCCCAGGTGGACCCGAGGCCGGTGATCAGGGTACGCCGGTGCGCCCTGGCTCCGCGCGCACCACCAGCAACCTGCGCCACAGTGGTTGAGGCACGCTCACCGATACCTACGACACTGCCAGGAAGACGCCCGACGGCGCGCTCCGGTTGCTCGGAGCGCGCCGTCGAAAGGGCCGTTCGGCTGATCTAAACGTTCTGCTTCACTGGTTGATCACGGCCGGTAAAGCGGAAATTCACCGACGAGCTCGGCTACTTCCTTCTCCACACCTGGCGCGGCACTGCCGTCAGCGTCCCGGACGGCACGTCCGATCAGCGCCGCGATCCGACGCATCTCAGGTTCTTTCATCCCTTGACTGGTGACGGTCGCGGTGCCGATGCGCAGGCCAGAAGTAACCATCGGCTTTGCGGTGTCATAAGGCACGCAGCTGCGGTTGAGCATGATCCCGGCGCGCTCGCAGCGCATTTCCGCCTCGCGGCCGGTCACCTTCGCCCCGGCAGCAGTGCGTACGCCGGATCCGGCAGCCCCGCCGGAACCGCGCAGATCCAATACGGCCAAATGGGTGTCGGTGCCGCCGGAGACGGCGCGCATGCCCTCTTGTTCGAGCGCTTCGGCGAGCGAGCGCGCGTTCGCCACGATCTGCGCGGAGTACTCGCGGAACTCGGGCCGCGCGGCTTCGCCGAACGCGACCGCCTTCGCCGCGATCGCGTGCATCAGCGGGCCGCCCTGCGCGAACGGGAAGACCGCGCGGTCGACCGCAGAAGCCAGTTCGGCCCGGCAGAGGATCGCGCCGCCACGCGGGCCGCGCAGCGTCTTGTGCGTCGTGAGGGTGACCACGTCGGCGTGTGGGACCGGCGACGGGACCGCGCCGCCGGCGACCAGACCGGCGAAGTGCGCCGCGTCGACCAGCAGGTACGCGCCGACCTCGTCGGCGATCGCGCGGAACGCGGCGAAGTCGATCAGCCGGGAGTAGGCGGTGGCTCCGCAGATGATCAGCTTGGGCCGGTGCGTACGTGCCAGTTCGCGCACGCGGTCGTAGTCGATTAGTTCGTTGTCCTCACGCACCGGATATCCGACGGTGTCGAACCAGGTGCCGGAGAAGTTGCCCTGCGCGCCGTGCGTGAGGTGACCGCCGTGCGGTAGGGCCATGGCGAGCACCTTGTCGCCTGGAGTGAGTAGCGCGGCGTAGACGGCGAGGTTCGCGGCGGCGCCGGTGTGCGGCTGCACGTTCGCGTGATCCGCGCCGAACAAGACGCGGGCACGGTCCACCGCCAGCCGTTCCGCCGCGTCCACCTGGGCGCAGCCGCCGTAGTAGCGGCGGCCGGGGTAGCCCTCGGCGTACTTGTTCGACAGCACCGAGCCGAGCGCCGCGAGCACGGCCGGCGAGGCTGGATTCTCGCTGGCGACCAGTTGCAGCGTGCCGCGCTGGCGTTCGAGCTCGTCCAGCACGATCCCGGCGATCTGCGGATCCGTGCGCACCAGGGCGCCGTAATCAGGACCGTAGAACGGGGCTGCCTGGTCTGCGGCGGGTAAACGTGCAGCGGCGACGGGGGACATGGACCACCCTCCAGTCCTGTGTCGGTGCCACGCAAAGATCGCGCGGGTTTGCGCGGGTTGCGGACCTTCCCTCACACATTAGGTCGTATGGCGCTCCCAAGCACTGTCGGCGGGGGCACGAATCGACGCGCGGGTCGGCTCCAAGAGCGGCCCGCGCGTACCGTAGTGCGCCGGTCACACTGAGCCATTGCGGTGACGGAGAGCATTGACACGAGTGCGGATGGTGCGGAGGAACCTGTTTCCCATCAACACAAAGTCGTGAGTCAAGGACCGATTGTCCATGTGAGATGTGCCACAGAGCCCTGAAGTTGAGTTTTCACCTCGCGTTTGCCTACGGTCGACGCTGTTCGCCAATGCGAACCTCGTGAGCCGGCACGCCGAATCCTGCCCGCCGAGCCACGCGCTACCCAATCCGAACGGGCAGGAGCGGAGGAACCACGTTCTTCCGCCGGGCGCGGCAGCTCCCACCGCACACGGGAGGCCGCACAGGCCCGGCTTGGGGTGAATCCGCGCGACTCGCGGTAGGGCGACAAATCTCCGGCCCGAATCCGACAGCTCACTTCGCAGGCGTGGGAGAGGAATCGCTTTTTCCATGGCCATTCGACGTGCCTCCAACGTGCCCGCGTCCGGTGGACGCCATCGCAAGCCGTCCTACGCCCGCCGGGTGATCGCCACCGCGGCGGTCGCCGGCGCCGGGGTCACCCTGCCGCTCATCGCCTCGGGCGCGGCGCACGCCTCCTCGGTCAACTGGGACGCGGTCGCGCAGTGCGAGTCCGGCGGCAACTGGGCGATCGACACCGGCAACGGTTTCTTCGGCGGTCTGCAGTTCACCCACCAGACCTGGATCGGCTACGGCGGCGGCGCCTACGCCAACAACGCCAACGAGGCCTCCCGCACCGAGCAGATCGCGATCGCCGAGAAGGTGCTCGCCGGGCAGGGCATCGGCGCCTGGCCGGTCTGCGGTCCGCGCGGCTACTCCTCCGGCGGCAGCTACACCACCACCAACGCGAACGGCGCCGGCAGCTCGAGCTCGTCCAGCTCCAGCAACTCCGGCTCGAGCTCCAGCTCGCACAAGAGCTACAGCTACTCGACCCCGTCGCACTCGTACTCGCAGGGCTCCAGTTCGTCCTCGACCCCCGCGCCGAGCACCGCCATCCCGGCGACCACGCCCGGCAACCACTCCTACACGGTCGTTTCCGGCGACACGCTCTCCGCCGTCGCGGCCAAGCACGGCCTGAAGAACTGGCAGGCGCTGTACAGCGAGAACGAGAAGACCGTCGGTTCGAACCCGAACCTGATCTTCCCGGGCCAGGTTCTGCACTTCTGAGATTCACCGCTGCCGACTCAGGGCTGAGTCTGAAGCCTGACTCTCAGGCGTAGAAACGCCGCGCCCGGAGCCTCCTTCCCCTTCGGAGGCTCCGGGCGCGGCATTCGCGTCTCAGTGTCTGATTCGTGCTGGAAGCGTGCAGCAACAGGGCGCGTTAACGCGTGAGGTTCGGCACTACCTTCGCGATCTGATCGAAGCTCAGCGCGCCCTCACGCAGCAGCTTCGGTGCGTCTCCGGTCAGATCGACGATGGACGACGGCACGTTATCCGCGGTCTGGCCGCCGTCCAGGTAGATCTCCACGGACGTGCCGAGCTGGTCCTGCGCCTCGGAGGCCGTCGTCGCTGCCGGCTGGCCGGAGCGGTTGGCCGAGGAGACGCCCATCGGGCCGACCTCCGTCAGCAGCTCGATCGCGACCGGATGCAGCGGCATCCGCAGCGCCACGGTCCCGCGCGCGTCGCCCAGATCCCACTGCAACGAGGGCTGGTGTCGCGCGACGATCGTCATGGCTCCCGGCCAGTAGGCGTCCACGAGGTCCCAGCCGCTCTCCGGGAACTGCGCGACAAGGCCGTGCAGCGTGGTCGGCGCACCGACCAGCACCGGCACCGGCATGTCCCGTCCGCGGCCCTTCGCGGCCAGCAGCGAGGCGATCCCGCCGGCGGAGAACGCGTCCGCGCCGATGCCGTACACCGTGTCCGTGGGCAGTACGACCAGTTCCCCGCGGCGCACCGAACCGGCGGCCTCACGCAGCCCGGCGGCGCGCTGGTCCGGGTCAGAGCAGTCGTAGCGGCGGCTCATCGGCGCTTACTCCTCTTCTAACTCTGCTTCACATGCCTGAGCAGTCGGACGCACGCTTACGCGCGCCGACCTTCCTTGCGCGCGGTCACAAAACGCGGTCGGCCGGTCAGGTCCCGATGGTCGGCGGCCTCGGCCCAGCCCCGCTCTTCCAAGAAGATCCGCTGCACCGCCCCGCCCTGCTGGTCCGAGTGTTCCACAGCCACCCAGCTGCCCGGGCGCAGCAGTCGCGATGCCGTCCGTTCGAGCGAGCGGATCATGTCCAGTCCGTCCGGCCCGGAGAACAGCGCCAGCTGGGGATCGTAGTCCCGCGCCTCGGCCGCCACGTGCTCCCATTCGGACAGTGGGATGTACGGAGGATTCGAGATGACGAGGTCTACGGTGCCGTCCAGCTCGGGCAGCGCGGTGCGCGCGTCGCCTTGATGCAGCGTGACGCGTCGGCCCTCGGGCGCCTTAGCTATATTGCGGCGCGTCCATTCGAGTGCATCGTCGGACAATTCGACCGCGTGCACCTGGGCGCGCGGCACCTCTTGCGCTATGGCCAACGCGATAGCCCCGGACCCGCTGCACAGATCCACGATCAGCGGCTCAGCCATGTCCAAGTCACGCAGCCGGTCGATCGCCCAGCCGACCATGACCTCAGTCTCCGGACGCGGGACGAAGACCCCGGCCCGACCTCGAGCTCCAGGTAGCGGAAGAACGCGCGGCCGGTGATGTGCTGCAACGGTTCGCGGCTCTCGCGGCGTGCGACGGCTTCCCAGAAGCGCGCGTCGAAATCACCGTCGCGAACGGTATGCAACTCGCCGCGACGTACGCCATGCACCCACGCGGCCAGCTCTTCGGCGTCGGCGCGGGGCGAATCGACGCCAGCCTCGGCCAGCCGCACCGCGGCAAGCGCCACCTCGGCCAGCAGCAGATTGAGCGGCCGCGCGACGGCAGTCGCACCTGCCGGGTCCGGCTCGCTCACGGGCTCAGCCTTCCTGGCCGGAGAGCTTCGCGGCCAGGTCCGCGTCAACGCAGGACTGAATCACCGCGTCCAAGTCACCGTCGAGCACCTGGTCCAGGTTGTAGGACTTGAACCCGGTGCGATGGTCGGAGATCCGGTTCTCCGGGAAGTTGTAGGTGCGGATGCGCTCGGAGCGGTCCACGGTGCGCACCTGGCTGCGGCGCGCGTCCGAGGCCTCCTTGTCCGCCTCTTCCTGCGCGGCGGCCAGCAGCCGGGCACGCAGGATGCGCATCGCCGACTCCTTGTTCTGCAGCTGCGACTTCTCGTTCTGACAGGAAACGACGATGCCGGTAGGCAGGTGCGTGATGCGTACCGCAGAGTCGGTGGTGTTAACGGACTGGCCGCCAGGACCCGACGACCGGAACACGTCGATGCGTAGGTCGTTCGGATTGATCTCGACCTCGACGTCCTCCGCCTCAGGCAGGACCAGCACGCCAGCCGCAGACGTGTGAATGCGTCCCTGCGACTCGGTAACCGGCACGCGCTGCACGCGGTGCACGCCGCCTTCGTACTTCAGCCGCGCCCAGATGCCCTCGCCGGGCGGCGGGGTGCCGCGCGACTTCACCGCGAGCGAAACGTCCTTGTAGCCGCCGAGATCCGACTCAGTGGCCTCGAGCATCTCGGTCTTCCAGCCCTGCCGCTCGGCGTAGCGCAGGTACATGCGTAACAGGTCGCCGGCGAACAGCATCGACTCCTGGCCACCCTCGCCGGCCTTGACCTCGACGATGACGTCCTTGTCGTCGTTCGGGTCGCGCGGGATCAGCAGGTGCTGCAGCTTCAGCTCCAGCTCGCCGCGGCGCTGCTGAAGCGTGTCGATCTCGTCGGCGAAAACCGGGTCCTCGCGGGACAGCTCGCGCGCGGTCTCGATGTCCTCGCCGTTGGCCTGGTACGCGCGGTACGTCTCAGCGATTGGAGTCAGTTCCGCGTAACGCTTGCCCAGCTTGCGCGCCAGCGTCTGATCCGTATGCACCTCAGGGTCGGCAAGGCGCCCTTCCAGCTCGGCGTGCTCGACTAGCAACTCGTCGATGGCCTCGAACACGGTGCCCCACTCCCTTTCAACGCAGCCTCTCGCCTCTAATCGATCCGACTCAAGCGTCGTACTCTCCGACCACCAACATGAAACGGCGCCGACGCCGGGGTGTCCCCGGGCGCCGACGCCGTCGAACGCGCTACTTGCCGGACTGCTTCTTACCGCCGAAGCGGGCCTCGAACTTGGCGACGCGGCCGCCGGTGTCCAGGATCTTCTGCTTGCCGGTGTAGAACGGGTGGCAATTCGAGCAGACGTCCGCGTGGATCGCGCCGCTGGTCGCGGTCGAGCGCGTGGTGAACGTATTGCCGCAGGTACAAGTCACTTGGGTGACGACGTATTCGGGGTGGATCCCGGACTTCACGATGTGCTCCTCATGGTCGAAAGGGCCGCCGGATCGCCCTGTGTCTCCTCGAACCCGTCGAGGCAGTGGCGTGAACCGGGACCGACGTACCAGTCTGCCAGGTCGGGGCCGTTGGCTCCAAAACGAACTGCTTCCGCAGCCCCCGGATTGCACGGCCCCTCCCGACCTTCGCTGCCTTAACGGCAACACGTCACGCGGTATTCCGCTACTACTTGCCTGCTACTCGCCGTCGCGCGCAGGCGTGTTCTTCTGAATCTGCATCAGCAGCTCGACGTTCGACTTCGTCTTACGCATCTGCGTGATGAGCAGTTCCAGGGCCTGCTGCTGCTCCATGTTGTGCAGCAGACGGCGCAGGCGCCACATGACCGCCAGCTCCTCCGCGCCGAGCAGGATCTCCTCGCGCCGGGTGCTGGACGCGTCGATGTCCACGGCCGGGAAGATGCGCTTGTCGGCCAGCGCGCCGGTCGAGCTTGAGCTCCATGTTGCCGGTGCCCTTGAACTCCTCGAAGATCACCTCGTCGGCCTTGGAGCCGGTCTCCACCAGCGCGGTGGCCAGGATGGTCAGCGAGCCGCCGTTCTCGATGTTGCGCGCCGCGCCGAAGAAGCGCTTCGGCGGGTAGAGCGCGGTCGAGTCGACACCGCCGGACATGATGCGGCCGGACGCCGGCGCGGACAGGTTGTAGGCGCGGCCCAGGCGAGTCATCGAGTCGAGCAGCACGACCACGTCGTGGCCCAGCTCCACCAGCCGCTTGGCCCGCTCGATGGCGAGCTCGGCGACCGTGGTGTGGTCCTCGGCGGGGCGGTCGAAGGTGGAGGCGATGACCTCGCCCTTGACCGAGCGCTGCATGTCGGTGACCTCTTCCGGCCGCTCGTCGACGAGCACGACCATGAGGTGAACCTCAGGGTTGTTCACGGTGATCGCGTTGGCGATCGCCTGCAGCACCATCGTCTTACCGGCCTTGGGCGGCGAGACGATCAGACCGCGCTGGCCCTTGCCGACCGGGGCGACCAGGTCGATGATCCGCGTGGTCAGCTGGCCCGGCTCGGTCTCCAGGCGCAGCCGGTCCTGCGGGTAGAGCGGCGTCAGCTTGGAGAAGTCCGGTGGTTCTGGCTGCGCGGGTCGCCTGCGCTCCGGGGGTGATGCCGTTGACGCTGTCCAGGCTTGACCAGCGCGTTGAACTTCTCCCGACGCTCGCCTTCACGCGGCTGACGCACCGCGCCGACCACCGCGTCGCCCTTGCGCAGGTTGTACTTGCGTACCTGGGCCAGCGACACGTACACGTCGTTCGGGCCGGGCAGGTAGCCGGACGTGCGCACGAATGCGTAGCTGTCGAGCACGTCCAGGATGCCGGCGACCGGGATCAGAACGTCGTCCTCGGTGATGGTCGAGTCGGGCGAACCGCCGCCTTCGTAGCCTTCACGGCCGCCGCGCCGGTTACCGCCGCGGTTGTTGCGGTCCCGGTCACGGTAGCGACTGCGCCGTCCGCGGCTATCGAACTCGTCGTCGCCGCCCTGGCCTTGACCCTGGCCGTCACGGTTGTCGCGGTTGTCACGGCTGCCGCTGGAGCGTTCGTTGCCCTGGCTCTGCCCCTGGCTGCCGCCCTGACCGCCCTGCCCCTGGTGCTGCTGGCGGTCGTCGCGGTTGCGGTTGCGGTTGTTGCTGCGGTCACGATTGCGCTCGCGACGCGAGGGCTGCTGCGTTCCGGTCTCGCCCTGCGCGGCAGGCGCTGCCGCGTTCGGCGCGGCGCTCTGCGCGCCGGCCGGCGCAGTGCTCGTCGACGAGCTGCTGCTCGACGTGGCAGCAGCGGCAGCGGCGGCCGGAACCACCTCAGCGGCACGGTTCTGCGTCTGCGCCGCGGCGGCCACGGGCTCGGCCGCGACCTCTTCCTTGCGGCCCGGCTGCTCGGGGATGCGCTGTTGCGCCGAGGTCGCGCGACGGCGGCCATTGGCGCGCTCCTCGCGCTCGGGGGCGGCCTCGGGGGCCTGCTGGGCGGTCGCGGCACGGGTCGAGCCGGTGCGCTGCGTGGTCGAGGCACCGTCGGAGCCGGTGCCCTCCGCACCACCGCTCCGCTTTTCCGTCGAGGCGGCGGCCGGGACGCTGGCGGACGCGGCCCCCGCGCCGGTGCCCTGGCGCTGCTGGATCGCCTCGATCAACTGACCCTTGGGCATCCGGGTCACTCCCTTGATGCCCAGCTCTGCTGCCTTGAGTCGCAGTTCAGGCAGCAGCAGCCCGGACAGTCCGGTGCCGGTGCGGCGCCTGCCTCGACCCGAGGAGGTCAGTTCGGTGGTATCGCTCACGAAGGGTCCTTCCCTGGAGCGGGCGCCGTTGCCGGTAGGCCCCGGTACGGCGACCGGTCGTGCCCCTGTCAGGCGGGCGGTGTCCGATTTGGCACCGCGACGACCGCAGGAGCGGGGGTTTCAATTCCGGACGGCGGTGGTTCACCGCGTCCGACGGCGTGCATGAATACGCCTAAAAAGGGGGTCCGTCAGGACCGCCGCCGTCATGCGCACACAGGATAGGGAATCCCGAATGGGGATGCGACGGAGTCCGTCGGGTGGGGAGCACTTCCGTGGCCGCGATGTCGGCGCCCCGAGTGGGTCGCCGGGCCACCGCGTACAACGGGTGCGGTTACGAGATTAACACTTGAGCGGCGTTGTGGCATTCCCTACCTTCGGCGAGATCATGGCGTGTCGGTCGAGCCGGGCGTCACAGTGCCGACCGCGGGGCCGACCCCGGGCCGACGTCGGAGGCGGGATCGGCC
>CAVQPP010000180.1:0-19215 GCA_963714445.1 uncultured Actinomycetota bacterium
GGACGCCTGGGACCGGATCAGAATGGTTCTGTCTGGTCTGCACGGCGCGGACAAGAACGCGTTCGCGGTCTCGATCGCCCGCTTCCGCCTGCTCATCGCCGTGATGAAACCGCAGGCGTCAAGAAGCTGGCCAAGGCCCACGAGTTCCCGCTGAACATCGCCGTCGGCGATGCCCTCCTGCACGGGCGCGGCGCCCCCGGACGGCAAGGGGTGCTCGACGGCATGGAACCGGCGCACATTTACCGGACCGAGGACGTGGGCGAGTTCATCAAGTCGGCCGACGTACTCGGCGTGAACTCCTATCACGTCGTCGTTGGCAACCCGCCGTACATCACGGTGAAGGACGCCGCGGAGAACCAGGCCTACCGGAAACGGTATGCGACCTGCGCTGGCACGTACGCCCTGTCCGTACCTTTCGCCGAGCGCTTCTTCAACCTGGCCCGCCGGGCCGCCGGTGACCGGCGCGGCGAGGCTACGTCGGCCAGATCACCGCCAACTCTTTCATGAAGCGCGAGTTCGGCAAGAAGCTCATCGAGGACTTCTTCCGCCTAGAGGCCGAACTCAGCCACGTCATCGATACCTCAGGTGCTTACATTCCCAACCACGGCACGCCCACGGTCATCCTGGTCGGCCGCAATCTGGGGTCACGCCAGCCCATCCGCGCCGTCCTCGGCATTCAAGGTGAGCCACCCAGCCCGAGACCCAGCCAAAGGCTACGTCTGGCGAGCCATCGTGACCGGACTCAGCGACCCAGACCGCCCCAGCGACTGGGTCACCGTCGCAGACCTCTCGCGGGAACACTTCGCATGACATCCATGGAGCCTGAGCGGTGGCGGCGCCGCGACTCATCCGCTCCATCGAAGATGCTAGTGTCAAACGCTCGAAGGTCATCGAACACGCATCGGACGGCGCACCGGGTTGGTCCGAGGAAGATTCAACGGCTGAAGATTAGGGCTACGTCTCGACGTGCCACGATCTCCGCTAAAAGCGCTGTGCAGCGGCATCACGGCCCTATTGCGTACATGCCGATCTCGATATGATCCTCACCCGTACGGACGTGACCTGGAGGCAAGCTCGAGCGTACAGCACCTCGCTCTGGCCATAGGCGTGACCCTGGCGAACCGCAGAACCTTAGCAACGCAGTAACTCGGCAAGACGAAGAACGGGCTGCGCTGGTACGAATACTTGATGAACTACACGGAGTCGCCACGTGACACCACTATCGATCGCTTCGCATTCGTGGCGACGCATAACCACTTTGTGCTGGATCGTGGCGGCAAGGTATTCAACCGGTCGGCGCCAGTGATCAAGCTGCCAGATGAGGCGACCGAAGACGATCACCTCGCCCTGCTCGGAGTACTCAACAGCTCGACCGCCTGCTTCTGGCTCAAGCAGGTAAGCTACCACAAGGGCGGAGACCATAGGGGACGAAGGTGCGCGAGTCAGCGCGACCGTGGACCGCTTCTACGAGTTCACCGGGACCAAGCTAAAGGAGTTTCCGCTGCCGGATGAGTTGCCGCTAGAGTTCGGGCGGGAGTTGGATGGGCTGGCGCGCGGCTGAGTGACTGTCGAGCCGTCGGCGTGTGCGCCAAGGCATGCCCACCCGGGAACGACTGGATGTGGCCGCGCCGAGCATGCCCGTATCCGGGGGCGGATGATCGCGCTTCAGGAGGAACTGGACTGGGACGTCTACCGGCTCTACGGGCTGCTGACCGACAGGAGGCGGCCGAGCTTCGCGCCAGCCCGGATACGTTCCCGAGCTCAGGCTGGGTGAGCGGGCGTTCGAGATCGTGCTGGCCCGGCAGGGTGGCAGAGGGCGAGGTCGAGACGCAGTGGTTCGCCCGGCATCGGATCGACGCCGATCACCGAGATTCCGGCGCACTGGCCGCAGGAGTACCGGCGAGGTCGTGCAGCGGCGGATCGAGATGATCGAGCAGCGGCGCGGACATCGCGCTGATCGAGCGGCCCGAGTGCAAGCGGCGCTGGCAGTCCGAGCCGTGGGAGAACAAGGAGCGGCCGCGCTGACGGCGCTGGCTGCTGGACCGGTGCGAGGACCGCGATCTGTGGTTCGCCGCCACGACATCGGGCGACGAGCAGCCGCGGCCGATGACGGTGAGCCGGCTGGCCGACCGGTTGCGCGACGACGCGGAATTCGTGTCGGTGGCGCGGCTGTCTGCGGGCGCAGGACGCCGACCTCGCCGACGTGCTGGCTGACATCACCGACGACCGAGCATGTGCCGTACCTGGCCGCGCTGCGCTACAAGGACACCGGGCTGCGCAAGCGCGCTGCAGTGGGAACGGACCTGGGATCTGCAGCGCGAAGAGGACGCGACCGGAGAAGCGGCTGGACATCCCGGTACCGCCGAAGTACACCTCGGCCGACTTCCGCAAGGCTCGTACTGGCGCACCGCGGCAAGCTGGACGTGCCCAAGGAGCGGTTCATCTCCTACCCGCAGGCCAGCCCGGACGGCGACGGGTCGCTGCTGCTCGGCTGGGCAGGCTGGGACCACCGGGAGCAGGCGCACGCGCTGATGACCATCATCGAGGACCGCGCCACACGGGACGGCTGGGAGGGGAGCGGCTGATCCCGCTGATCGCCGGGCTGGCCGAGATCATGCCGTGGGTGCGGCAGTGGCACGGCGAGATCGACCCCGCGTTCGGGATGAGCCCGGCCGACGCCTACGCCGCGTACCTGGAAGACCAGTGCAAATGCCGGGTCAGCCGCCAGCGACCTGCACGGCCTGGCGGCCACCAGCCGAGCGGGCGGGGGCGCCGTCCTCGCACGCCACGTCAGCCGCCGATTGGACGCAGACAAGGCCTTCACGATCATGGCTGCTGAACTGCTGCGCGACCTCATCGACATCCCGGACCGGGTCCTGTCCGGGGACTTCGTGCTCAACCTGTCCAAGGGCGTGGGCGAGGAATCCACCATCCGCGAGTACGTGGTCACCGACCAACTGGCCGGTGTTTCGACGACGCGCTCGGGCATCGTCCAGTCGGCCGTCAGGGCCGGGTGTCGCGGGCCGCTTACCTCGACGGCTCGTTCGGCTCCGGGAAGAGCCACTTCATGGCCGTGCTGCACGCGATCCTGCGCGGTGACCCCGCGGCCCGCGGCAAGAAGGGCCTGGTCGGACGTCGTCGGCCAGCACGACCAGTGGCTGGCGGCCGGACGTTCCTGCTGGTGCCCTTCCACATGATCGACTCGACCTCGCTGGAGTCGGCGATCCTCGGCGGCTACGTGGATCACGTCCGCAAGATGCACCCGGGCCGCCCGCTGCCGGTGGTGTACCGGGACGACATGCTGCTCGCCGACGCTCGTGACCTGCGGGCCACGCTGGGCGATGAGCGGTTCATCGCGGGACTGCCCGGCCGATGAGGAGTGGGGTGATGCGGCGTGGGACCCGGCCAGCCTGGACCAGGCGCTGGCCGCGCCGCCCGGTGACAAGGTGCGCAACCGGCTGGTCGGGGACCTGCTCGCCACCCACTTCCAGGGCTACGCGGCTGCGGTCAGCGGCACCACGGGCTCGTTCATCGAACTGGACAAGGGGCTGGCCGAGATCAGCCGGCACGCGCACGATGTCCTGGGCGTAGACGCGGTGGTGCTGCTGCTGGACGAACTGGTGCTCTGGCTGTCCGGGTACATCGGCGACCCGACCAGGATCAAGACCGAAGCGCAGAAGGTCTCCAAGCTGGTCGAGTCGGCCGAGCACGAGCGCCCGGCCCCGATCATCAGCTTCGTGCCCCGCCAGCGCGACCTGCGGGACCTGGTCGGCCAGGACACGGCCGGGGCGACCACGGCGAGCCTGTTCGACACGCTGAAGTACTGGGATGGCCGGTTCGACCGGATCAAGCTGGAGGACAGCAACCTGCCGGCGATCGTCGCGGCCCGGCTGCTGCGGCCAAGGACGAGGCAGCCAAGGCAGCCCTCGACGCCGCGTTCAGCCAGACGGAGCGAAGCCGTCCCGAGGTGTGGGAAGCCTGCTGGACGCCCAGGGCGGCGCGGGGAACCGGGCGGATTTCCGCGCGGACCTACCCGTTCAGCCCCGCGTTCCTGCACGCGATGGTGGACGTTTCCAGCGCGCTGCAGCGGGAGCGGACCGCGCTCAAGCTCATGCAGCAATTGCTCGTCGACTACCGGGACACGCTGCCGGTCGGCCAGCTCATGCCGCTGGGCGCGATCTACGACGTGCTGGCCCAGGGGGCGACCGGCCGTTCAGCGACCGGCTGCGGGACGAGTTCGAGCAGGCCAAGCGGTTCTACCAGCGGGTGCAGGAATACCTGCTGCGCAAGCACAAGCTGACCGCGCAGGAGGTGGCCAGGGTGCCACCACGGCACGCCTACCGCGCCGACGACCTGGTAGTCAAGACGCTGCTGCTGGCCGCGCTGGTACCGAACGTCCCGGCGCTGCGGGCGCTGACCGCGACCAGGCTGGCCGCGCTGAACCATGGGTCGATCGCCGCCATGATCCCCGGCCAGGAGCAGAAGGCGGTGGCCCGGTCGCTGCGGGAGCTGGCCGGGGAGTTCGGGGAGATCCGCGTGTCCGACGCGGACAACCCAGCGGTCGAGATCAACCTGATCGGCGTCAACACCGCCGAGATCCTCCAGCAGGTCATCCACATAGACGACCCGGCGGCGCGGCGGCGGCTGACCAAGGCCCTGCTGTGGGCGGAGTTCCGGATCACCGACCGCGGCGAGTTCACCACCACCTGCCCGATCGTGTGGCGAGGGACCGACCGGACTGCGGAACTTCTGTTCGCGAACGTTCGCGACCAGGACCTGGCGGACAGCCAGTTTGAACCGGAACTGCCCGGCGCGGTGCGGGTGGTCATCGACTACCCGTTCGACGAAGGCAGCTTCGGCCCGGCCGAGGACCGGCATAGGGTGCACCAGCTGCGCGAGCGGCTGAAGCGGCCCGCCACGATGGTGTGGCTGCCGTCGTTCCTGTCCCAGGAGCGGCTGGCCGATCTCGGTGATCTGGTCCGGATCAGCTACATCCTCGATGGCCGCGGCCGCCTGGAAGAATTCACGCCCTATCTGTCGCCAGGAGGACCGGCACCATGCCCGGGCGGTGCTGGAGAGCCGCAAGTCCGCGCTCACCATCAGGCTCCGCGATGCCCTGCGGCGGGCTTATGGTCTGGCCAGCCCGGACGACGCCGACCTGGGTGCGCGGGCCGACGAGCACCTGATGGCGCTGGACTCCCAGTTGCAGGTCCGGCCGCAGGCAGGCCTCGGCTTCGCGGATGCGCTGAGCCGGATCTGCGGCCAGATGTATGACCACCTCTACCCACGTCACCCTGACTTCGACCCGGGCGGCCGAGGGCACGTGATCAGGAAAGCCGAGCTTTCGGCGGTTGCGGCCGCCGTGGAGCAGGCCGCCCAGGACCGGGGTGGCAGGCTGGAGGTCCCGGACACTGACCTGCCGGTGCTGCGGCGCATCGCCAACCCCCTGGAGATCGCCACCGTCGGCGAGGTATTCGTGCTGCGCGAGGACTGGAAGCTGCGGATCGAGCATCGTGCGTCCGCGGCGGGCCGGGCCACCGAGCCGACCGTCGGCGACGTCCGGGGCTGGATCGATGCGGAGCAGCCGGGACTGCCGCCGCTCGTAAACGACCTGCTGGTGTGCTGTTTCGCGGTTCAGTCCGACCGGGCCTGGATGCGGGGCGGCCAGCCGATCACGCCTCCGGAGCTGGGCAGGCTGACCTCGGACATGGTGCTGCGTCGCCAGCAGCTGCCCGGCGAGGCCGAGTTCACGGCGGCCAGCACGCGGGCCGCCAGCGATTTTCGGGCTGGCCCGCCAGCCGGTGCGCAGCGCCCGGGCCGTCCAGGCCCTCGCCGATCAGGTGCGGCGGGAGGCCGGGGCAATGCTGCCTGCGGCTGAGTCCCTGGTCACCGAGCTCGCCCGGCACGCCGGAACCCTCGGGCTGGATCAGGCTGCTCCGCGCCTGGTCACCGCCCGGGCGGCGGCGAAGCTGCTCAACCAGCTCGCCGCGCTGACCGACGCGACTGCCCTGCTGCGCGCCCTCGCCCAGGCCGACCTCCCGCATGACGGGGTGATCTACCGGGCCAGCCTGGACAGCGCCCGGAACCTCGCCTACCAGATCGCCGCGCTGAAGTGGGATGTCATCGACCGGACGCTGGCCCTTACTGGGGGCGGCGGCCCGGACGCCGAGCGGGCATCGGTGATCGCCCAGGAGCTGCGGGCTGCGGCCCGGCGCGACGAACACGAGAGCGGGCTGAGCGACGCATTGCGGGCGGCTGATACCGCGGCCACCGGTCTCCTGCTCGACATCACCCAGACGGCCCAGCGCGAGGTAAACGACAGTGGCGAAGCGCCGGGAATCGAGGCGAGCCCGGCAGGGGCTGGGGCCGAGCATGGGCCTGATCCGGGCCAGCCGCGTGGGCTCAGCGCGGCCTCCGCGGGCCAGCCAGGTCCAGCTCCGGTGGCATGGGTGCCGCCCGGCGACAGCACGGCCCGCAGGCAGGTCAATACGGGTGACGTCGATGAGGTCGCGGACGAACTCCGCCGCTTCGCGGGCGCACACCCCGATGTCACCATGGAAGTCACGTGGCGGATCGTGACCCCATGACCGCGGGCACGGACAGCCTGGCCGCGCCGGAAGCCAGCCAGGCGGTGATCGAGAGCGCGGTGAGGCAGGCCCTCGCCCACGCGGCCACCCGGGACCGGCCCGTCGATCCGGCCGCGGCGGCGGAGCGGCTGATCCTGCTCCGGGCCGCGCCACAATGGCGGGGCACGCCCGCGCTCAGCGTCGAATCGGCCCAGGGCCGCAGCACCGCCCAGGTGCGGGGCTGCCCGACCGTGCTGTCCGTGCTGGACGCGCTCAGCGAGCAGCGGGAACCCGGCACCTACCTGGTTGTCCTCACGCCCTGCGAAGACGACGAGCTGGGGGATTCCATCCTGGCCCAGGCGATCGGCCATGAAGTACGGCCGATCGACCGCTGGGACCTGGTGCTGGCGGCATTCGGCGCCCGCAGGCTCGACCCGGTACTGCTCCGCCGGGATTACCGGTGGCTGGCCGGGGCGCTGCTGGAGGCCCAGCCCGGCGACGGGTGGCGGCGGAGCCCGGGCCCGGTGCTGCCCGCCGAAACGGCCCTCAGCCGGCTGGCGGCCCTGCGTCTCGGCCGCAGCGAAGGACGAACGCCTGGATGCGGCGGCGCTGCTGGACTGGAGCCGTGATGAGACCCGGGTGGCCCGGTTCCTGTCCCTGCGCGCAGGAGGAACAGGACGGGCTGACCGGCTGGCTGGAAGACGTCGGCCGGCCCAGTGGCCAGGTGGTGTTCCGGCTGCTGCGCGAGGGCCAGGTGCTTGACGCGGTCCCGTTCGGCCTGGCGGTGGCGGAACTCTGATGGGCCCGCAGCGACGTGCACGAGCAATCGGCGCTGATGACCCGGGCCCGTGCGGAACAGCGATTCCTCGGCGGCCCTCCGGCTGATCCCGACGGCCTGCGGGCGTTCGGGGAGGCGGCCGAGTCGCTGGTGCTGCGCTGGAACGAGAACGGGCACCCGCTCGATGCCCAGGCCATGTGCGACCGGGCCGAGCAGATCCTCACCGAGCTGGGCGCCGGACGCCTCGCCGGCCGAGCAGTGCCCTGCTGCAAGGCGGTCTCGATGCCCGCATCACCGCGCTGGCCGAGGCGATCACCACCGCGCTGCCCGTCCCCCGGCCGGCTGACCTCGCGGCGGTCGAGGACCGGCTGGCCCGGCTCAAGGAACACCGCCGCGCCACGGCGCAAGCGCGTCGAAGCGGAAGCGGAGGCGGCAACACGGCTGGTGCGCTGGCTCGCGGCCGGGGAAGCACGGCCGGCGACCGTGGCCGCCGGGGTGCACCGGCCAGATGCGGGCCTGGGGCTGGGTGGACCGCGCACTGGCCATCATCACCAGCCCGGACACGGCCCGCACCCCCCAGGCCGAACGGCGTACGCAGCCCTGCACCAGGCGGTACGCGACCGCCGCGCCGAACTGGACGGGGCGTTCGCGGCCCGGCTCGCCGCATGGAGCCCGGCCGCTGGCCCCACCGAGGATCTGCTGCTGGCCGAGAACGTGCTGGAGCGGGTAGCCCGGCCGCTGGCCGACCAGGCCGCGCCGTTGATCGTCGTTGTGGACGGGATGAGCGCGGCGGTCGCCTGCGTTCTGGCCGACGAGATCGCCACCCTGCGGATCTGGGACGAGGCCGGCCGTCACGCCGACGGCCGGGAAGGCGCGCTGACCGTCCTGCCCTCGATCACCACGTTCTCCCGGACCAGCCTGCTGTGCGGGCGGCTCCAGGCCGGAGGCCAGGCTGAGGAACAGGCCGGGTTCGCTGCGTTCTGGCGCGGCCGCGCAGCAGCCCTGTTCCATAAGGCGGAGCTGCCCGCAGGCCCGGGCGCGCGGCTGTCCGCCGCGGTGCGGGCCGCCCTGAGCGAGCCGTCCACCGTCGTGGGAGTCGTCCTCAACACGGTCGATGAATCGCTGCGGGAAGGCAAGCCGGGCAGCGCTCCTGCCTGGCGGCTCGCCGACGTCACCTACCTGCCCGAACTGCTGACCGCGGCGGCCGGGGCCGGGCGGCCGGTCGTGCTCACCTCCGACCACGGCCACATTCTCGACCGGGGGAGGGCATCCACCCGGCCGCCGCCGAGGCGGCACGCTACCGGGCCGGGACCCCCGGTGCGGGGGAGGTACTCGTGAGCGGTCCCCGGGTGCTGGCCGATGGGGGCGCGGTCGTGCTGCCGTGGGATGAGCGGATCCGCTATACCGCCAGACGAGCCGGGTATCACGGCGGGGCGTCGCTGGCCGAGACCGTGCTGCCGGTGCTGGTGTTCGTGCCCGCAGGCGCATCGATCCCGCGGGGCTGGGCCCGCTACAGCACGCCCGCGCTGCACGCCCCGTCATGGTGGACCCCGGCTGCCGGGGCAGACGAGACGGCCAGCCGCCCGGCTGCTGCGGCCCGGCCCGCCACCGCGGCCCGCAAAGCGGCGGCGTCCGCGCCGGACACCGCGACGCTGTTCACCGACGCCGACATCCCGGCCCCGGCCTCGCTCGGCACCCAGGTAGTGGCCAGCCCGCTGTATTCGGCGCAGCGCGCGTTCGTCCGTAAGCCGCCCGCGGACGCGCAGGTGGCCGAGGTCCTCGATGCTCTCGGCCAGGCCGGCGGCAAACTGCCCGTCACCTCGCTGGCCGCGGTCGCCGGGCAGCCGCCGTTCCGGATGGGTGGCTATGTCGCCCAGCTGGGCCGGCTGCTGAACGTGGATGGCTACGCCGTGATCGGGGTGACGGACGAGGGCCGCACCGCCGAGCTGAACACGGCTCTGCTGCGCGAGCAGTTCCTGGGCGGCAGCGGGTGACCAGCCCTGCGGTGAGCCCGGCCCGGCGGCGCGAGGTGATCGACGCGCTCCGCCGGGGCACCGTGCCGCAGGCCGGGCTGGATCTGTTCGCCGTCGGGCTGGACCGGTTCGAGCAGGCCATTGATGATGAGCTCGCGGCGGTCGCCGCGGGCGGGGCGATGTTCAAGGCGGTCCGCGGGGAGTACGGGTCAGGCAAGACGTTCTTCATCCGGTGGCTGGCCGAGCGGGCCAAACGGCGCGGGTTCGCCGTCAGCCGAGATCCAGATCTCCGAGACCGAGACCCCGCTGCACCGGCTGGAGACCGTCTACCGGCGGCTCACCGAGCGGCTGGCCACCGCCTCGCACCCGCCGAGCGCGTTGCGCGACGTCGTGGACGGCTGGTTCTACACCCTGGAAGAGGACGTGCTCGCCGCCGGGCGTGGCGATCCGGCCGACGCGACCGCGCTGGCCCAGGCGACCAGCGACCTGATGGAACGGCGGCTTGCGCGCCGTCGCCCGGACGACGCCGGCGTTCGCGGCGGCCCTGCGCGCCTACCGACTGGCCGTTATGCAGGAAATGACGGCCGAGGCGGAGGGCCTGATCGCGTGGCTCGGCGGGCAGCCGAACGTCGCCGCGGGGGTGAAGCGTGCCGCCGGGATCAAGGGCGACCTGGATCATTTCGGCGCGCTCGGGTTCCTGCAGGGGCTGCTGACGGTGCTGCGGGATTCCGGGCATGCCGGGCTGGTGGTGGCGGTGGATGAGACGGAGACCTTGCAGCGGGTACGCGGGGACGTGCGGGAGAAGGGGCTGAACGCGCTGCGGCAGCTCATCGACGAGGTTGACGGCGGCCGGTTCCCCGGGCTCTATCTGATGATCACCGGCACTCCGGCGTTCTACGACGGCCAGCAGGGGGTGCAGCGGCTCGCCCCGCTCGCCCAGCGGCTGGCCACCGACTTCGGCGACCCGCGGTTCGACAACCCGCGCGCCGTCCAGATCCGGCTGACCGGCTTCGACCTGGACAAGCTGACGACGCTGGGCTGCACGGTCCGCGACCTGTACGCGGCTGGGGCCGCCAACGGGGCACGGGTGCAGTCGGTGGCCGATGACGGCTACGTAGCCGAACTGGCGCAGGCGGTCACCGGCGGGCTGGGCGGGCAGGCGGGCATCGCCCCCCGGGTCTTCCTCCGCAAGCTGGTCGAGCAGGTCCTGGACCGGGTCGACCAGTTCCCCGACTTCAACCCCCGCCAGCACTACCAGCTGACCTTGTCCAGCAGCGAACTCACCGACGTCGAGCGCAACGCCTGGCAGCAGCGGGCGAGTGATCCCGACGACGTGGAACTGGACCTGTGAGCGGCCCGGCGGACCGGATTCCGCGCTGGCCAGATTGCACCCGTCGCTGGCCCACCACCTGGCCAACACGCTCGGCTGGACAGACGCTGCGGCCGCTGCAGGCCGAGGCGGTCGGGCCGCTGCTCGCCGGGGATGACGCGCTGCTGCTCGCGCCGACCGCAGGTGGGAAGACCGAGGCGGCGTCCTTCCCGCTGCTGTCGCGGATGGCCGCCGAGAACTGGGGGGCGCCGTCGGTGCTGTACCTGGCACCGTTGAAGGCGCTGCTCAACAACCTGCTCCCCCGGCTGGAGACCTACGCTGGCTGGCTCGGCCGCCGCGCGGCACTGTGGCACGGAGATGTGACGACCGGGGTGCGCGACGCGGCTGCTGCGCGATCCGCCCGACATGCTGCTGACCACTCCGGAATCGCTGGAATCGATGCTGGTCAGCGCCAAGGTTGACCATCGCCGGCTGTTCGCGCCGCTGCGGGCGGTGGTGATCGATGAGGTCCATGCCTTCGCCGGTGACGACCGCGGCTGGCATCTGCTGGCGGTGCTGGAGCGGCTGACCCGGGTGGCCGGCCAGCCCCTGCAGCGGGTCGGGCTGTCTGCCACCGTCGGGAACCCCGGCGAACTGCTGGCCTGGCTGCAAGGGTCCGGCGCCGGCCAGCGCCTGGGGCAGGTTGTGGCACCCGGCGTGATCTGCCTGGCACCGCACCTGGCCGTACCCGCAGATTGGCACGGCGCCGCCGGCACCGTCTGCCGTCTCCCCCAGCGGGTGACGTCCAGCTTGACTATGTGGGCTCGGTCGGCAACGCCGCACAGGGTGATCTCTGCTCTGCACCGGGGCGAGAAGCGGCTGGTGTTCTGCGACTCGCGGCGGCTGGTGGAGGAACTCGGGCGCGCGCTGCTGGCCCGCGGGGTGGCCACGTTCCTGTCCCACGCGTCCCTGTCCCTGGACGAACGGCGCCGCGCGGAGCAGGCCTTCGCCGACGCCAAGGACTGCGTGATCGTGGCGACGAGCACCCTGGAACTCGGCGTGGACGTCGGTGACCTGGACCGGGTCATCCAGATCAACGCGCCTGCCACTGTGGCGTCGTTCCTGCAGCGCATCGGCCGCAGCGGACGGCGGCCGGGAGCCGAGCGCAACTGCCTGTTCCTCGCGCTGGACCACGGTGGGCTGCTGGACGCGGCCGGGCTGCTGCTGCTGTGGAGCCGGGGCTGGGTCGAGCCGGTACTGCCGCCGCCAGAGCCACGCCACATCGTGGCCCAGCAGATCCTCGCCCTCTGCCTGCAGGAAGGCCAGGTCGGGGACAAGCTGTGGCAGGACTGGTGGAATGGGCTCGGCGCGTTCGGGCTTTCGGCGCGGCCCATCCTGGCCCATCTTGTGCACGAGGGGTTCCTGGACTGCCGACGGCGGCATGCTGTTCATCGGGCCCGAAGCCGAACTCCGCTTCGGCCGCCGCCACTTCATGGAACTGACCACGGCGTTCACCGCCATGCCCCAGTTCACTGTGCTGAACGGCCGGGCCGAGATTGGCCGCACCGATCCCGCCCTGCTCACCGCACAGGTCGAAGGACCACGACTGCTGCTGCTGGCCGGCCACAGCTGGCGAGTCACCTGGATCGACTGGAAACGCCGCCGCTGCTTTGTTGAGGCGGCCGACAGCGGAGGCAAGGCCCGCTGGATCCTCCCTGGATTCACCGGGGCCTCATTCACGCTGAGCCGCGCCATCCGGGAGGTGCTGCTCGGGAACGACCCGCCCGTGCGGCTGACCCGCCGGGCGGTCACCGCTCTCCGGGAGGCCCGGGAGTCGGCCCCGGATCTGGTGCACCCGGCTGGGACCGTAATCTCCCGTGGCCCCGGCGACGACGTGCGCTGGTGGACCTGGGCCGGGCTGCGCGCCAACGCCACCCTGATCGCCACCCTCGGCGAGATGGCGGACAGTGCTCAGCGGGTGGAAGAGTTCTCTATCCGCCTGCGCAGCGACATTACGCCAGCGGAGTGGAAGGCCACGCTCGATGGCGTTGCGGAACGGCTGTGTCTGCCCGCGGTCGACGATAAGGCGGTCGATGGCCTTAAGTTCAGCGTGGCCCTTCCCCGTTACCTCGCAGAAGCCACTCTCGCCCAACGCCTAGCTGACCTCGCTGGCGCCCGGGCCGCCCTCGCTGAACCGCAACGATTCCTAACCATGTGACCAACCGAATGAATCACAGGCGAACTGCTTCTCAGGAAGGATAAATGACCGTGCTCACCGCTCCAGCCACGCTGAACCTGGCGACGCCGCGAGCGTTGTCAATGGCGCTCGCCGCGCTCGGCATCCAATGGTTCCCCGTAGCGATGGAACAGCTCTTCACCGATGAGTCCGGGCTTTACACCTGGGTGATAGGTGGTGAAGACGCTCCTGCCGATCTTCTAGATCGTCCAGTCGCGTATGTCGGCATCGGCCGCGGCAAGGAGGGCGGGCTGAGGCAGCGCCTACGCGACGAACAGAGCTGGATCGGTGAGTCAGCGGGGCACATACACGGGCGCGCCATGCACAGGCTCGACGGGCGGCCCGTTGGGGACCACGTCAATCGGATCCTCGCCGCCGATCTAGGCTGGCTGGATCAGACAATCCCGGAGCCTGCGGCAGCCACGGCGCTGCGGTCCTGGCTGGATGCGGACAAGCCTGACCTCGCCGGGAAGGCAGAGCAACTATGCATCCGCGCTGCTGCCCATATTGGTGACGCGGCACCGCCGGTAAACAGTCAGTACACGACGGCGTGGGCAAGCTACACCCCACCAGACTGGGGCGGCTGGGCTGTAGCCCAGCATTTGCTGAGCAGCAGCTTCGTAAGCAATGTTCATGTGATCTGGCCGCTACACCGGCAATTCACGCATCGTGGTGCGGGTCGCGATGAAGATGAAGGGGCCAGGCCGCTCCAGCAGCCTCTGGATCTGGCGCCAGTTGCACATCAGCGCTTCAAGCTGGTTGAAGGTGTTCACGGCCTCAGCCCCGGCCAGGGTGACCATGCGGGCACCACTGGACTTCACCGCGGCGATCTCAGCGCGGTGCTCCTGGATGTGCCGGTCCCTGGTGATGATCAGCCACCCCTGGCGGGCGGTTTCCGGAATCCACACGTGATCAGGCGTGGCGGCATCGGTGATCGGGCATGCGGCGCGGACCCGGCCGCCCTTCACCTTGCCGCCGGGGTCGCCGGGGTAGGTGACGTCCCCCCTGATCTGGACGAGGATCTTGGCCAAGCCGAGGACGTCGGCGTCGAGGTAGAACTGAACGGGCGCCGGCTTTGCCGGCCGGTTCATGCGGCCCGCGCTCTCGCGGACGTCTCGTAGGCCAGCGCCCAGCGCACCTGATCCAGGCCGACGTCGAACTCCTCGGCGATCTCCTCAACGGTCTCACCCGCCTGGTCGTGCTCCCACAGCACTTCAGTGCTGACGCCGTGTACCGCCGGGCGGCCGAACCGCACGTCAGGGTTCATCCGGACCGGAGACCGCGGATCGTCGTGCGGCCGCCATTCCGCGGCGATATCTCCTTCCCAGGTCACCCGGCGGACGAACGAGTCCGCGGGAGAGGTCAGCACGTACTGGCCGCGGACCTCGGCCACCAGGCAGAAGTCAGCGTCCAGGCCGGAGGCGTCCTGTGCCTGGGACAGCAATTCACGGCCGGAGACGAACGGGCGGTGATGAGCCAGCGGGTAGGGCGTCCCATAACGCTCCCGTACCACGTCGATGAACGCCCGCAACTCGGCCATGGGCACGCCGTGGGTACGCCGGTACTCGCGCAGCAGCCCGGCCTCGATGAACTCCGCCCATGTCACCGCAGCCCGGTCGCCTCGGGGCTCGACCCGGATGACAGGCCGGTACACCTTCCCGCGCCGCTCCCCGCCCTCCAGCCAGTAGTTCAGCGTGCCCTGGGGCACTCCGAGCAGTCGCGCTGCGGCGGCTTCGGTGTACATCTCCCGGTCGAGCACTGTCACTGACATACCGCGAGTCTCGCATCCGGACCGCCGCCCAGCGAGCGACATTCGCAGCGCCACGCCGTCCGAGCGCTGGTTCACCGACACCCAACCGCCCCGAGACCGGTTACGAGGGGATGGCTGGGGGCGCGGGAATTATCGTTATGAATTGTCACAGCTACATAGTAGCATTGGCGTTGTGTCAGAAAATGAAACCGTTTCGCCTACCCGACGAACACACCGCGCAGGTTGCCCGGCAGCAGACCCGCCGCGCGATCATCGGCACTGTCCGTGAGACCGGCGGACACGAGGTGACCCGGCCGCTGTTCCGCGACCGTCCTGACCTGGACATGACAGTCACGGACGCCGAACCCATGGCCGCCTTGCGGGCTGCCGCGGCCGTTGGGCACGCGTTGCGACTGATCACCTGCGAGCATGCCCGCCGGGCCCGCGAGGACGGCCACTCATGGCAGGACATCGGCGTGGCGCTCGGCTTCGAGCGCAGCCCCGTGGACGGGCCTTCCGCCGCCGAAGCCGCCTATGACCAGGTAGCTGGCGAGCCTGGCTTCCGCACCCGCTCATTCTCCTGGGTCTGCCCCGGCTGCGGCGGCACCGTCATCGATCGTGGTCCCGAGGCTGGGCGCCCGGAGGACTGCGAGGAGGGCCACGCCACTGGCTGTCCCCGCCTGGCCGCCGCGGTCGCTGCCTGGCACGCGGCCTGGGACGCAGAGGACATCCGGTGACAGCGAAGACCAGCAAGGTTCGCGCCTTACGAGCAGGCACCTGGAGGGTCTGGCCCAGGCGGCGGGCCCCGATGGGCCGCCTCCAACAGGTCGCCCGGGCGGCAGGGCCCAGGCGCGCCGGGAGGACGGCTGGACGATGCCTGTGAACGAGCCAGCGGTCACGAGGGACACGCGGCCAAGGATCGCCGAAGTCCCCGTCGACAGCATCCACCGGCGGATACAGCCCACCGTCCCAGTAGCCGACGCCGAGGCTGATGAGCACGCGGTCGCTGAAACGGCGTTCAGCGACTGGCAAGGCCGCCTCCGGCATCCTTCCCGGGAAAGGCGACCACAGACGGCTGCGGATGTCGTCGATCTGCGTTCACTCGATCTTCCCCCGATTTTCCTGCCTGCGGATGCGGCCCTCGTCCTGCGCGGTCTCGGCCTGGCGGAGATGACCGAGTGCGCACTCAAGACGCGGGCCTACCGCAAGCAGGTTCCCTTCCACCTCAACGGACGCCGGATCATCTTCACGCTGGAGGACCTGCGCCAGATCGCCAAGGGCGAGGGGCGTCGAGCCACAACCCCGAGCCGAGCCGAGATGCGCCGGGTCCAGCGCCCAGGCCGATCCCGCATCGCCGCCCACCGCGCCGCGGCGGCGAAGCAAACCCGGATTCCTGGCGAGCGCGACGCGCTCACGGCGGCCGGGTCAGCGCCGCCCAGGACGACCAGACGTGAACGAGCCAGCGGCCTACGCAGCCCCCCATCGCGCACGCGGAGCCACCTCGAGATCACCGGAGGCCAGATGACCCCTCAGCGCAGGCCGAAGCCCTGGGCCGAAGCCCGCCGCCATGGCACCCGCTACGTGTGGCGCTTCGAGGGCGAGAAGTACCGGACCCCCTTCTACGAGGATCCGGAAGAAGCCCGGGCGGACGCCATGGCGCAGATCACCGAGCAGATGAAGGGAACCTGGCGTGACCGGTCCGGGCCCAGAATCCTGCTGGAGGAATGGATCGACATCTGGGCTGGGCTCCTCGACGACATCGAGCCCACCACCCGGGCCAAGTACAAGTACTTCGTCGAGTTCCACATCCTCCCGGCCTTCCAGGGGCGCCAGATCGGATCGCTCACCTTCGAGGAGATAGAGGCCTGGGACAAGGCCATCCCAACGCAGATCAGCGCCCGGGGACGCCCGTACGCCGCCTCGGTCGCCTCCGGGCCCGGTCGCTGCTGATCACAATCCTCGGCGACGCCGTCCACGCCAGGAAGATCGAGGTAACCCAGCAGAACGGCGCAAGGGCCGCCGCGGCCGGGTGCGCGCCAGGGGCCGGGCACCCGCCGCGCGCCCAGCAGGCCACCGCCAACGTGATCACCCCGTTCCAGGCCCTGTGCCTGGCCGAACGGTGCGCGCTGCTGTCCGGCCGGGACATCGACTTCGTGATGAACGTGTTCGCCGCCTGGACGGGCGTGCGGTGGGGCGAACTGCTGGCCGTCGAGGGATGGGACGGCAAGGACTCCCCGCTCCAGCTCAGCCGAGCACGGCATCTCTACCTACGCCGTCGACTGGCAGCTGCGCGAACTCGGCGGCGTCGTCTGCAAGGCGCCCCCCAAGGATGGCTCCTACCGGGTCCTGGACCTGCCACCGTTCCTCGCTGACCTAATGCGGTGGGCGATGGACAACCGGCTGCCCACCTGCCGCTGCCCGCTGGCCGACGGCCACCCAGCCTGCAAGGGCGACGACCCGACCGCCCCGAACTACCTGTTCCTTGGGCCAAGGGCGGCCACCCGCGCCGGTCGAACTACGCCGACCGCTATCTCACGCCCGCCGCCGAAGGCCTCTACCCTGCCCGCAAGGGCGTCCGCCGACCCGTCTACATCACTGCCAAGCCGTGGCCGGGCATCCCGATCCGCAAGGGCAACCGGAAGAACAAGGCCGCGGACCTGGCCGACGGCACCTGGCCGAACCTGACCGGCAAGTTCAGGCCGCACGACGACCGTCACACCCATGCCACCTGGCTGGACGCCGCAGACCTGAACAAGGTCATCCAGATGGACCGCCGCGGCCACGCCATGCCCGGCATGGACGCCGTCTACAACCACATCACCTGGAGATGCGCCAACGCCTCTGCGACGTCCTCGAAGACCTGTGGCGCGGCGCCCTAGCAGAGCGATACCGCCTTGCACCCGACTCCGCCGTACCACTCTTGCACCAGCTCCTCATTGATCATGGCAAGAAGGCCGGATAACAGGCCGCGGTGATTTTACCCGAAATCTGGAGCGAAAACTGGCTGCTGTCGTCGGCGTGGTTTGTTGAACCCGCCGAGTCATCCATCTTGAACACGGCCGAGGCCGTTTCTGCGTGGCGGCGACCGTCTCGTGAGCGTGGCACCCTGCCTGTCAAGGCTGCCCTCAGGCACCGCAAGCGGGAGTCACGAAGAGTCGACCGTTCTGCCCAGTTGGCGGCCGGGGAGGACGCACGGATCGCCGACTCGGAGCGGCTGACAGTTCAGTCGCTCATGGACACGCTTGATGCAGATCATCCTGTTATGTAGGCCGGTTCGAGGTTAGCCTCGGCTCGTAGATCCGAAAAATGCAGGCAAGCCGCTCAAGCCTCTCCATACGAACGGGTAGCAGCGGTTGACTACCCTCTGGGTGCCCAGGAGCGGCGGAACCAGGGCCCGTGTCTCCCATGAGTGGGAACCGAGGTTCTGTCACACTAAAGCACCCCTTGCCACTCTCCGCAGATTGAACGTGACGGGATTCCCAACGGTCTGTAGCATCAGAGACGACCTTTCGATGATGACCATCGGGCCGCTCACCTCTACCAGCGCGATAAGTGATGAGGAACAAAGGGATGGACTCGGTCTCGGCAAGTGCAGCCGGTAACTACGTATTCATCAGCTACAACCAGGCGGATGACAGGTGGCTAGACCGCCTGTTACAGCATCTGCGCCCATTGATTCGCGAGGAATACATTCAGGCTTTTCGGGCAGGGATATTAGGACCGGTGCAGATTGGCGGAGCGAGATCCAAGCGGCCCTTGACGCTGCTAGTGTCGCCGTCCTGCTCATCAGCGCGGACTTCCTAGCTTCGGACTTCATCGTAGATCAAGAGCTCCCACGTCTCCTTGCTGGGGCGGCAAGCGGGGGGACAACGATAATGCCGGTGATCGTAGCGCCATCCTTGTTTGGAACGATGCCATCCCTGTCCCGCTTCCAAGCGGCGAACTCGCCAAGCAGGCCACTGTCGGCTATGCGCCCTTCGGAGTCGGACAAGGTCCCCTATCGGATCTCGCCCGTGAGATCCACCGCATTGTCAGCCAAAGCGCTTGAGGACCTTGGGCAAGGTATGGCAGTTGAATATATGTTCGAGAACATGCCACAAATTAGTGAGCCGGTTGCTTAGCCGACCCCCCTGAGTTACCTTGATCTCGGCGGAGCCCCCCTAGAGGGGCGGCGATGGCATGACGGTGGCGAGCACATTCAGGGCTCACGCATCGGATTGGTCGGCGGGGAGAGGGATCCCACTACTCGTCCCGATGGTGCAGCCTGCCTGCCGTCCGTGGCCCAGCACTCTGCGGAAGTATCACCTCGACTCCACGGTTGCTGACGTGTCCACTGGGGGGAAGGGACGGCGACCCGGTAGTACCGGAAGCCTTGCGGTGCCTCTTCATCTGGTTCACAGCCGGAATTGGTGTTCATTAGCTGCTCCCCCCAGGACAACAGGTTTCTCCAGATGCTGATCCTTCAGCTAAAGGTAATCGAGAACCAGGGACTGATTCGCATCTTCCAACTCGTGAGGCCCTTCCGCCCGGCACGCTGTGGCAACAGGAAACGGAAATCGAGATTCTAAATGCAGTGGCAGCGATTTTGCTTGTGACGCCCGAT